>CAVAPE010000146.1:0-2064 GCA_963590405.1 Eubacterium sp. CAG:180 | reverse complement strand
TTCACCACATAGAGGTCGGTGGTGTTTGACTCGACAGCGCGGTCAGCATACTCGTTGTAGTCGTTAGTGATGCTGTACTTCTTATTTTTCTCAAACTTGTCCACGCCAAGCGACATTGAGCCATCGCTTACATCTGCCCAACGGGCATACTTGTCGACTTTTCCCTCGGGCTTGTTGCACGCCCAAATCTGCTGTCCGTCGGCGTTCTCGCCAAGCAGAACCATGTCGGTCGTCGCTACGCTCGAAGAAGTGTATGCGCCAATCGTCATCTGCATCTTGGAAGCCTTGTAGGTTTCCGCTCCAGCAGAAAGCACACTGCCCGCAACAGCAACAACCACAAATAAATTCTTGAAAATCTTCATTGTTATTGGAATGATAGTATGAATGTTGAATTATGCCACAAATTTACAATAACCATCTAACATACACAATAACAACCGATAGAATGACATCACAAGCAGAAAAATCCACTTCTGCGAAGCGAGGTGGGCGGCACCCTCTACGGAAGCACAATCCCCTCGTCGCAGCACCTCTCCATCACAAAAACACAAAGTAAAATGCCGCAAAAATGCAAAGTAAACTACCGCAAAAACACAAAGTAAACTACCGCAAAAATGCAAAGTTGCTTGCAAAATCGAACTTTTTACATTACCTTTACGCCGAGAAAGCATTACAAATGAAGTATTTAGAAAGAATAGCCGATAGGCTGCTCAAAACACGTCTGGAAGCCTTCGGCGCAGTCCAGATTGTCGGGCCAAAATGGTGCGGCAAGACAACTACCGCCATGCAGCAGGCGAAGAGTGTAATCAAGATGCAAGACCCAGACAAGCGAGAAGGGTATCTGGCAACTGCACGCAACAAGCCGTCGCTACTTCTAAAGGGCGACACACCACGACTGATAGACGAGTGGCAGGTTGCCCCCGTGTTGTGGGATTCCGTCCGCAATGTCGTGGACGAACGAAACCTTAAGGGACAATTCATACTTACGGGCTCA
This sequence comes from Eubacterium sp. CAG:180, assembly GCA_963590405.1. Lineage (GTDB taxonomy): Bacteria > Bacteroidota > Bacteroidia > Bacteroidales > Muribaculaceae > Limisoma. The sequence goes on along the minus strand of CAVAPE010000146.1, from coordinate 1,070 downwards.
ACCGTGGTCGACGACAAAAACAGAGAAATAATGCACACTGGCACCGGACGCATTTCCAAGATGCCAATGTACCCGATGAGCCTGTTTGAGTCGGGAGAATCGACAGGCAAAATATCACTGCGCACTCTTTTCGACGAAAGCAACTACGACATCGACGGCGAAATTTCAGAAATGACCGTCGAACGGCTCATCCACTCTGCGTGTCGTGGTGGCTGGCCTGCATCATTGGACGTTTCTTCTGAGGAAGCCCAACTACTTATTGCTTCTGATTATGTCAACGTAATCTGCGACGAAGACATCTCAAGGGAGGACGGCGTAAAAAGGCAACCTACCCTCGCCCGATTGATTCTGCGCTCTTATGCTCGCAATGTCTGTACTTTGGTGAAAAAGTCAAAGATGCTGGCTGACGTGACGGCTGAAATGGAAAAGACATCGATGCCGACATTCGACGACTATGTTGCAGCACTGGAACGACTGTTTGTCATCGAAGATGTTGAAGCGTGGTGCCCTGCCGTTCGCTCCGCAGCAGCGATACGGACGGGTGCCAAACGGTGCTTTACAGACCCTTCTATCGCTGTCGCTGCGCTGGGTATGTCGCCAAGAAGTCTGGAACTGGACTTGCGCACCTTTGGGTTTATTTTTGAATGTATGTGCATCCGCGATTTGAAAATTTACTCTCAGGCTTTGGGCGGAAAGGTGTCGTATTACCATGACCGCTACGGACTGGAAGCCGATGTGGTTCTGCACCTTGCCGACGGACGCTATGCTCTGATAGAGTGCAAACTTGGAAGTCGGGAAATCGACGAAGGCGCGAAGCACCTCCTGCAATTAAAGAGTCTGATCACTGAAAAGAATAAAGAAGAAAAGCAAATGCCGCTACGCGAGCCCGACTTACTGATTGTTCTGACCGGCGGCGAAATGGCATATACCCGAGAAGACGGAGTGAAGGTCATCCCTCTGGCTACGTTAAGAGATTGACCATTTCCAAAATCGGCTGCGTAGACACAAAAAGGGTTGCCCCGAAAGGAGCAACCCTTATGTTGTTTGAGTTCTTATGCCTAAGATTAAGC
>CAVAPE010000145.1:0-2094 GCA_963590405.1 Eubacterium sp. CAG:180 | reverse complement strand
TGAGGTTTTTTGGAAGAAAAGACGAAATAAAAGAGTTGCAAGAGATTCGCAAATCCTCCCTGCAAAAAATCTGAACAACAAAAAACAATCCCGAAGGCCGATGGCGGTTTTCGGGATTGCGTTTTTTCTGCTTGAAGCAGTGTGAGTTTACTGGACTGCGACTTTGGCGGTTTGGATGCCGGTGGCAGTTTGGATGCGGAGAAGGTAGATGCCAGCGTGGGCGCTGAGGGTGGCGGTGGTGGCTGACGTCTGCTCAACGCAGGTCTGGCGACCAGCAAGGTCGTAGGCCGACACTGCAACGACGGGCTCGGAGAATGAGAGGCTACCGTTGGCTCCGGCGCTCACTGTGACCTCTGTGGATGCACTTGGCGCTGCGATGCCTGCGCCGCCCCATTGATTTACGAGCCAGTTGACTTTGGCGTGGAGCATGTTGAGAAATTCGTTTTTCTTGCTGTTCATGTCCTGGTTGCCGTAGTTCGGCCAACGGTTGTAGTCGGCTTTCGCTGCTGATGAGATTTGCGATGCAAAGTCGTTGACAAACTGGTCGAGCGAAGCATAGTCGTAGGTGATGAATTTACTCCACACTTCCTTCACCTTGCTTTGGAAACGCGGGAATTTGGCGATTTCGCCAATCCATGTCTGTCCGAATGGAGGATCCTGATAGATGAATTTGTCAGTGCCGCGATGGTAGGCGTTGCCAAAGTCCCATACTGGACCGAAAATCATTTTTGTGTCCGCACCGCGGTCTTTGTGGAAATAGCAACTGCCGTGGAACGACTCGGCGTTGTCCATAACTTCCTGTACCACATAGAACGCCGCAATCGAGTCGAGGTCGATGTAGTTTTCCCATTCTGTCGACGATTTGTCGGAGGCATAGATGGCATTGTCGACCGCTTTGCCAAGATTAAGCAGATAGTCGGACTGCGCAGAGGAGAGCACCTCTGGCGATTTGTAGGTGAAGCGGATTTTTTCGCCGTTGCCCTCGTAGAACGACACCTGCGCCTCATCGTCGTAGTTGTCAATCTCCACGAGCCAACCGCCGGTGATGTTGTCCGGGTCGGTCTCGTTGTCGGCCTGCTCAGTGATTTTCACGCGGTTTGAGTCCACGCGGATCACCTCGGTGAGGAAATACAGACCGATGTAGTCGCCGTTGAGCACCACCTCCACAGGGCGTTGCTCAGGAGTGAAGTCAAGCCCCACGCGGCGGCTCAATTCAAAGCCAAGGGTGTTGCGCAGGAAGCCGAGATTGTCGTCGGCGTGGGCAAGCAAGGCGAAGTGCTTGCTCTTCTTCATGCCGAGCAGACCGGCCTTCGCATCGAGTTTCAGGCGGTAAGGCTTTTTGTCGAAGCCCCAGAATGTATAGTTGCCGCGGCATTTGATTTTCAGGGCGAGCGGCTCACTTGCGCTGCCTGTCGATTCGTAGCCGTCGAGGTTAAGATTGTCTACGTAGTATGTGGCGTTGACGTAATAGTCCTTCGACGTGACGGCAGTGGAGTTTTCCGTGTTGATATACATCACCGGCAGCGTGCCGCTGAAGGTTGCCGCGAAGGCATTCGCCGCAAAGGCAAGCAGTGCGGCGAGAATGAGATTAAGTTTTTTCATAATATAAATAAGTGAATCCTGTAGAAATCAAAGTCCTATCGCTGGGCGAAGAGGTCGGTGGTGTAGCCCACCATGTCGCGGTACGCCATCACGCCGTTGTTGGAAACTTCAACAATCGTGGTAGAGCCGTCGCGAGTAGGGAGTTTCACATGCGTGTCGTCGACGAAAGTGAGGAACGTGATGTCGCCGTCCTTTGTAGCCAACGACCAAGAGTTGGTGTCAGCGTCGAAGTTGAAGCGCGTAACCTCGCCAGTGGTCTCGTTGGTGATTTTGTAGCCAGTGTTGTCCCAAGCAATGAGGAAACGCCCGTTTTCGTCGCTCACGGTCTTTGTGCCAGCCTGGATGGGGTTTGTGCCCGACCAAAATTCCACGCTGTTGATTACGAGAATGTCGGCGATTGCCGAAATCTCATACACGGGAAGAATCCACAGTCCGAAGAACACGAGTTCGTTGACAAATTTGTTACCTATCTGGTGATTCCACGCCAATACC
>CAVAPE010000144.1:0-2233 GCA_963590405.1 Eubacterium sp. CAG:180 | reverse complement strand
CGTCGGGGTCGAACGTGTCGCCATTGCCGGTGATGTAGTAGTATTCTATCTTTTTCCACGCCACAAGCACCATAATTGCAAATGCAAGCACGCCGATTGTTATGTTGCGCAAACTTTTGAAGTTGACCGTGCCCGGACGGTAGACAAATAGCATAAAGAATGCCAGCACCACAAAACCATAGTATTTTGAGCGGGTGCAAATCAAGCCAAGCAACAGTATAACCGTCACCCAAATCAGGTCGATACGGCTATAGGCTCTTGGATTTTCCTCGTCGTACGACATCAAAAGGTAGGTCACTGCGCATCCCACGCAGGTGAGGCCTCCGTAGTAGATGTGGAAGATGGTGATATCGTAAACGCCCGCAGCGATGACTGCAAAGGCGAGGAATGCCAGAAATATACAGGTTTTCTTCAATATCCACCGCTCGTTGGCTGTGAACTGCGGCGCTATAGCGTAACTCACGGAGAAGGCTATAAGCGGTTTGCTCTGGAGAATGAAATCGTTGATTTGCGCCTTCGGAGTGTTGTAGTGCAATGCTGCAAGTGAGAAGAGCAAATAGAATGCCAGTACGCCGAGAAGCACAAACATAAGCCGGTATTTGCGGAAGCAACGGTTGAACGCCATGTCGACGACTGCCAATACTACGAATGCGGCAAGACACGCTTCGTCGATAAACGACAATAGGTGCGGAGCCAAAAATAGGCTCAGCACACACACGAAGAATACATAGAAATATGCCCGATGGATGTTAAGCATATCGCTGTGTTTGTTATTTGACAGCCAAAGCGATTACGAGTGAGGCGATTACCGACACTGCGCTGACAACTGTTGAAACGACAGTTACCTTGAATGCGTTGTTTTGGCTGTATTTTGCGTTTCCTGCCTTGATGTTGTTCGGCTGCACGTAGACCACGTCGTTTTGCTGCAGATAGTAGTAGGGCGAATCTACGATTGATGCGTCCTTGAGGTTGAGTCGGTGGTATTGGCGCTGACCGTTCTCTTCGCGTATTACGAGCACGTTGGTGCGCTCGCCGTATTCTGTCATGTCGCCTGCCGCTGCGAGGGCGTCGAAGATGGAGAAGCGTTCGCTTTTCACTTCGATGGCTCCTGCCTCCTTGACTTCACCGAGTACGTTGACGCGGAAATTGCCGAGTTGCACGCGCACTACCGGGTCGTCGACCTCCTTTGAAATGCGTTCGGTGAGGTAGTTTTTCAGTTCCAGCGTTGTCATCCCTGCCACATGGATTGTGCCGATGGCAGGAAAAAGGATGTCGCCGTTGGTGTCGACGATGTATGTTTGGTTTTGCGGTGAGGCCGTCATTTTCATCTCGTTGCCCGTCGACGGGTTGATCAGCGGCAGGTTGAATGCCGCCGTGGCTTCGGGCACGATGGAGTTGACGGTGATCAGCAATTCGTCTGCTGGGCGGATTTTGATGGCGTAGTCGAGTTGCAATGTGCTCACTTTCAATGAGTCGGCATTTTCGATGTAAGCCAGCGACTTCGGCGTCTTGCATGATGAATTGGTGATAGCCAGCAAGGCAGCGGCTACGAGTAATATGGTGTGTAAACGTTGTTTCATAGAAATGCGAATTTTATCCTTTCTACTTTAAACGTGGAAAACGTCTGAATATTGCATCAATATTGCGGAAAAGCGTGTTTCTGCAGCCGAAATTTACCAAAAAAGAAAGGCGCAGTCTTGATGACCGCGCCTTTCGGCTGTTATCGTGTTGTAACGATTACTCTTGATTAGAGCTTTGGACCTGCAGCAACGAGTGCCTTGCCTGCTTCGTTTGTCTCGTACTTCTTGAAGTTCTTGATGAAACGTGCAGCCAAATCCTTTGCTTTCTCTTCCCATTGAGCAGCTTCAGCGTAAGTGTCGCGTGGGTCGAGGATTTCAGTTGCTACGCCTGGCAATTCAGTTGGCACCTTGAAATCGAACATTGGGATTTGTTTTGTAGGAGCTTTGTCGATGTCGCCGCTGAGGATAGCGTCGATGATACCACGAGTGTCGCGGATAGAGATACGCTTGCCAGTACCGTTCCAACCAGTGTTTACGAGGTAAGCCTTAGCGTTGTTCTTCTCCATCTTCTTAACCAACTCTTCTGCGTATTTTGTTGGGTGCAATTCCAAGAACGCCTGACCGAAGCAAGCAGAGAATGTTGGAGTAGGCTCAGTGATACCGCGCTCTGTACCAGCCAACTTAGCTGTGAAACCAGAGAGGAAGTAGTACTT
>CAVAPE010000143.1:0-2240 GCA_963590405.1 Eubacterium sp. CAG:180 | reverse complement strand
TTACAAATATACATTAAATTTTGTGATAATAATGATGCTATCCGCTAAACATGACATTGTATTCTGACAAATACTTAATTTAGTCAAATTGTGTGCGTTTGGCAATCTTAATATAGCAAAAAGGCTGGACTCCTATGCGGAATCCAGCCCGATATTTTTTCTTGTTCTTTTCAGCTTGATTTACACTATCATACCGCCGATGAGTTCGCGCATTGACGATACGTGGTGGCGGTTGCAATAGTCCTTGATGTAGTCGATAATCTTCATCGTGACTGACGGGTCGACGAAGTTGGCAGTGCCGACCTCAACGGCTGTTGCGCCAGCGAGGATAAATTCAAGGGCATCGCGACCGTTCATGATGCCGCCAAGACCGATTACGGGAATCTTGACCGCACGCGCCACCTGCCAAACCATGCGCACCGCAATCGGGCGGATGCACGGTCCCGACAAGCCGCCTGTAACCGTCGACAGATAAGGCGTGCGTTTCTCCACGTCAATCGACATTCCGAGGAAGGTGTTGACCAGCGACACTGCGTCTGCGCCCTCCGCCTCAACGGCGCGGGCAATCTCGGCGATGTCGGTAACGTTAGGCGAAAGTTTCACAATCAGCGTCTTGCCGTAAGCCTCGCGCGCTGCACGCACCACCTGCGACGCACCTGCGCACGACGTGCCGAAAGCCATACCGCCCTGCTTCACATTCGGGCAAGAGATGTTTAACTCAATGGCATGAATCTTGTCGAGCGGAGCAAGACGTTCGCACACAGCCACATAGTCGTCGACCGTAGCGCCCGACACGTTAACGATAATTTCCGTGTCGAGGTCCTTGATGCGCGGATAGATATTGTTGATGAAATAATTCACTCCATGGTTCTGCAAGCCAACGGCATTGAGCATGCCCGAAGGCGTTTCGACCATACGCGGATAGGGATTGCCCTCGCGGTGATTGATGGTGGTGCCCTTCACGATGATGCCACCCAGACGATTCAAGTCGACAAAATCGGCAAATTCTTCACCATAGCCAAAAGTGCCGGATGCCGTGAGCACAGGGTTCTTAAGCGACAATCCTTTAATGTTTACTCTCAAATCGTCCATTTCAATCGTTTTATATTAAATACTGGTCCTTCTTTGCAAACACACACATTGCCCTTGTCGGTATCCTCCACGCAGCAGAGACAAGCGCCAACGCCGCAAGCCATGCGGTTTTCGAGCGACACTTCGCACTCGATGTTGTTGCGCATTGCGTAGGCTGCCACAGCCTTCATCATCGGCATCGGGCCGCAGCAGTAGATCATTTGCCATGCCTTCTGCAGGGCGGAGTTTTGCGTAATCAAGCCGCGCTCGCCGTGGGAGCCGTCGTCGGTAGAGGTGTAGACCTTACCATATTTTTCAAACTCTTCGAGTTCGAGCAGGTCCTTTCCGCTGCGGGCAGCGAGCAAGAATGCCACGTCGACACCCATACGCTTGAGTTCACTGCCGAGGTAGAGCATCGGAGCAACGCCGACACCACCGCCAGCAAGCAGCACTTTCGTGGTTACGTCAGCCGGCATCGTGAAGCCTTTGCCGAGAGGGAGCACGAGATTGAGCGTGCGCCCTTCAGCCAACTGCGACAGGTGGCGTGTACCCTCGCCTGCCACACGCACCAATAGCCACAACTCGTTCGACTCGCGGTCAACGAAATTGATGGAAATTGGGCGGCGTAAAAATGTGGTCTTGGAGTCGGGCACTTCGACCTCGACAAACTGGCCGGGCTTGACATCGACTATCGGCGACCCATCGGCTGGCTGCAGTTTAAGCAAACTGTAGACCTCCGACAGATGCACGTTCTGACGGACAATAAAGTCTTTTATTTGTTTCATCATATTTGAGTTCGTTAACTTCGGCAGCGACGCGCCACAAAAGCAATGCAAAGTTACAACAACCGAGCCTAAGAAAAAAACCGCTGGCAACGTTTTTTTCGTTAACGAAAATGACCGATATGCCAAAATTTCCGACCAAACAGCAACGGAAAATCTGTATTAATTTCGTAGATTTGCATCTATAATCATTACGACTACACTATGAGAAAGTATTTCCTTCCAGTATGCGCCATCGTTTTGGCTTCTTCGATGCTCTTCACTTCGTGCATCGGCAGTTTCAAACTGACCAATAAGGTATTGGCGTGGAATCACCAGATAGGCAACAAATTTGTCAACGAACTCGTGTTCTTCGGACTATGGATTCTTCCCGTGTATGAGATTTCG
>CAVAPE010000142.1:0-2315 GCA_963590405.1 Eubacterium sp. CAG:180 | reverse complement strand
GTGATTACGCCGAATGCGCCAGTCTCGTTCAGTCGTTTCAGTATCGCCTGCGCCATTGCGCCGCCAATCTGCGGCTCCGTGCCGCCGCCAAACTCGTCGATGAGGAGTAGGGTAGACGCGTTGGAGTGGCGCATAAAGTAGTTCATGTTCGACAGGTGCGAACTGTAGGTACTGAGTTCGTTCTCAATCGATTGTTCGTCGCCGATGTCGATAAATATGCTGTCGAATATGCCAAAGTGCGAGTTGGAATAGACTGGCGGCAGCAGTCCGCATTGCAGCATGTACTGCACTATGCCCACCGTCTTCAGGCAAACCGACTTTCCGCCGGCGTTAGGGCCAGAAATCAGCAGTATGTGGTTCTCCTTGTCCAACTTGATGCTCAGCGGCACCACCTTTTTGCCCACTTTGTTGAGCGTGATGAAAAGGATAGGGTGGATGGCGTTGTACCATTCAATCTCTTGCCCTTGCGCCACGTTGGGCATCGTGGCGTCTATCTCATCGGCAAACAGTGCCTTTGCACGGATAAAGTCGAAGATGCCGATGGTTTGGTAGAACGTAGCGAGGTCGGCGAGGTGTGGGCGGATAATGTCGGTAGCCATTATCAGGATGCGCACAATTTCCTTGTGGATGTCCGCCTCCAATTCGCGGATTTGGTTGTTTGCCTCCACAATTTCCTCCGGCTCGATGAAGTAGGTCTTGCCCGTGGCTGATTCGTCGTGCACAATGCCCTTCACGGCGCGTTTGTGCATCGGTGCAACAGGGATAACCAAGCGTCCGTCGCGTATCGACGGCGTGCAGTCCTTGTCGAGCATGCCGCTTTGCTTGTAGCGCGAAATCACGCGCTGCATCATGCCGTTCACGCTGCTCGACACCGAAAACAGTTTCCGCCGCAATTCAAACAGTTCTGGCGACGCATTGTCCTTCACGTTGCCAAACTTGTCGAGGATAGAGTCGATGTGGCGAGCAATCTCAGGGAAGCACATCAAGCAGTCGGCAATCGACTTGAGCGACGGATAGGCGTTGCTCTTCTCCTCCGTGAAATAGTCGCAGATTTCGGCGGCAGAGTTGATGGTTTTGCCCAGTTGGAAAAGTTCGCCCTCGGTGAGAAACGACCCCGCAGCCTTGATTCTCATCAGTTGCTCACGCAGGTCGTAGACGGGTCCGTTGGGAAAATCGTTGGTCGATTTGATGATTGACAGATATTCGTTGGTTTCCGTGAGCAACTTGATTACGTTGGCATAGTTGGAGGAAAATTCCATCGCCTCGCATTCGCCTTTGCCAAGGGGGTTGCTGCACTTTGCTGCTAAGATGTTTCTAACGATGTCGAAACCGATTTTCGACTCTAAATTATGCGGATATATCACTATATTTCTATTTTATGCGAAAATGTCGTTTGCTATGTTGAAGTATTTGTTGAAGAACGTCTTAATCCTGTCGAGCACTCTGCCCAACTTGCCTTCGCGGTCGGCGTTGGGGTCAAACGGGTTTATCGGTGGCATTATGCCGTTGAGTTCGAGCCCGCCCTCGGGCACATAGCCGCGCTTAAACGAGGTTTCGATAAACTCGATGGCCTCTTTCTCCTTAAGATGCTCGCTTTTGATGATTTCTCCGTACTCCTTGCACTTCTGCTGGTTTACGTATTCTTTCCAGTTGTCGTACACCTCGTCGCCCGGCGTAAGCGAGGCGATGAAATCCTCAATGAGTTCTTTCTTGTCGCGCATGTCGGGGCTCGAATCGATCGACTTGCTGATTTTCACCATTATTTCTGCGTCCACCTGATGGTTCTCATTGTACTGCTGAGCGAGAAACAGAATGTAGTCGATGTTCACCTCCACCTGCTTCACCAACTCCATCTCAAATTCCACATCGTCGTTGATGTTCTCCTTGTCGTGCTTCTCCTTGTTGCGATATTTTTCGGCAAGGTCGATGTATACGCTGGTGTAGTCCTGGATGTCGCGCTCGGTGATGCAGTCGGCATCCTTAAACTGGTCGAAGTTCGACAGCAAGTTGCGCATCTTCAGGATGGCGCCGAAGAGGCGGATAAACTCCTTCTCTGCCTTTTCTCCGTCGGGCAGTTTGCCCGGCTCGAGCATCGTCCGCAAAGTCTCTATCATCTCCTTGTAGCCCATCACGTGCTTGCCATCGGCATCGGTGTAGCCGTTCATGTAGTCGTCAAACGGAAGTAGTATGGTCACGCCCTTGGCATCGGGGTCGCCAAACAGCGACAGGCATTTGTTGGTGGCTTCCTCAAGGTTGCGGAAGCAAACGATGTTGCCGAAGGTCTTCACCGAGTTGAGTATGCGGTTGGTGCGGCT
>CAVAPE010000141.1:0-2686 GCA_963590405.1 Eubacterium sp. CAG:180 | reverse complement strand
TGCAGTGTTTTTCATGCATTTAGCATCAAAAACGTTGCACTTCTATTTGGATTCTGCAACTTTTGTTTCTGATTCAAGTATATATGGACGCCAGAAATCAATATACTTGTCGGTTTGCCAAGCATGGCACCCGAAAGGAAGATGCTTTTGTTGCTTCAAGCACCACTCTGGACGACTTTCCCACGAGAATCCCAACGCCTTCTTGCGTGACGGCATTTTTATCTTTGCATAACGCCCAGCGACGATGGCGAAAAACACATCTTCTTGCGCCCCTCTTACGCCAAACTCCAAGTCGGCTATCTGCGGCGCATATTCTCGCGTCATCTCAATCATTTTGGATATTCGTCGCAAACTAAAGCCGCCGTTGCCTACCTTGTCGGCAAAATGGCAATGGTGCACACGTTCGCCCCACTTGATAGGGTGCAATGTGCGGCGCAGCCAACGAACTGCCATGCCGAACGTTTGCTGCAGAAATCCGTCGGAGAGAATCCACGGTGCTCCTATATAGTCATACCCATGCCCTGTCCAATAATCGAGTTGGTCACTAAACACATAGGCATCAAGTTGGTAAATCAGCATATAGTCATACGCGGCAAACAGGTTGTAGAACTCTGTGCTAAGCATCATTCTGTTGTATCCAGCCACACCGTCGAACCACTCATTGCGTAATGCCATGCAACGGATTGACGGATAAGGCTGCAAATCCTCTTTGAGGTCAAGGCTTTGGGGGTGGATTACCACGATTTCGTGTTTACCGAGAATCCGCATGCACTGATCGAGCGACTGTCGTTCCGTGCCTTCAACGTGTCTGTATATCGGGATTACTATGATTGTTTTCATTGAGCTGTCTGGGTTTTCTCGAATTTGTAAAGGAGCAGATTGCCTTTAAACGAAGTGTACTTGTTGTCGGTAATCAACACTTGATGCAACTTGTAGCCTGTCATTGTCTTTTCAAAGACTTCCTTGTTTGCCTCTCGAAGCATTATGTAGCCTTTTTGAGGCAGGGTTTCCGCCGATTGGCAAGGAATTATTTTGTCGTTCAGATAGTAGTCGACCACATAAGCAGGCTCTTCCCTATCGAGATGGAAGAAAGCGACCCTCCCATCAGGCTGATAAGCCCTAACTGCCTGTGCGAAGGCATAGTCGGGCACGCTGTTTTTTATCGCTGGATTCAGCACGCCGTCGAGGGTCATGCAACAGGCAATCCACACTCCCACCGACAAAAACAGCGGCACATTGACTCGTCTGCGGAAAATCCACACCGCGACAAGGGCAAGCACAGGAAACGCAGATGCAAGAACATACGCCAAGCCCATCGGCATCTTCTGTAATTCTGCCAACTGGTAAATGATGCGGTTGCCAAGAAATCCTACATGGTTAAGGTTAATTTCATGCAAGGCGATAAGCAGCACACTGAAAACAATGCCGATACAAGATATAGTCCACGAATAGACCTTCATCACCTTGCGATGCTCCACGAGCAACCAAACCAAATAGTCGGCAATCAGCAAACTCAAAAACGGATACATGGGCAATAGGTAAACACTACGCTTACTCTTGGGAATTTCATAGAACACGAATACGACGACAGCGACAATTACCGACCACTGTCGGATTGGATCCATCGAGCGGAAACGTTGCCACCAGCCACACATCTTGCCTTGAAGCAGATTTTTCCATCTAACCAACGTCAGCCCGAACAGCAGAAGCAGAGTCCACGGCAAAAGTCCGGCGAGAAGGATTGGAATGTAGTAAAGTGGCCCGTTTTCGTGGCTTTCGTAGGACATCTTACCGAGGAAGCGACCGAAGTTTTCTTCCATCATCAGTTGCAGGAACTTGTCGCCACCGATGTGATATGCAGCAACGTACCAACACAAAGGTAAGACTGCTGACAAAACAAGTACTTTTATCACTGCGACCGCTATATTCCCAAATTTCTGCTTACGGAGTGCCATCTGCACCACCATAGCAGCACAAGGTAGAATTGCGCCAATAGGCCCTTTCGTAAGGATTGCGCCAGAAATCAGCAGTGATGCCAACCATGGCATACCCTTCCAATTGCTTTCGCCCCATTTATATAATGACATGAATCCGCCGACCATAAATGCCGTAAGAACCATATCAACGCGGCAAGTCATCGCAGCTCGATGCACCTCAAACGAAGTCATCAGCACGAATGTTGCAATCAGCACCTTCCCGATGTTGTATCGTTTGGCGAAAAACAAGAAAAACGAGTAGCACATCGCAATGCACGCTATTGCCGACGGCAACCGCGATGTTGTCTCCGAGACATAGCCCTGTGGCAATGAAAACAACGCGACAAGCCAGTGAAGCATCGGCGGCTTAAAAGCAAATTCACCCTGAAAATACGGCAATATGAAATTACCTTGATCGAGCATCGCTACTGCCACCAAAGCCTCCCGAGGCTCACCACGGGTATAGAAATGCCCCATCCCGATAAAAGGCAATGTCATAAGGGCTGCGACAACCAAAACCAACAGTCCCAATCGCCGCAAATCGTTATCTTTTCTTCGCAAATCGTTCATTATAGTTGCAAAGATAGTGCAAATCGAGTGCAAAACATTCAAGCTCGTTTGAAAATGTTTTGCCGAGATGCCGCCTATCTTATTCTGTAGAGTCCAACAGCAAGTGCAAAATTAAGAGAAATGTTGGAAAAAGCGTTTAA
>CAVAPE010000140.1:1356-2743 GCA_963590405.1 Eubacterium sp. CAG:180 | reverse complement strand
GGATGGTGCGGCTAAGAGCCTCGCACACCGTGGATGATGCCACCTCTCCTTTCTCGTGACCGCCCATACCATCGCAAAGCACAAAAAGACGGTCGGCAGACGTGGATTCCCCTAAGGCAGGGAATATTGAGTCTTCCTGATTTTGCCTCTGGCCAAGCTCCTGAAGGTTGTATGCTTTAATCTCGAATTTCATCGTTATTATTTTTTAAATGTCAGTTCTGTGTTGCCCATACGGATACGGTCACCGTTGTTAAGAACCAGCTGGTCTTGCGCCCCAATGACAGCACCGTTCAGATACGACGGATTCTTGTTAGCTCCGTTTCTAAGGATATGGACAATCTTTCCGCCAGCATTGCTCACCTCGATGATGGCATGGCTTCGGCTCATAGTGCGGTCGGCAGTGACAATCGGCACAGATGCTGTCGATGTTTCAGCCTTGCGACCTATGGTGTTGATGCCCACGCACAACTGATATGTTCTACCCATACTGTCGGCAAGTGAACCAATATTTACACTTGGCGCAGAACCTAAACGAGTCGCCTCGCCGCCATACTGAGAAGAAGGCTTCGACACATACTGCGTCTCTTCGTTGTCCCGTTGCGATGGCGGCATCTGCCTGTATTGCGTTTCTTCTCCACCAGGGGAAGCCGGCTTCGGTTGTTCTACCCGCTGACACTCGCCCACGACGTGCTTTTCCTTGCACACCGGACAGGTAAAAGTCGCCGCATTGATGTTAGGAGCATCCTGCAAGCGTAGCACCTTGCCGCAGGTTGGACATTTTATTTTTATCTCACTCATTGCTATACATTTATATGTAATTCACCATTCCATCACAGGCATATTGTCAGGAAAGTTGCCCCACATGACATCTGCAATATTCTGATGATGCTAAACCATTGACTGGTCAATATCATTATTGTAGTCTTGCGGCTCTTCGCTGGCATTACAAGTATATGTGTCGTAATCCTGTTGCATCTGCTCGTTCTGCTGCGTATAATAGACGTCTTGAGCATCAGGCATTTGGATATTGTAGTTCGACACATCAACAACTTCTCCTTCATCAATCTGATCATTGTGGTTGGCATCATAGGCTAATGCATCAACCATCCCATCGGAATTTACATCGATAAGATATCCAATATCGTTGCCATCAGTAATAGGAGCCACTGTCATATCCTGTCCGCCTTCCGTCGCAACATCATAAACGCCAAGTACCTGCACATCATAAGGATTGTAGTCGGGGACATCTAATTCTTCTGGCTCCTCGGTGATGCCTATTGGATCTTCTCCGCCTTCATTATTGGAATAAATGAGGTGTTCTCCTTCGCCGATATGTATATCTTCTACGACTTCTTTCGCCTCTATAGCCTGAGGTTCTTTTATGACT
>CAVAPE010000140.1:0-1346 GCA_963590405.1 Eubacterium sp. CAG:180 | reverse complement strand
CGTTACTCATAGCGATTGATTTTAATTGGTTCGTAATAATTTTGACACCGCAAATATATTTCTTCTTTCATCGTTGGTCTTATGTATTTTTACATATTGTAGCAAATACCCCGATTATTACACGAAATGTCAATGGGTGTACTTGCATCCGCAGGCAAAACATTGCTTGTTGTACTCAATCTGCCTGTAGGGGACTGCTCCAAAAGGCTTGCCGCACTCGGGATTGGGGCATTTGTATTTCTTGGCATACTCATCGTCAAGGTCGTGCAATTGTTGTTGCACGGTAGCGTTGGAACTGCCCTTTACAAAGAAATACACAGCAATGGCAAGAGCTGCCACGATGATAATTATTCGTATCGTTTCTAAGCCAGGGATAAAACCGATACACATACCCGACATCGACAAGACTCCCTGCAAGCGTTGTTTATTGGCTGACCTTGCAGCATCGTTCTGGATCTCCATCCTGCGGTTATCATATTCCTCCCACACTTTAGCCATCGGTTTTAGCGAAAATGTCGGAGCGTCACTTTTCGAAGCAGCAGGAACGGCACCTGTCAATTGCAATATCTGCTGCAACGGAAGGAGAAAACGCTCCTCACCAAGTTGCACACGGCTTGTTGGCGAAATACTCTTGCTGAACACCTGATTTCCATCAACATAGGTGACGTTTTGCGCCTTGATGTTTTCGATGGCAAGATTCGAGCCGTTAACTGTAATCTTGCAGTGCCTTCGGCTAACGGACAACGGCACCAAGCCAGCCTGTCCGATGTTAAACTCACGTCCGCCAGCAATGCAGTGCAGACGGCGCGCCCCTTCTTCTCTGCCTATTATTATCTCCATAATGATGCTACTTCTCTATGCTTATATGCGTTTTGTTGGGAACACTTCCCACAAGGATGTCTTTCAACTGCTTGAGAGCATCTTTCGATATGCCCAACTGGAATGTAAAATTCACGCCATCCGTAACAATTAGGTTTTGACGCAATGGCTGCACCTTGTATATAAAGTTGAGATTGACGATAAAGCGCTTGCCGATGCGCGCAAAGATGGAAGCACGCTCACGCAAACTCTCGGAAACGAACTGCTGCATGCGACTGATGTTCATGCACACAGATGCTTTTTGTTTGTTGACGAGAACTACATTGGTATAGTTGCCGTCGCCCTCCATATAGACAATTTTGGAGCAGTCGAGGCGAATCAGTTCGTCACGGGTATTGACATACAAATATCCTGAAGCCATAGGCCAAGTTTTGCACATTGCCTTCTCCCGGACAATGAAAGGTTTGTATCTGATTTTCAAGGCATAAAAAAAGCGTGGGAGAACCTACCTGTTGTCCATCCCACAC
>CAVAPE010000139.1:0-2750 GCA_963590405.1 Eubacterium sp. CAG:180 | reverse complement strand
TCAACGTCACCAAAGAAACCCTCTACCGCATCCGCAGCGGCAAATACTAACTCAACGCCTCATTGGCTTTCTTGCATTGACGAGTCCCATTTTCGACAGTCTATATACTATTGCAGTTTGGCTGCGCCCCATAATCCTGGATATTTCCCTGATATCAAGACCACATTTATACATTTTGGCTACTTGGCGTTCCTCCCCTTTAGTCCATATTTCCCCTGCATTTCTATGTGGTGACAAAGGTTTGCCAGACAACCGCTCCGGATACAATCTCTCCAATACAAACACCGACGGTTTGTCCTTGTCATAGAGCACGATTGTCTTGATTTTGGCACGGGTTATTGCCACATAAAATAGGCGGCGTTCCTCTCCGAAAATATAATCATCTCCTTTACTCAATAAATATAGGAGCACTGGATCATCCGATATGACTGAAGGAAAACCGAATTGTCCAGAATTACAATGGAGCAATATCACATAATCTGCCTCAAGCCCTTTTGACTTATGCACAGTCAGAAATTCTATCTCACGATTGCTGATATTGTAGAACTTGGATTCTCCTCGCTGCACCACACCATAGCGTCTTGAAACAAGATAGTCGTCAAATGAATACCGTCCCAACAAGAAAATAGATTTATCCTTCGGCACTTCCGCAACCAGTTGCTCCAATTTAGCAAGAAAAAGAAGATTGTTATATCCGACATATTCCAATTCTGTCTGTGCTTTGGAATTAAATGGATGAATATCCTTACGAATCTGAACAGGATTACGCTGAATAAATTCGGCGGAATCGTGAACCAATGGATTGCCGAAACGATAGGTAGTTTCAATCTTATTTATGTCTGTTTTGCCAAAATACTCTGCAAACTGACTAAATAAGGTCATGTCACTGCCAGAAAATCTATAGATTGACTGCCAGTCATCACCGACGCAATACAGTTTTGCCTTGTGCTTGTATGCACTTCCACGCAATGCCTTTAGAAACATATAACGATCCACCGAAATGTCTTGAAACTCATCCACTATTATATAGTCATAGTCTGATTCATCTTTGTTCGACACAATATTTGTCGCTTGAATAATCAAATCAGTAAAATCCATTTTTCCTGATTCATTCAGAATCTGTGTATAGCGGCGAAGCACAGGCGCCATAAGATTTTGCACTATATACAAGTCCCTTTGTTTCCCGCTCAACGTTATGGCATTAAGCACACTATCCAACGATTTGCGACTGGTTTTCAGCAATGTCACGAAAGTAGCCATAAAACGGATCACAGTCTTCTCCTGCTCACTTCTTGCTGGCACAATTAAATCAAACAATTGTTCGTCAGGAAGAACTTTCACAGGCACAGATGCTGCCTCAAGCATATTTTTCAACTTTTGCCTAACGTCGCAATATACGAAATCGGCACTCGACAATTCCAAAAGTGTTGTACCACGTTGCCGATGCAACTCCCGTTTCCACGTAATTCCATCGTTGTATTGTTTGTTTGCTTGCTCATAAGTCAGTCCCTTATCATTCGCGAACCAAACTGGCACCATATTATGGTCATCAATTCCAAACAATTCGAGATAAATGCGCTTCTTCACGCCATTCACTTCATAATGAATAGAAAAATCTGGGCGATACTGGGAATGGCGCTCATCAGCGACATCATATTCGTACGGCTCTTCATATCTATACGACACGCCAAGAGTAGTCAGCAACAAGCATACTTTCTTTTCTTGCTGACTCCTCACAGTCACCCGTTCACCAGACATATCAGGGAACATTGATTTCAGGCTTTCTTCCGTCTGTATCTTCCATTGTCTTTTCGATAGTTCATCGCTGTCAAGTTCGATAAAATCTGAAAAATCAACGAAATATTTAAGCACAGTTTGACGGAAGTCTGGCTCTTTAATCAGTTCTCTGTATATTGCAACAAACAAAGCATCTGTATTCTCGCATATCGATGGCTTTCGCCCAGAATATGATGATATTATATCAATGGCAAGCTTATGAAACGTGAAGCCTTTGAGAGCATCAATCTTCATTCTCTCCGACAATTCTGTTGCTGCCTTGTGTGTGTAGCTGATAAGCAATATCCGCCGTGGATCAACGTTAAGGACTTTGGTCAAATACTCAACTTTTCCCACAATCGACGAAGTTTTGCCACTTCCTGCGCTACTCACCACCAAACAGTTCATTTCTTCCGAAACAATTGAGCGGCGTTGTTGAGCATCCAACGGATAATCAAGCACTGTGTCAAACAAATTTGCATTCTGCTGAAGCCTCCAATTCATGTATCGGTCATTGTGATACTGTATCAGATATTCAATACTGTCTGCATTGCAGATTGTCTCTACCTGCTGGTCCTTAATGCAAAACAATAACATTTTGCGACGGAACCCACCCAACGTGTGAGCATTTTCACAGAATGGCATCAAGTCATGCTCCTCATCCTCCTCTGTAACAAATACATCATGGAATTTTGCCTCTATGTATTCACTTAGATCAAAGGTCTGAAATCGCTCGTAATGCTGTGTTTTAAATTCGTCAATCTGTCGCAAGAGTTTTCTGCGGAATGAAAACCACGCAAACACAAGTGACAAAAGTAGCAATATTAAGACTAAAGCAATTGTAATATTCATTTTATAGGAGTTTCAAGCAAAAGCAAAATTATAAATTTATATTGAATTTTGCGGTGCCTATTAGAATTCTCGCTCGACTTGACATTAAGCGAAAATAAAAACGGCTGCTCCGAGGGGAACAG
>CAVAPE010000138.1:0-2756 GCA_963590405.1 Eubacterium sp. CAG:180 | reverse complement strand
GCATAGCGGCATTAAGATTGCAAATCGGCGGCATCTGGTTAGGCTGAAAGCCTTATGCTACCATAGCCCAGGGCAACGCCCTGGGTATAAGCCGATTGTGGATTGGCGCCCTGTAAGGGCAACACTCCAGCGGCAACGTTGGTGATTTGGGTTGCCCTTACAGGGCGTTCTTATTAATATCCTGTTACCCAGGGCGTTGCCCTGGGCTATGGTAGCATAAGGCTTTCAGCCTATTTGCGCCCCATTCGGGGCGCTCCCACCTCACACATTGCGCCCCATTCGGGGCGCGCTCTACACCACATCTCCACCCTCTGCGCTGGGGCGAAAAAATCCGGGGGTTGGCTCGATGCCGACCCCCGGATTAAATTAATATGGGTTTTTACCTTACTTCACGATGACTTTCGCGGTGTGGCTGCCGGCGCGGACCACGTAGATGCCGCGAGCCATTGGCAACTGGGCTGCGGTGGCGATGGTCTGGTCTGCGACCTTGCGACCGTCGACGGTGAAGACCTCAACCTTGCCCGAGAAACCGCTCACTGCGATTGCGCCGTCGATGCCGCGCGCTGCGAAGGTGTCGGCGTCGAGACCCGCAACCGATGACGAAACCTCGTCGGTGGTGAAGACAATCGTGTAGATTGAATTCTCCAATCCATATTCATGCATTGTGAACGAAACCTCATACAGTCCGGCGCGTGTGCCTTCGGCAACCTTGCCGCCTGCTACTGTCACTGCATTGTTTGCGCCAGTTGCAAATGAGCCATATTTCCACATTATATCGACTTTGCTGTCAGTGCCTGAGAACTGGTCGTCGTCGCACGCCAAGCCTGTTACAGTGATTCTCGCTCCGCCATCACTGTCCATGAGATAGAGCGTGTAACTTATGCTACCCAGTTCGCCAACCTTGTAGCCTTCCAAACTTGCAGTGGACTTTTCGTACACTGGGTTGCTGTAGTCTCCATTATGGATAGCGTAGGTGTAGCCTTCCTCCTGAAATGCATATTGCAGGTCGGTAGTGAAGTTTACATTGATAGGTATCTCGGTTGTGTCACCAGGATAACTTGCCATCCATCCCACATTGATAGGCATCTTTACATCATCATTGGAAGCAATCGTTCCGTTTGTGATTGTAACGTGGGCAATAATTGTGCCTCCTGCAAGCGACATAGCCTTTACCTCACCGTCGGTGAATGTCTTTGTGCCTGCTGCGTCGGTGGCTACCTTAACCTCTGGCACGAGAATATCGCCGAGTTCCATTTCTCCCAAATTAAAGTTGCTGAGGGAGATGTCGGCAGTGTTGTCGTCATAGTATTTTATGGTGATTGTCTTGTCAGTATTGGCAATAACGTCCTCGCCCGCCATCGTCACGTTGAGTTTGCCGGTATAATTCTTCGTCTCTGTAACTTTAGGATACTGGAGGGTGTAGACGTGCTGCGTAGCGCCGTCGGTGTCCTTGCCACCTTGGTTGGTGACGGTGATGGTTACCTGAGAGTTGGCTTCGTCAATAGCCACCGCGGCATTGGCGAACTGGCTCTTGCATGTCGCCACCACATCGCTTGCTGCAGGCAAGCGACCTGACATTTTATAGGTATAAGTGCCGTCGGTAAGAGCCACCTCTGTGTCGTTCACTTTCAGCGACGTAAGCGTTGAGTAGTAAACGAAGTCAACATCGTCAACAAGAAGGGTGGTGCCTATTATCAAATTTCCTCGAGTCCAATAGTCGCCAGCCGAGAAAATTACATTCATCTTCTCTGGCGTTGTTTTCTTATCGACATATTCCAAATCGACGACCTTTTCTACCCAATCATCAGTTTGGGAATCCATTTCAACATCAACCTTTGCAATCAATGTTCCAGTCTTTGTTACATTTGTATCTGTTTGGCGTCCCAAAACGACTCTATCCACATCTTCCAAAGTTCTCCCATAAGTATATACACCACTTGTAGTGACAGATGTCGGCACATTTGACTCAAATGTGCCTGCCCAGAGATAGGCAATGGCGTGCGATTTATCGCTTGTGTCATCGGCTCTTTTATAACGGTATTTCAATGCATCTGGACGATAAGAGAAACTAACACTACCAGCACTACCACCATCACCATATTTTGCATATTGGGATGCGTATATTAAGCCTTTCCCACCTACAAACACCCATGGTGTTGCTAAGGACAAATACCCAGGAATTGCATCTTTTGTGTACTTATTAGTATTCTTTAATTGCACATATATATTATTATCGGCATCTCCTTTAGTACAGCAATCATCTGCTGAGGCTAAAGAACTATTGAAAGGCTTCACGTTTGAGCCGTTCCAATCTGTAGGCTCAACACCAGGGCGGGTAAATCCTCCATTAGCCATGGTCGATGTCCATATAGTAGCACCGCAAGAACTTTTCCATGAATCGAAGCCCACATTTGGCAACTGCTGGGCTTGTGCAGTAAAAGCAGAAATGCTCAACAAGAAAGCACTGCTTAAGAGTAAATTTTTTTTCATATCAAAAATAAATTACCAATTTCTATTTTATTGTCGTTTAGCCAACATATCAGCATGTTAGGCGTTAAATTATTTCCTAAATTGGAGACCATAATCGTTGCAAATCTACTACTTTTTATCCAATAACAAACAATTTTTCCCAATTTTTTCACCACCCCAAATGAAACTATTTTCATCCCCACCCCCAAATCCCCCTCCACAAAGCACATTCAAGCGCCATTCCGCCGAAGGGGCGAAAGAGAGGGCGAAGGTGATGTGTGTGGGTG
>CAVAPE010000137.1:0-2811 GCA_963590405.1 Eubacterium sp. CAG:180 | reverse complement strand
CAAATTTCCGCTATTCTGCCGCAACAACCGCTTCTATTACCTTCAGCATCTTCGCAGCCAGCCGTTTGCGGTCGAAATCCTTCGACAACTGCTCGCAGCCCTTTTTGCACTGCGCGTAGAAGTCGGCATCGCTAAGCAAGCGGTGCAACTTGTCGCAAAAATCCTTTTCGTTTTCGGGTTCGAAGCACAATCCTGCGCCATAGTGCTCAATTATCTCTTTCGCTTCACCCTCAACGCCCATCAGAATGGGTATCTCCATACCGGCATTCTCAAAAATCTTTGACGGGATTACGGTTGTGAACAACGGCGATTTCTTCAAGTTTATCAGGCACACATCCAAAATCGAGATGTAGCGCCACACTTCCGTTTTCGGCACAGGGTCGAGCATCGTCACGTTGTCGATGTGCTCCTCCTGCTTGATTTTCAGCAGTCGCTCCTTCTCTGCGCCAGCACCGATAAAAAGGAAATGGCAGTCGCTCCTGCCCTGCAAATCTTTTGCGCAGTGGAGTATAAAGTCGAGTTTGTGCGCCATGCCGTGGGTGCCGATGTAGCCTATTATGCGCTTGCCTTTCAGCCCCAACCGTTCTGCCAACGCCTCATCCTTCGGCATCGGCTTGAAGAGGTCGCGGTTAGCGCCGTTTTTCACCACCTCGATTTTATCCTCGGGCACGCCCCTCGCCGCAAGTGTGCGCTTGAACGAGTCCGTCACCACCACAATCTTCTTTGCCGAGCGATAGCAACGCATCTCCTGCCACTCGAAATAGCGGATAATCGCATTGTCCTTCATTGCGCCGACAGTCTTTATCGACTCCGGCCACAAATCCCTTACCTCCATTATCCACGGTCGGCGTTTCCAGAACGCCAACGTTCTGCCACTCAAGGCAGTAAAAAATTGCGGCGAAGTGGCTATAATCACATCCGCCGACTGCAGCAATCCAGCAAAAAACGCAGTGATGGAATAACTTATATAGTCGAGCACCCGCTTCAAGAAGCCCTTGTTGGCTGCTATATACGACCACACCCGCACCACCTTTATGCCGTCCATCCATTCCGTTTGGTAGAGGCGGTTTCGGTAGCCGTCGTACACACGCCCTTTCGGGAAGTTAGGCGCACAAGTAACCACCGTAACGTCGTGCCCAGCCTTGCGCCATTCACGCACATGGTCGTACGTGCGCGATGCAGGAGCATTAACCTCCGGCGGAAAGTTATCCGTAAGAAACAGTATTTTCATAAACGATTTCAGAAAGATGTGGCTCTGATTTCCACATCCAGTTTTTCCGTGAAATGAAACACGGCAATCTTTACAGGCAAGAAGCGATTATACTCACGGCTAATCTCGCCGTCGACTATTTCGACCGTGTCAGCACCATCAATTTTCACGTTTCCGAGAGTGGTTTTGATTTCCCCATTACCCACTTCCAAGACCTTTACCTCAGGCGCAAAATGCAGATAAGCTTTTGCTGGTGTAGGTTTCGATATTTTATCTTGAATGTAGAAGGCATTGCCCTCTGCACGGAATGTGCGCTGATGCAAGCCAAGACGACCGAAGCCGTTGTGCACGGCGGTAACTGAGCGATCGCTTTCCTCCACAATCCTCACTTTCGCACGGTTGCCCACACGAAATCCGCCCCACACCTCGCTCGAAGAGCGGTCAGCGAGCGTTACGGTGTTGTGCGCCGCCGTGCTGCGCTCATATTGGCGGCGCTGCGTTTTGTTGTAGGTGGAAATGCCAGTGTCCACGATAAATGGTTTTCCGTCGATTCGCATCTCGAAGTTGAACGTGTCGGCATGCGAATGTCCAGGCTGATAGGATGCCGTGAGGTTGCCCACATCGACAAGTACCTCATACTTGTCGTTCTGCCATTTGCGGTAGCCGCATTCGCGCAAGGCTATCGGCTGCCAGTCGATGCCGAGGTGTCGGGCATAGGCACGGAGAGCGGATGGCGTGGGGGCGATGTCCTCTGCGGAATCGTTGACGAGCGGAATCGTGTCATCGGCGTAGCAGATGCTGTCCAGATGCCCAAGCATCCTCACTGCTGTGGGTCGTAGTACTTCGTCAGCGAACTTGCTATGCCCACTGATGTTGATGCAGTCGAGCAGACGGTCGAGCAGGATGCAGTGATACATCGGCGACTGCTCATAGTGCGCTCCGTCAGCGAGTATCTGCTCCGTCAATTGGCTCTTAAGTAATTTCTGCGCATTCCGTTGCAGAGCGTCAATGCCAATAAATGTGCTACCAATATAGAGCGCATAGGCATCTTCAAGCAAATGGTTTCCGAGAAGCCGATATTCAAGCGAGCGGCTGAGATGCACCAGTTGCGAATAGAGCGCGTTGATGCGGTCTGTGGTTGCTGTCTGCGGATAGCGACTAAAGAACTTGCACCAGTTAATGGTTCGCAATGCCGTAGGATATGGGTCGGTGCCCACTACGTTTGTGGGCGAATCGCTGATATAGCGGTCAATCCATTGTGCTCCCTCTTCCGCCGACATTTTTGCTTGGCACAACCAGTCCATATAGTTGAGATTGTAAGCCCACAACGCGCCATGGCTCATATCGTTCCAACCACGGAACTCGTCGCTGATGTTCAGAAACTCAAACCGCTCGTCCTCGCCGAGGCATTCAACCTTACTTATCCAATCATGCATCTCGACAGGCGACACCCCGTGCGGAGCAACATAATCCCGATACTTCGCGCGATGCACCCTAAACCATATCTGCCCAGCCACCTGCCTAAATCGCAAATGCCGAAGTGTATGTAGCAACAGCCTTACGCTCATCTAGTTTGCTATTCGTCGCAATCGCTGCAACAA
>CAVAPE010000136.1:0-2840 GCA_963590405.1 Eubacterium sp. CAG:180 | reverse complement strand
TGCCCTAAGTGCGGAAGTCCACGCATTGACAGATTGCAACGCATCACGGGTTATCTCGTAGGCACAACCGACCGTTGGAACAGTGCCAAGTTGGCTGAACTCCGCGACCGTGTGGTACACAAATAAACCGCTGCGATGAAAATCAGAATACTCGACATTGTTCAGGGCACGAGTGTCGACGGTCCGGGCTTGCGCACATCCATCTATCTTGCTGGATGCAACCACAAATGCCCAGGGTGTCACAACCCAGAGTCGTGGGCGATGGACGGCGGCAGGGAAGCGACGATGGAGGAACTGCTTGAGGTAATCAAGTACAACGACTTCAACGTCACGCTGTCGGGCGGCGACCCTCTCTATCATCCCAAGGAAGTGGCGGAACTGTGCCGCCGCATCAAGGAGGAACTTGGCAAGACCGTGTGGTGCTTCACTGGCTTCCTGTGGGAAGAGATTATGGCCGACAAGTCGTTGCAGGAGCCGCTGCCGTGGATTGACGTAGTGGTGGAGGGCAGGTTTATCGAAGCCCAGCGCGACACTCAGTTGCGCTTCCGCGGAAGTCCGAATCAGCGCATCGTCGACGTCAAAGCCTCAAAGGGGCAGACAGTCCCCATCGAACTGACTGAATTTTACTAACAAAAATGGCTGCACCCCCAGGCGCAGCCATTTTTGTTGATTAATATATGGAAATCGGCTTTAGTCTTTCAGACAGCCAACAGGAACCACGTAGACGCCGTCCTGTGGGCGTTGAAAGGCGTATTGTCCCACTCCTGTCAGCACCATCTTGAATGACGGAGCATTCATCTTTGTTGTGTCGATTTTGTCTGCCAGCGAGCATAGGGTCTTTGCGCCCTCTTCAATGAGTTTGTCTCCGCCCAATTTTATTTCAATCAGTCCGTATTTGCCGTTACGCAGATGTACTACGGCATCACACTCCAGCCCACTTTTGTCGCGGAAATGGTAAACGGAGCCGCCGAGGGCTTCTGCATACACGCGGAGGTCTCTGATGCACAACGTTTCAAAAAATAATCCGAAAGTGTTCAGGTCGTTGACCAAATCTTCCGGTCCGAGACCTAAGGCGGCAACGGCGATCGACGGGTCGGTGAAATATCGAGTGTCGGATGTGCGGATGGCTGCTTTGCTGCGTAAGTTGGGATTCCAAGCAGCAGAATCCTCGATTACGAAGATTTTCTTCAATGCCTTAAGGTAAGAATACACAGTGTTTTCGCTCACCTCGGAACTTTCATTGCTGGCAATGTCGGCAAGAATTGTGCTTGCCGTAGCCTGACTGCCCTGATTGCGGGCATAGGAGCGCATAAGCCTTCGTGCCAACTCGCTGTCACGGTTGGTGGAATCGATGCGGGAAATGTCAAACTTGGTTACCGCCTCAAAGTATTCTATCGCTTGCTGGAGTGCAGCCTTTTTTGTCTTCTTGTTCAATGCCTTTGGCCAACCGCCGCGGCATATCAGAAAAGCCAACTGCTCCAAATCCAAGCGGTTGATGCCTTCCACGAGGTAATCCTCCTTGTCGGCGGCAAACAGTCTGGCAAGGCTTACTTCACCCGTGGAATCTTCAGATTCCCATAGGCTCATCGTGCGCAGTTTAAGCCACGCAAATCTGCCACTCATCAATCAAGTGCGGGGTGTCGCCTCTGAGTAGCAGTTTGATGTTGGTGTTAGCCATCGCAATGTTTTGCTCCATGGTGTCCGGGTCCGACATCGATAGGATGCTTTTCGCCTGTTGGATAGCCATGGTTGTCTTTCCGCAATATTTGGGACCTTCTATCAAAACTGCCCCCATTGCATCGAGTTTTTCTGCTAATATTTTGTCGGCAATTCGAGGCTTGTATTCTTTCATTTTTTTGTTGTTTTTTCTTTGGATGCGAAATTACAACATTTTATTGAATATCAAGTATATATAATTGTTAAAACTTGCTCTGTTGTGGCAGTTGGCGCATTTTTGTTGTGGCAGTTGGCGCGTTTCTGTTGTGGCAGTTGGTGGTTTTAATCTACTCGATATCCACAGGTTATGGACTTGAATGTGTATCTGATGAATTCCTTACTGTTGTGCTCGGAACTGCCGGCATATTCGTTGTTAGTGGGTGTATATGTGGATGCGGCAGTTTCTTCCAGTTCTTTTTGGTCGCGAGAAAGAGCCAAGTCAATATTTGTTGTTTCTTGGTCGAAAAGTTGAGCCTTAGATTCTTCGGCATATTCAATCGGTCCGAACAATAGGGTTTGAAGTTTGGGACAATCCAAGAATGCTCCAGAGCGAATGGTCTTAAGACTCGGTGCTTCAAATACCTGAAGCACTGGATTGCTGCAAAGAGCATACTCTCCAAGTTCTTCAACATCGAGCAACTTCAGAGATTTTACATGAGGGAGACTTGCAAAAGCATAACTCCCGACCTTCTTTAATCCCATAATCGTGAGGTCGATATTGTCATCCTCTGTGGCTCTTTCAAGGGCTACTTTTATAGCATTCAGACTATTATGATCTATAACCTCAGAGAGGATGATACGGATATTGGTCTTGCCACTTTCTACATCACATTTAATTGCATTATATATGTCGTCAGCACTCTTGCCAATCAAATATGTGACAGTAGCATCCAAGGCATAACTTGTGTGATCTTTTGTTGCTTCAGAGAATGTATAAGAAACCAAGGTCGCATCGTTATACTTCACGGTAACAGAAGAATTGCTGCCAAAACTACCATATAAGAAAGCATTGCCGTTATCATCGGAAGTAAGACTATACGTTTCGCTCTGCACGGTGTTACTGTCACCTGCAGGAGTGAAAGATTCTGCGACAACCGTTATTGGCTTATTTGCCATAGTTGCAA
>CAVAPE010000135.1:0-2860 GCA_963590405.1 Eubacterium sp. CAG:180 | reverse complement strand
TGTGCTCACGAGTCTGTGGCATAGGACCGTCAGTTGCAGCAACTACGATGATAGCACCGTCCATCTGAGCAGCACCAGTTACCATGTTCTTCACATAGTCGGCGTGTCCCGGGCAGTCTACGTGTGCGTAGTGGCGGTTAGCTGTTTCATACTCAACGTGAGATGTGTTGATTGTGATACCACGCTCTTTCTCTTCAGGTGCGTTATCGATAGAGTCAAATGAACGCAACTCAGAAAGACCTTTCTTTGCCAACACTGTAGTGATAGCGGCAGTCAAGGTAGTTTTACCGTGGTCAACGTGACCAATAGTACCGATGTTAACATGCGGTTTGGTTCTTTCGAATTTCTCTTTTGCCATAACTTTATGCTTTTATTTATGTTTGACTAATTCAATTATATTTTTCCTATTTTTGAGCCGATGGCGGGATTTGAACCCGCGACCTCTTCCTTACCAAGGAAGTGCTCTACCCCTGAGCTACATAGGCAATTGAGCGGAAGACGAGGCTCAAACTCGCGACCCTCAGCTTGGAAGGCTGATGCTCTATCAACTGAGCTACTTCCGCATTGTGTGGGCGAAGATGGATTCGAACCACCGAAGGTATAAACCAGCAGATTTACAGTCTGCCCCATTTGGCCACTCTGGTATTCGCCCTTTCGAGCCTCTTGTCGGATTCGAACCAACGACCCCGAGATTACAAATCACGTGCTCTGGCCAACTGAGCTAAAGAGGCTTGTTGCACACCGACATAAGTCGGAAAGCGAGTGCAAAGTTACGCAAATAATTTTATCTCCAAAACTTTTTGCGATAATTTTCAAAAAAAATTTCTGCAAACACTCCATTACCGCCATCTTCCACCCTATCGCACACCGAAGTATGTAATAATCGGACGTCGTTTTGCAAAAAGCAAGAGGATGTCGCATTTGCTCCGACACCCTCTTGACTAATAGTATCTAATTACTAACTTTCTTACGCTTTCTTTGCACGCATGCAGTCCCAGATGAGGTAAGCAATGAGAAGCACATACATCACGATGCCGCCCACCTGAAGAGTTGACTCGCTGAAGCCGCAAGTGTATTCAAATCCTGCGAAACGCATACCTGCGCTGACCACGCCCATCAGGGCACCGCCGGCGATAAATCCGCTGGCGAGCAGTGTGCCGCGCTCTGTGCGAGCAGTGTTGACTGTTTCGTCTTTAGAACGTGTCGAAACAAACCAGTTGATTGCGCCACCAACGAGCAACGGAGCATTGAGTTCCATCGGGATGAACATACCGAGAGAGAATGCCAATGCTGGCACGCCGAGCCAGTTGAGAAGTACGGCAAGGATTGCGCCCACGCCGTAGAGCAGCCACGGAGTGTTGCCGCCCATCATCAGCGGTTCGATTACGCCTGCCATTGCGTTGGCCTGAGGCGCTGCGAGTGCGTTAGGACCAGTGAAGCCGTACACCTTGGCGAGGATAAGGATTACGCCGCCAACGGTTGCTGCCGACACGAGTGTGCCGACGAGTTTCCATTGCTGTTGCTTTTGCGGTGTAGAGCCAAGCCAGTAGCCGATTTTCATATCGGTAACCATACCGCCTGCCATCGACAGTGCGGTGCAGACCACGCCGCCGATAATCATCGACGTCACGATGCCGCTTGCGCCTTTAAGACCGATAGCCACAAACACTGCCGAAGCAACGATAAGGGTCATAAGGGTCATACCGCTGACTGGGTTTGAACCCACGATAGCGATGGCATTTGCTGCCACGGTGGTGAAGAGGAATGCTATGACGGTCACGACAAGGAATGCCACAATGGTTTGGAAGATGTTGTGGATTACGCCGAAATAGAAGAATGCGAAGGTAACGACCAATGCTGCAAGCAGGGCGAAGGAAAGAACTTTCATTGAAATATCCTTCTGAGTGCGTTTCACCTTTACTGCATCGCCGCCTTTGCCGCGGAGTTCACGACCAGCAAGACCTACGGCAGAGCGGATGATGCCCCACGACTTGATGATGCCGATGATGCCAGACATTGCGATACCACCGATACCGATGTAGCGCGCTTGTGTCTTGAAGAGCACTTCGGGGTCGATGGCGGCCGCCTCTGGGCTCATACCGAGCAGCGGCACGATTACGTACCAGATGAATGCACTACCAGCGAAGATGATGAAGCAGTATTTAAGACCTACGATATAGCCCAAACCAAGCACGGCTGCGCCAGTGTTGATTTTAAACACCATCTTTGCCTGACTTGCCACATGCGCGCCGAAGGCTGTAGCCTTTGAGGTGAGTGTCTCTGCCCACCAACCGAATGTGGAGAGGAGGAAGTCGTAGATACCGCCCACAAGACCTGCAACAACGAGCGGCTTAACCTGACTGCCGGCTTTCTCGCCGGAAATGAGCACCTGTGTGGTGGCTGTGGCTTCAGGGAATGGGAACTTGCCGTGCATGTCCGAAACGAAATATTTGCGGAACGGGATGAACATCAACACACCCAGCACACCTCCGAGGAGGGAACTAAGGAAGATTTCCACGAAACTTACGGTGATTGCGTCGCCGTAGGTGGCTTGAAGGATGTAGAGCGCCGGAAGGGTGAAGATGGCTCCTGCCACCACGATGCCCGACGATGCTCCGATGGATTGGATAATCACGTTCTGCCCGAGGGCGTTTTTCTTCTTCAAAGCGCCAGAAACACCGACGGCAATGATGGCAATAGGGATGGCTGCTTCAAACACCTGTCCCACTTTCAGTCCGAGATAGGCCGCTGCAGCACTAAAGATTATCGCCATCACCAAGCCCATAATCACGGAATAAGGCGTCACCTCGGGATACTGCCTGTCGGGGCGCATCACGGGCACATACTCTTCTCCTGGTTT
>CAVAPE010000134.1:0-2878 GCA_963590405.1 Eubacterium sp. CAG:180 | reverse complement strand
ATATAGTTGTAATTTCTGGGTTAGTGGTTATTGGCTATTTGAAAAATCAAAAGGATGAAGGTTATTTATATATGTGACGGATTTCCCTCGGTCTATGAATCGCAGGTGCTTGAACTGCTGACCTACATGCAATCTCAGGGCATTGATGTGACTTTGATGCAGGGTTGTAAAAATAAGTCAGAGCGGTTGATGATAGAGGCTTGCCTAAAAAGGCATGAGGCTTTGAATGTAGTGTGGTACACAAGTTTTCCGTCTTATGGGTTGTTTGAACGAATACATTGCAGAAACATTTACAAATCTCTTATTTCTATTCCAGATTATGCATCTGCAGTAATACATGTGAGAGATGAATTGTCATGCTATTTGCTTAAACAAGTATTAATACGACATCAATTGCCGAATCCTTTGCTCATCGATATTCGGTCGGCACTTTTTGAAGAGTTTGAATACCGCATTGCCAATTTATCGGGGTTGCGAAAGATGTTGTTTAAAATTCAATTGAGGTACTGGAAACGCTTTTGTAGAAAACTCTTTGCCTGTGACACTCTGCCGATAACCATTACCTCTGTTTCTCCATTGTTAAATGAGTCCATTTCTGCACATTTTCCTGAATGTCGTTATCAAAAAGTTTGTCATCCAAATATTGCAGGAAGGCAATTTGTTTTCAATCCAGAAAAGGGAAAAGAAATTCGTCGCAGATTTGGTTTCGCAGACAATGATATGGTTGTTATATGCTCTTCGAATGGCGGTGCTATTTGGCAGAAAGACACGCAATTAATTCGATGTTTAGTAAAGAAAGGCTATAAAGTCATCAATCTTTCACCCAAGAACTTGAATATTGATGGATGCATTACAATGACGGTTCCGTTTACGGATATGCCTGATTATTTGTCGGCAGCCGACATTGCAGTATTGTGGCGTGACGATGTTTTTATGAACAACTGTGCATCTTCTTCAAAATTTAGCGAATTTGCAGCGATGGGTTTGTATGTCATACATAATCGTTCGGTGGCAGTCGCTACTAATTTTATCACGGAGAATAATGCGGGCGTTTTGTGTAAAGATTTAGAGAGTGTGTCGATAGATAAAAATGTGGTTATGTCAAGACGGAAAGAACGTTATGAGGCGGGTCAACGCATATTCTCTGTGCGCTATCTTGGTCAATCATATATAAATGAGTATCAGAAACTTCTCGGTAGTAAAAGGAAAATCAAACGATGACTTACAAGATTCATTCTCTTTACTATCACAATCCTGAGGTGGTGGGATTCGAGAAGATGATGCGATGGCATCTGAAGCACGGCTACAGGTTTGTTTCGTTGGCAGAATTGCGGAGCATTCTCGCTGAGCGGCGACAGGTGAAGGAGCGGCTGGCGTTTATATCTTTCGACGACGGTTGGCGAGGCAATCTCTCGCTCTTGCCCGTGGTGGAACGCTACAATGTGCCGATATGCATTTTCGTGGCTACCGAGCCAATCAGGAACGGAAACTTTTGGTGGGAATTTGTAGCGAAGGAGATAGGCTACAGCCAGATGCAGGACTTCAAGCAGTTGCCCTATGCAGAGTTCTGCTCTCAACTTGCTGGCTTTAGGCAGCGCAACCCATTGGAGCGCTCGGCGATGACAGCCGATGAATTGGCAAAACTGAGTAAGCATCCGCTGGTCACTATACAGAGCCACACGGTAAGCCATCCAATCCTCACCAACGTGCCCGATGATGTGCTTGAATGTGAACTTTCGGATTCGAAACGTCAAATTGAAGCATTGACAAATAAGGAGGTTTTTGCTTTCAGTTATCCAAACGGTAGCCTGAGTGAGCGCGAGGTTGAGGCTGCACGCCGGCACTATGCTCTGGCATTCACCACCGAACAGCGCAACATAAATCCGACTACCGATGACCTCCACCTTTTGCCTCGCTATGCCCTCACTGGCAATTACCATCGCGACCTGCTGAAACTCTGGGGCGTGTGGAAAATCATCAAGAAAATAAAAAAAGGATGTTAATCATCAATACACCATACATTAATCTTCCAGCTGGAGTGGCAAGCCACTATAGGGGCTTGAAACCATATTTTTCTAAAAATGTGGTTTATAACCAGTTTGTAACTAGTGGCTTTTTGCGTTCAACGCTACACGTTGATGGGGTGTTGTTGCGGTTGCTGCGAGGGGCGTTGTTGCCGTTTGAGATACTCAAATTCGTCCTGAAGATAATTTTTCATCGGCAAGTGCATGTGTTACTGAACCCCTCATTTGCTCCTGGTGCATTGAAACGCGACATTATGTTCGCCAAAATCGCTAAGCGACTGAGGGCTGGCTACTCGATATTTATCCACGGATGGACCAAGGCGTATTATGACAAAGTGGTCGACGGCACAGTTTCGCTTGATGCTGCATTTTATCAAGCCGCCTCCTATTTCGTCCTGTCTTCTCAATTTAAGTCGCAATTGCGTGCGCTTGGTGTGAAAGCGCCTATCTATCTGACCACGACCAAAGTCCCCGACACAATGATAGAAAATTTCCATCTGAAGAGTAGGTCAGAGGTTCGGCACATCCTTTATTTGGCAAGGGTAGAAAAGGATAAAGGCATCTTTGAAACGATAGATGTTTTCAAGATTCTCCACCAACAATTCCCAAACTTGCAGTTTGAAGTGGTGGGTAGTGGAGCGGCTCTTGAAGAGGCTAAGCAGAAAGCTGCAGAATTGGGCGGTGCAGTCACGTTTCATGGGGCATTGCATGGCGACGACATTGTGAAAAGGTATGAGGAGGCTGACTTCTATATCCTATTGTCCTATCATGAAGGTATGCCCACTACGGTGCTTGAGGCAATGGCTTTCGGTTTGCCTGTAGTTACCCGTCCAATTGGAGGGTTAGTTGATTTC
>CAVAPE010000133.1:0-2880 GCA_963590405.1 Eubacterium sp. CAG:180 | reverse complement strand
GGGTCGGGAAAGACCTTGACGGCAAAGGCTGTGGCTACGGCTTGCCGCTACTCGTCAACACCGAGAAAGGTGCGCCAAATCGAGTTTTCCGACATTCATTCCCTGACGGGATGCAAGGAATCGTACTATCAGCAGCGTTTTGAGGCTTCGATGAACGACGAGATGCCTACCGTGGGCGATCTGATGGAGGGCAAGATGGAGCACCAACAATGGGAAGACCTTTGCAACCGTCTGTCGCTCCACGAGATTGAGCACAAGCGCATCAATTTCCTGTCGAGCGGCGAACTGCGCAAATTCCTCATCGTGAACATGATGACGGAGTTGCCCGACCTTCTGATTCTCGACAATCCCTACATCGGGCTTGATGCACCTTCGCGCCTATTGCTCAACGACTTGCTGCAACAGGTGGCAGACAGTGGCGTTACGCTGATGCTTCTGCTCTGTAACCCCGGCGACATCCCCCCATTCACCTCGATGATGCTCCCTATAGCGAACCGCACAATCGGCGAAGCCGTAACGGGCAACGTGGACGAGATGCAAGCGGTAGCGAGCGGTCTGTTCCCAAGGCTTACGCTCGACCGTCTTCCAGGCAAGCACATTGAGGGCGAACCTTTTGAAGCGGCGTTTGAATTGTGCGACTGCCGTGTGGCATACGGCAAGACCACGATACTCGAACACGTGGACTGGCGTGTGGCTCGCGGTGAGCACTGGGCTCTGCTTGGCGAAAACGGCTCTGGCAAGAGTACACTGCTGAGCCTCGTATGCGCCGACAATCCGCAATCCTACAGCAACGACATCAGCATCTTCGACCGCCGCCGCGGCACGGGCGAGACCATCTGGGACATCAAGCGCCGCATTGGCTACCTGTCGCCCGAGATGCATCTCTATTTCCGCGATGCTGCGGACACGCTGGCAGTAGTTGCGTCGGGACTAAGGGAGGTGGCAGGCTTCTTCAAGCCGCTCACCGAGGAGCAGAAACAAGAGGCGCAGCAATGGATGGAGGCGTTTGGCATCGGTAGCCTCGCTTCACGGCGTTTCCCCACGCTCTCGTCGGGCGAGCAACGGCTTGCGCTGCTTGTGCGCACACTCATCAAACGCCCGCAACTGCTCATCCTCGACGAGCCACTCCACGGGCTTGATGCCTCGCGCAAAGCCCTTGCCCTGCAAGCCATCGGGCAGATTGTCGACAGCGACGTGACCACCCTTGTCTATGTCACTCACTACGAAAATGAAATTCCGCAGTGCGTGGACCAACGCAAGATTTTGAAGAAAATCAGGAACAATCAATAAAATCACGAAAATATGAGCATTCTAAAACCAAATTGTCCGGTGGCGCTCTGCAGCGATCACGCCGGATTTGACACCAAAGAAGCCATCAAGGCATATCTTGAATCGCAAGGCATAGCCTACAAAGACTTCGGCACCCACTCCACCGACAGTTGCGACTACCCCGACTTCGCGCACCCATGCGCCGAGGCTGTAGAAAAGGGCGAATGTTATCCCGGCATTGCCGTTTGCGGCAGTGGCGAAGGCATCAGCATGACCCTCAACAAGCATCAGGGCATCCGTGCTGCCCTCTGCTGGATTCCCGAAGTTGCAGCACTTTCGCGCCAGCACAACAACGCCAACGTGCTTGCCATGCCAGGACGCTTCGTTAGCCACGAAGAAGCCATCAAGATGGTAAAGACATTCCTGTCGACCGACTTTGAAGGCGGACGCCACGAGCGCCGCATCGAAAAAATCCCCGTAAAATAATCCACACACATACCCCGACAAGAAAACAGGCGCCGGCATCCCCAGCGCCTGTTTTCATTGTTTGACTAATTCTTGGATTCTAACTAGATACAAGAAACCGATGCGTTTTATTTGAAGATTATTACTTTCGACAATATATGATTTCAGCCTATAGCACAATTTTAGGGAGACATCTCTACGTAATGCCAATAGGCGGGCAGTCTTCAACACATCACAAAGCAGATAAAGTATTTTACAAGCAATCCAGCCCTTTGTTGCGACAGACAGATTTGAAGTGGTCAAAAATTGAAACAAATGCATTGCAACTGCATCATGACTTGCTATACGCAAAACACTTGCCACATTTGATGCCGTAATCGACTGCTCTCGTTTAATGTAGTTGTAATGAACTATATCTGTCAGCATTACTTTGCTAGCCATGCACAATGCCTCTGTAGTCCACAAATCATCTTCAGACATACGATAATGAAATCTTAGATTGTTTCTAATGATACAATCTCTCCTCCAAAGATAAGCGAATACCAAAGGCGTAAACGATTCACTTTCCATAAGGTTCATAAAAGTTTTTTCGCCTGTGACGACCGAATTACAAAATTGAGATGAAACCTGTCTATATTCACGATGTCCATCAACATAACAAATACAAACACCACCAACCGCTACATCGCATTGAGATGCAAAAAATTTTGAGAGAAGTTCCATAAAAGGATTTGGACGAATCGTATCATCACTATCAACAAATGCGACAACGTTTCCGCGGGCAATGTCAAGACCCGAATTTCTAGCAGAAGAGACGCCTTTGTTGCTTGTCGACTTTACAACCAAGCTATGATTTTCAGGTATAGGAACATTGCCGAGGATCTCGAGCGTACCATCGAATGAACCATCATCGACAACTATTGTTTCAATCCTATATTCTGTTATTTTGAAAATAGAGTCTACACAGACCTTAATCGTCTTGGCGGCATTATATGCAGGGACAATAATTGACACGTCTGGAAGATTTTCATTTTCACCCGACATAATCTACTTGATTTTTTATTAACGAGTAATATTCACCTTTATTTGCTAATAATTGCTGATGTGTGCCCTGCTCTACGATAAGACCATTCGACAGGACAACGA
>CAVAPE010000132.1:0-2959 GCA_963590405.1 Eubacterium sp. CAG:180 | reverse complement strand
GAAGACACCTTTGAACATATCATTGAGAAGTATGTCGAGATGAACGTGTGTCATCCTTTCATGGAGGGCAATGGCCGCTCCACTCGCATCTGGCTCGACATGATGCTCAAACGTTCGCTCGGCAAGGTGGTTAACTGGCAGTTTGTGGACAAAGACCAATATCTCTCAGCCATGGAACGCTCCCCTATCAACGACCTCGAACTGCGCTATCTGCTCTCGCAAAACCTCACATCCGACACGGAGAACCGCGAAGTGATATTCAAGGGAATAGAGCAGAGCTATTATTATGAGGGGTATGAAAAATAGCGGCGAGCCCCACGTATTCAAATTCGAAGGGCGAAATGGTGGCATTTTAGGATAGCCTTCGGATGGGGTGGGGGATTGGATTGTCAGAAATTTTGACTATCTTTGCGACTTGCAGAATTTCAATTACGGACATTTGATGAAAAAGATATGTTGCATCGGGCATATTACGCTCGACAAAATCATTACCCCTAAGACCGAAGTGGAGATGCCGGGCGGCACTTCGTTCTACTTTGCACACGGCATCAATAGCATCAATCCCAACGCTAATTTTCAACTCGTTACGGCTGTGGCTGAAAGCGAGATGAAGTCGGTCGACGATATTCGTGCCCTCGGCGTTGACGTGGTGGTGCTACCCACTCGCCACACGGTGTTTTTTGAGAACAAATATGGCGCAAACCAGAATAGCCGCACCCAGCGCGTGCTGGCAAAGGCCGACCCTTTCACTGCGCAGTCGCTGAGCAACATCGAGGCCGACATCTATCACCTCGGCTCGCTCCTTGCCGACGATTTCTCCATCGACGTGTTTGAGATGCTTTCAGCCAAAGGCACTCTCTCAGTCGACGCCCAGGGCTATCTGCGCGAGGTGCGCGGCGAGAAGGTTTATTCCAT
This sequence comes from Eubacterium sp. CAG:180, assembly GCA_963590405.1. Taxonomy (GTDB): domain Bacteria; phylum Bacteroidota; class Bacteroidia; order Bacteroidales; family Muribaculaceae; genus Limisoma. Next base: position 2,044 of record CAVAPE010000132.1, on the reverse strand, counting down.
CGACTGGAAGAACAAGTGCGACTATCTGCGCTATGTGGACATCCTCAAGGTTAATGAGTTTGAGATTGAGGCGCTCACGGGTCACTCGGAGGTGAAGGCCGCTGCGCTGACGCTCGCCAGTTGGGGTGTGAAAGAGGTGTGCATCACCCTTGGCAGTTACGGGTCGGTAATCTACGATGGCAACGAGTTTACCATAGTGCCAGCGTTCCCAACGCGCGAGGTGGTCGATGCCACAGGCTGCGGCGACACCTATTCCACAGGCTATCTCTACAAGCGTGCTTGCGGCGCGACGATTGCCGAAGCGGGATGCTTTGCAGCGGCAATGTCGTCGCTCAAACTTGAGCACTCAGGGCCGTTTAACCGCACCGAGGCCGACATCAATGCGCTGATTAAGGAGAGCGGTCTTACAGCCACAATCGAGCGATAAGCGGACATCGGCATTTTGCGGAACACAAAATTTTTGTAATTTTGTACGCACAAACATAGGCTGGCTCTGTAGTTCAACGGATAGAATAGAAGTTTCCTAAACTTTAGATCCGAGTTCGATTCTCGGCGGAGCTACAAAAAAATGGCAAGCGCGGCAGCATCACTGTCGCGCTTGTCGTTTTGTTATGAGAAAATTGGGGGCTATTTGATTTCGTAGAGTCTAACGTAGCCTTTGTATTTCTTGTCGACCACCACAACCAGCAAAGGCACGGTGCTGAAAGAGCGCTTTTTGCCTTTCTTCACGCGGTAGGAGAATACCAAACCGCCGTCGCCGTCGCTCTTCAGGCTTATCGGCGTTATTTCCGTGTCCCTATCGGTCACTGGTTGGCTCACCGCAATGACAAACTGTTTTGCAAAATCAATTTCTGTGGGCTTGCCGTTTTCGCCCATCACTGTCGCCATTCCGAAACTTTCTTCAAAATCTTTCTGCGTGGCGAATTTACCGTTAGGCAATTTCTTCACGTCGTTGCGCACAAAGTAGCGGTCGGCTATTGTGTAAGGGATTTCAGCCATTTGTGTGGCAGAAGTTACGGCATCGACCTGTTCCTTGTCGGCGGTCTTCGAAGTGTGGCAAGAGCAGAGCATTGCTGCCATTGCCACAGTTAGAAACATTAACTTTTTCATTATTGTAGTTTAGAAATTAAGTAAATATAATCGCTTGTCGGCGATTCTCTAACTATTTTATTAATCCGTTGTTCAAAGCATCGGTAAACGGTATCTGCGTTGCGCCGCCGCTCTTGCGGCTACAGTACTTGAATGTGGTCGACTTTTCGCCTGTAAACGACATCCATTTGATGGTCAGTGTCACTGTTTCGTCCTTAGTGTCGGGAAGCGATGAGAGGTCGAACGCCACAAGTGCATCGCCAGCCACGCCGCTCGTGTCGCCCTTGGCGTTGTGGCGCAACTGGAGCACGTAGGGCGCATCCGCGTCGCCGCTCTTCACGAGGTTGATGGTGTGGGTCGTGCCCGTGCCGCCCCAAACCGTGCGGAAACGAAGCGTGAGATAGCCGTCCTCGGCGATGGTCACCCAGTCGCGGACAATCTCGATAGGGTCGTTGCCGTAGGTCGTTACGTTGTCGGCAGTTGCCGGCGCAAGTTGCTTGGTGAGGATGCTGTCAATCCAGTTCACCTTCACCGCCGTAGTGTAGCCGTCGTGGGCGTCGTCGACCTTCTGTATGTTGGCGAGCGCACGCACCTGCTTGCCGTCGAAAGGCGACTTTTTGAGGTTGGTAGGCAGAGCCGTTGTGCTGTTGTCGAGTTGCAGATAGAACGTGCCGTCGGAGGCGGTTTTTGCCGTTACGAGGGCGTTGGCTATTGCAGTATTTTCCGTGTCGTCGTTGTTGCACGACTGGCAGCCGATGGCGATTGCCACGGCAGCGAGCATTGTCAAAACAAATATCTTTTTCATCTCAGTCCTGTTTTTATTTATAAAACGCTTAACAGGGCAAATACTGCGTTTAAATAATGTTAAAACTGAAGGTGCGTCTTGCGAGGGGGCGGCTTGCGCTATCTTTTGATAAGATAGGCTGCGCCTCGGAAACAAACGGACACAGACGTA
>CAVAPE010000131.1:0-2990 GCA_963590405.1 Eubacterium sp. CAG:180 | reverse complement strand
CCGCGCAAAGTTTAGCGTAAATAAAGTTGGCGAAATCCGTTTCGGTCTTGCTGGTATCAAAGGCGTGGGCGTCAATGCCGTGCAGGCAATCCTCGACGAGCGCGATGCCCACGGCGAATATAAGTCGATTTTCGACCTCGTGGAGCGCATCAACCTGAGTATGTGCAACCGCAAGGTGCTCGACAGCCTCGCTCTCTCGGGCGCGTTCGATTGCTTCGAGGGCGTAAGGCGCGAGGATTTCAAGGCCGACGAGTTTAATCCGTCGTTCAGCGAGGCGCTGATACGCTATGGGCAGATGTTCCAGACGAGCAAGGCGAACCAGACGGCATCGCTGTTTGGCGACATCGAGGAAATAGAGACGGTGAAACCTGAAATGCCTGGGCGCGAACGCTGGCCTGACATCGAGCGCTTGAACTACGAGAAGGAACTCGTGGGAATGTATTTGTCGGCGCATCCGTTGGACAACTATTATCTGGAACTGACCTTCGGCTGCTCTGTGCAGGCAAAGGATTTCGGCACGGAAGAGCCTGATCCCGAAGCAGAATACACCGTCGGCGGACTTGTGGTGGAGGTGAAGAACCTCACGTCGAAGCGCGGCACGCAATTCGGCATCATCAAGATAGAGGACTATACGGGCTCGGCGGAAATCCGCCTGTTCGACCAGGACTACATCAACTACAATAAGTACGGCATCAAGGGCAATGCAATTCTCGTGACCTACGGCTACCGCAAGGGAAGATACAACGACAAGTCGTACATGACCATAAAGAATATTCAGTTGCTCGACGAAATCCACGGACGTGTGATTAAGGGCATTACCTTGAATATTACAGAGAAGGACTTGGAGACGGATGTGTTGACAAGTCTTCTCGACGAGAATCTGGTGAAAGGCGACGAAGATGCAACTCCGCTGAGCGTCACAATCATAAACGAGCAGCACAACCGTGCTTTCTCGATGTCGTCGGAACGAAAACTGCATCTCACGAAGAACCTCATTATGCAGTTGGACGACCTCGGCATCAAGTATCAGATTTCAAGAGATAGAAAAAAATAGTAATAAATTGAAAATAAACTAACTATGGCAAAAGAATTTACCGATAATGAAATGGAGCAGTTGCTTGCTCAAAAGAACCTTATCGTTATCGATTTTTGGGCTGAATGGTGCGGCCCGTGCAAGAAGATGTCGCCTATTGTCGACGAACTCGCTGCGGAATACGACGGCGTGGTCGACGTGCGCAAATGCGACGTGGAAGAAAACGTTGAGGTCGCTGCCAAATTCGGCATCATGGCAATCCCGACAATCGTCTTTGTGAAGGACGGCAAAGAAATAGCCCGCAAGTCGGGAACCGTCAAGAAGGACCAACTCGTCGCCCTGATTGAAGCGAACAAGTAATTGTCAGTAGGGTAAAAACACAACAAAGGCGAAATCCGAAAGATTTCGCCTCTGTTGTGTTTAAGCAGTTGGTGCTTATTTAATGATGTCGTATTTCTTGAATACCTTTTGGATGCTTTCGAGAGCGTGGTCAACCTGCTCGATGGTGTGGGTAGCCATCAGGCTGAAGCGGATGAGAGTGTCCTGCGAAGGCACTGCCGGCGAAACGACTGGGTTGACGAAGATGCCTTCCTCCAGCAAGTCGCGGGTGATGGCAAATGTCTTGTCGTTGTCGCGGATGAACAGTGGGATGATTGGCGTAGAAGTGTGTCCAATCTCGCAACCGATGTTGCGGAAACCTTCGAGTGCATAGTTGGTGACTTTCCAAAGATGCTCGATGCGCTCTGGCTCGCTTTCCATAATGTCGAGCGCTGCATTGACTGCTGCTGTTGAGGCAGGAGTGATACTTGCGCTGAAGATGTAGGAACGAGAGTTGTGGCGGAGATAGTTGGCTGTAACAGAGTCGGTAGCGATGAAACCGCCGAGGGCAGCAAACGATTTGCTGAATGTGCCCATAATCAAGTCAACATCCTTAGTTACGCCGAAGTGGTCGCATGTGCCGCGGCCTTGGTTGCCAAACACGCCGATGCCGTGTGCTTCGTCAACGTAGACTGCTGCGTTGTATTTCTTTGCCAATTCGACAATCTCAGGCAATTTTGCAACGTCGCCTTCCATTGAGAACACGCCGTCGGTGATAATCAACTTAATCTTGTCGGGGTCGCACATCTGCAGTTTCTCTTCGAGGCTCTGCATGTCGTTGTGTTTGTATTTGATCTTCTTTGAGAGCGACAAGCGGCAGCCTTCGATAATCGAAGCGTGGTCGAGTTCGTCCCAGAGAATGTAGTCTTCACGACCAGTGAGGCAGGATGCAACACCAAGGTTTACCTGAAATCCTGTCGAATAGATGATGGCTTCGTCCTTGCCGACGAATTTCGCCAATCTGTTTTCCAAGGCAACGTGAATGTCGAGGGTGCCGTTAAGGAATCGTGAACCAGCACAGCCTGTGCCGTACTTCTTAGTGGCAGCAACTGCTGCTTCGATGACTTTAGGGTGATTAGTGAGGCCGAGGTAACTGTTCGAACCGAACATAAGCACTTTCTTGCCGTTGATAAGCACCTCGGTGTCTTGCTCGCTTTCAATCTTGCGGAAATATGGGTATACACCCGCCGCTTTGGCTTTTTGGGGAGCGTCGTATTTTGCCAATTTCGCCTGTAATAACTTCATAGTTTATAGGGTTAATTTTATTGTTTTACATAAACTATCTATACGTGACTTTACATATAGGTTGCAAATTTAATCAAAAAAACTGACTTACGTAAATCTACACCCATAAAAATGCACAAAAGGGCTCTAATGTGCATTGCTCTAAGATTGCTACACTAAATCACTGATTAACTATAAAAAACAATTCAAATTTGTGTCTTATTCAAAAACCATACAAATTGAGTAGGTTTAGAACAGATAAAAGTATAGGTTAATAACCTGTAAAAATCGTCAAGCGGTTAAATATTATAGCTTAATTGGTTGTTCATGATAAAAATCCGCGGAATTGTTTTTG
>CAVAPE010000130.1:0-3074 GCA_963590405.1 Eubacterium sp. CAG:180 | reverse complement strand
ACCTTATTTTATGAGAAAACATTTATTGTTATTTCTGCCGATTATTGCGGCAACAGCGTGTAACGAATCAGCAATTATTGACATTGCCGATAAAGCGACTAACCAAGGGACGAGGGCAATCAGCGAAGTTGAATTTTCGTTTGATTCGATTACCCGTCCAGAAGTTTGGGCTACTTATCAAAGTCTGGAGGAGATGCAGCAAGCGTGCCAAATACCAGACAGTATCCTTGCGCTTTTGCCAACCGACAAATTGGTAAAAGCCTGTGCCGACTACCCATTGTATGGCATCTATTCTGCCTACAACAATGAAATGGACGGTATCAAAGTTATTATGGAAGGATTTAATGGCTTTAAAGAGTTGGAAAGTAGAGAAGATGCCTCTGCGGCATTGGTTGATTTTTACCAGTCTTTTGATGCCGACGAAATGGCAATAGCCATGGTCAATGACACAAACCATGAACTGTACTTGAATCCAATCAGGCTGGGCTATTGGGAATTGTTGTTGAGCACAGACGAAATTTCTTCGATTATTAATGATACTGATTTAGTTAGACTAAGCCAGTTGCAATCCATACAGATGCAGAAGATTGAGTCCAAACCAACAATTTTCGGCAAACAAACATTGCAACGTACAGAATCGCTTGGCAGACGTGTCGCTGGCAATTCAGGAGTTGCAAATAAAACAACAAAGTTATCAAGTATCACAACTGTTTACACAAAGTGCGGAAAGCCTGTTCAGGCTGTTTCGCGTGATGAGATGTCCTCTTATGATATAGGATATTGGGATGGCTATTATGATGCAAGTTTTCCAAATGCGTCAAGACTTAGCTCTTCCACAAACACATATAATTGTCATGGTTACGCTTGGCACAAGAGTGACGGAGGATCAGCATATTGGATAAATGTAACTACAACAAATGGAGGGTCTAATATTGCAAATTACTGGACTAAGGATTATTATGTGTCGACTTCAGAAGCCGATGCTATCAAAGTCAATTATCCGAAATCAGATCACTCTGCCGTAAATGTAGGCAACGGAATGTATGTGTCAAAATGGGGAAAGTGTGCTTTGATGTGTCATGCCCCAGAATATGGACCATATCAATACATGAACGTCCGTAATTATTATCGCCATGACAATTATTATGGTCTTTTAGACTGTAGCGAAGGCGATGGTGAACTTGAAGTTGGCACTACTGCAACCTATTCAATCCCGAATCAGGAGAAATTAAGACCAACAGGAAGCAACTTAAAAAAAGAGTGGATTGTAGAAAATGCCAAAGGTGAAGATGCGATAGGAAATGGTGTAACTTTAACCGTTAAGAGTGAAGGCATCGCAGAAATAACATTTAATCGTGCTGGAAATTATGATGTCTATTATGTTGTGTCCTTAAAAGACAGTGGACAAGAAATCGTAAAATACAATTTTCTGGCATTAATATCATTCTAAAACTCACTAATTATGAAAAAGTTTATCCTAATGCTGATGCTTGGCGTGTTTGCATTGACGGCAACGGGGCAGTCGGTTAAAGGCTATGTCCTTGACGATGAGACTGGCGAGCCTTTGGAGTCGGCAAGCGTCTATGCTCAGCAAAAGAAGAATGGCACATCAACTTCTGCCAACGGCTATTTTGAACTGGCAATAGGCAAAAGCGGCTCTGTAGATTTGAAGGTTAGTTATGTGGGTTACAAAGAATTAACGATAACGGTAAAGACGGGTAGTGCGCCAGTAAATATTCGCTTGGTGCGAGGCGCAGAGTTGCAAGGGGTACAAGTTTATGGAGCACGTTATGATTTCGGTGTAAAAGCGTCTCAGATGAGCGCACAGGCGTTGTCAGCGAAACAGGTAAAGGAAATCCCAACATTGTTCGGCGAGGTGGATGTAATGAAAGCGTTGCAGCGTCTGCCTGGTGTGCAGTCAGCAAGCGATGGCACGGCTGGCATTTTTGTGCGCGGTGGCAACTACGACCAAAATCTGATTACCCTTGATGGGTCAACACTCTATAATGGAGAGCACTTGAAGGGATTCGTGTCGGCAATAAATGCCGAAATGGTCGATAATGTGGTGCTCTATAAGGGAGCATTTCCGGCTCGCTATGGCAACCGCCTGTCAAGCATAATTGACGTGGGAATACGAGAGGGCGATTTTGAGAAATATCACGGCAATCTGTCAGTCGGTCTATTGTCTTCGAAAGTGCAGGCTGAGGGTCCGATATGGAAAGGACATACATCTTTCAATGTGGCAGCGCGTGCATCCTATTTTGATGCGATTGTCCAACCTACATTGAAAAAAATCTACGACAATGACGGAGCAATGGCTCCTTACGCGAAGATGAACTTCTACGACATCAATGCAAAGTTGGTGCACCGCTTTTCTGAACGCAACAGGCTGTCGGCAATGTTCTATTGGGGTAAGGATGTAAGTAATTCTTCACCTACCGATAGTGAACATCATTTTGTCAGTAAAACTATGGGGGCAGAACGACTTCAAAAAAATTCAACTCGCAACAATTGGAGCAACCTTGTATCAAGTTTGTATTGGACACATACCAACGGCGAAAAATTTATGCTTAATCTGAATGCAAGTTTTAGTCGTTACGACTATAATCTATTCTATCATTCAGAGGATCATTATGAAAACAAGATTGAAGAAGAAGGAAAATACTATATACTAAAAAGAGATGCCATCGCCAAGACGAATTATGCGTCAAAAGTTACAGATGCCTCATTTGCTGCCGACTTTCGATTTCGACCGACGGTGGCTCATGATTTGAGGTGGGGTGCAAAAGCGTCATTGCAGCAACTTTCACCAATAATAAACGCTTCTGGTGAATCGCATGTAACAGGCACGGGCGTCACAGAGTCGCACATAGTGATTTCAAGGGAAGTCGGCGAACGGCAGGACTTGCTGACAGCAAGCATTTATGCTGAAGACGACTGGGAGATCGCATCTTGGTTTAAAGCGAATATCGGCTTGCGCTATTCGTTGTATTCTGTAAAAAACAAGTCCTATAATTCACTTGAGCCGAGGGCTTCTGTGCGTTTTCTGCTTACTCCGGTGATGGCTCTGAAAC
>CAVAPE010000129.1:0-3078 GCA_963590405.1 Eubacterium sp. CAG:180 | reverse complement strand
TATTAGAACAACCAACATCCAAAAAGGTTTACGAAAAATCGGATTTTTTTTCAAAAATGTGCGTTTTTTAGTCAAAACGCCTAAAAATCACTATCTTCGCACAATAAATTTTTTTTATGGAAACTGCAGATAAATTAGACAAGGTAGACATTCAGATACTTCGCACACTTCAAGGCAATGCCAGACTTACGATTAAGGAACTGGCACAGAGCGTCAATCTCTCGTCAACGCCAGTGTTTGAACGCTTGAAGCGTTTGGAGAATAGGGGATACATACAAAAATATATTGCGGTGCTCAACGCTGAGAAACTGAATCAGGGTTTTGTGGTGTTCTGCAACGTGAAGATGCGCCAGATTAATCATGCTATCGCTGCGGAGTTCACAAAGATTGTTCAGGACATTCCCGAGGTGACGGAATGCTATAACATCAGCGGCAGTTTCGACTATCTTCTCAAAATCCATGCCCCCGACATGAAGTACTATCAGGAATTTGTGCTCAATGTGCTCGGTCGCATCGAGTATCTCGCCTCAGTGGAAAGCATCTTCGTGATGGACGAACTCAAGCACGAATATGGCATACATATATAATGTATAGAGAGTGACGCGCTATTTCGAGTGCTTTGCGTGGGCTGAACGCAGACGGTGGTGGTAGCCTCGCTTCTTGTAACTTGGTCCGTTGTAGTGGTAGGCAAAATTGCTCCAGTCCTTTTTCTTCAGATATTTCACCAAGTCGCGGTTGATGCAGAACTGCGCAAAAAGTTCGAGTTGCTCTGCCTCGGATGCCGACATCCGTTCAACGAACTCGTCGATGGTTGCGCATCCGCAACTCTTCCAATTGAAGCCGCCAATCTGGAACATCCCCCAAAACGCTGCTTTGTTTGCCGCATCGCTGTTGATTGTGCGTGCCGACTCCATACGTGCCCATTGCGCATTGCCGTAGCCGCCATACTTCTTAGCGTTGACGGGCTTGAAGCATGTGTAGCCTTTGTATTTGGTCGTGCTTATGCCTGCCTGACGGAGATTGCGGCGAAACATTGTAAGGTCGAAATTTATCAGCGGTTTGCCTGGGGAGACAAAGCCCTGGTGCGATTTTCCTGCCTCGATTTCCACAACTGCCTTCATCGTTGCAATGTCAATGCCGAGTTCGTCGGCAACCTTCTTGTAGTCCTCATCGGAGAGATGAGTGTAGCGGCTGTTGTCCGCCACTTTGGTGGTGTCGGCAACGGTTTTGGTAGTGTCGGTTGCTGCAATGATGCTCTCGTCGCCGGCAAAATGGCGCGGTGAGGCGATTAGCGTTAGCGTAGCAACTGTGATAGCGATGGTCAGGATTATGGCTTTGTTCATAGTTTTTGATACGGTAGGTGAGTTGCTGAAAAAGGTGGTATAGCCTGTGCAACTGGAGTTTATTCTTTTATAACGTTTTTACCCGCGTAATTGTTCAAGCAGCCGTCGATGCCCTAAATCAGTAGGCGCAAATCGACCACTTTTTCCCTCTTCGCCCCTAATTTTGTAAGGTTCGCCCCATTTTCCGCCCCTAATTTTATAAGGTTTAGCGCATTTTCCGCCCCTAATTTTGTAAAGTTTTGTATTTTTGTGCTTGAAAAACAAACTATTATAGGATATGGGCAATTACTTGAGGCGAAACATAGACAATGAGCTGCAACTTTGGGCTAAATCTTCCGACAGAAAACCGTTGTTGTTGAGGGGCGCGAGGCAGGTCGGAAAGACTACAGCGGTGCGGCATCTGGCATCGCAGTTTAAGACTTTTGTCGAAATAGATTTCAACGAGCGGCAAGACATTCATTATATGTTTGATGGCTCTTATTCTCCGCAGGAAATCTGTCAGTTGCTCTCCGTGCAGCTACGTACTCCAATTGTTGCAGGAAAGACCCTCTTGTTCTTCGATGAGATACAGGCATGTCCGCAAGCCATCAACCGACTTAGGTATTTTTATGAAAAATATCCCGAACTGCATCTAATTGCTGCTGGCTCGTTGCTGGAGTTCGCTTTGGAGACACTTCCGTCGTATGGTGTGGGCAGGATAAGAAGCATCTTTATGTATCCATTTTGCTATGAGGAATTTCTTTGGGCAACAGGAGATGAAATGATGGCGAAAATGATACGCGACGCTACTCCAGAGCAACCGCTCCCTGATGCAATTCACGAACAGGCCGTTCGGCAATTGCGCATGTTTATGGCGTTGGGGGGAATGCCGGCAGTGGTGGCAAGATATTGCAAAGATGGCAATGTGTTAGAATGTCAGCGTATTCTGAGGGAGCTTATTCGCTCTTTCCGCGACGACTTCGCTAAATATAGAAAGCGTGTGCCCACGGCAAGAATCGATGCTGTGTTCCGCTCTGTTGCAGAACAGGGTTTGGGTAAGTTTGTATACAGTAAGGTGAATTGTGACGGTAACAGTGAACAGATAAGGGGTGCTCTTGACACTTTGATACTGGCGGGTTTGGTATATCCTGTGACCCATACTTCGGCAAATGGCATTCCGCTAGGCGCGGAAATAAACGAGAAATATCGTCGAATGATTTTTCTTGATACGGGCATGTTGCAAAGTGTGTTGGGTCTTGATTTGGGGGAATACTTTGCTTCTGATGATATGCAAGTAATCAACCGAGGTGCCATTGCCGAAACTTTTGTGGGCAACGAAATAATCAAGTCTTCGCCTTGCTACGACCCAAGGTCGCTATATTGCTGGCATCGTGAAAAGGGTGGCAGTAGCGCTGAAGTTGACTATGTTGTGCAAATCGGTGACAAGATTCGCCCGATTGAAGTGAAATCGGGAACGAAAGGCTCTATGCAGAGCATGCGGCTTTTCCTTCAGCAGAAGGGTATTGACTACGGCATCCGAACCTCTTTGGAAAACTTTTCTCAATACGAGGATATTCGGGTTTATCCCTTGTATGCTATAAAGAATATTTTCGGAGGTAGGTAGCCTGTTAGTAAACGCTTAGCAACTCCATATCGAAGATTAGGGTTGAGCCGCCGGGAATGCCGGGCTGCGAGATTTTGCCGTATGCCATTTCGGCGGGGATATACACTTCCCAGCGGTCGCCAACGTGCATTT
>CAVAPE010000128.1:0-3211 GCA_963590405.1 Eubacterium sp. CAG:180 | reverse complement strand
GCACAACCTCTTGTGATTTAATTGTAAAGTTGTCAAAATTCATAGTTGTATATTTATTTGTTTTTTGTCTTTGTTTATTGATTTCGCATATAGATTTGCAACTCGTATGCCAACCCCGTTTTTCTGCCAAAATTGCAGAACATGTTGACAAATAGACTGAAAACCGCGCAAAAGTTGCACAATGCCAGCCTTGGCGACTGCGATAGTCGTGGAAATCCAATGATTTTGCTTAATTTTGTAACTTGTAATGAAATTGCTCGAAACGTATGGATTTTGAACTTCAGAAAGTGGACCCGAACAGCAACGCGCGTGCGGGCTTGATAACAACCGCCCACGGCACTATCGAGACTCCTATCTTTATGCCTGTCGGCACGGTGGGGTCGGTGAAGGCTGTCCACTTCCACGAATTGGAAAATGACATAAAGGCCCAAATCATTTTGGGCAACACATACCATCTCTATCTCCGTCCCGGCATGGAGATTATCGAAAAGGCTGGCGGCTTGCATAAGTTCAATGGCTGGAAACGCCCGATTCTCACCGACAGCGGCGGCTTTCAGGTGTTTTCTTTGTCGGCAAACCGAAAACTGAAGGAGGAAGGTGCTTACTTCCGCTCCCACATCGACGGCTCAAAACATCTGTTTACGCCAGAGGGAGTGGTCGACATCCAGCGCTCCATCGGTTCCGACATCATGATGGCTCTCGACGAGTGTCCGCCGGGCGATTCCGACTACCAGTATGCCAAAAAGTCGCTTGCTCTGACTCTTCGCTGGTTGCGTCGTGGCTGGGACCACTACAAGGCTACGGAAGGAAAGTATGGCTACAGTCAGGCGTATTTTCCCATTGTGCAGGGTTGCGTCTACAAGGATTTGCGTCAGGAGTCGGCAAAGTTTGTAGCCGACCTCGGTGCTGACGGCAATGCCATCGGCGGCTTGGCGGTGGGCGAGCCTACGGAGAAGATGTATGAGATGATTGAAATTGTCAACGAAATTCTTCCAGCCGACAAGCCTCGCTATCTGATGGGTGTGGGCACGCCTGCCAACATCCTTGAGGCTATTGAGCGCGGCGTTGACATGATGGACTGCGTGATGCCTACGCGCAATGGTCGCAACGGTATGCTGTTCACCAAAAACGGCATTATGAATATGCGCAACAAGAAGTGGGCTGACGATTTCAACCCCATTGAAATCGACGGTGCGTCGGAAGTCGACAGGCTCTATAGCCGTGCCTACCTCCGCCACTTGTTTGCCAGTCAGGAGATCCTCGCAATGCAGATTGCGTCAATCCACAATCTGGCATTCTATCTCTGGCTTGTGGGCGAAGCGCGCAAGCACATCCTCGTTGGCGATTTTAAGGCGTGGAAGGACGAAACAGTCGTAAGGGTAATGCAGCGGTTATGAAACGGAAGATAAAGTTGCCGAAACTCAATCCAGGGTTTAACGTGAAGACTCTTGATGCCTACATCATCAAGAAGTTTTTGGGCACATATATCTTTGCCATTGTGCTGATTCTTGCCATCATCGTGATGTTCGACATCAACGAGAAGTTGGATAGTTTCATGAAGGCTCCTGTCAGCGCCACTATTTTTCAGTACTATCTGAATTACATCCCCTACATGGCAAACCAGTTCAGCCCACTGTTCACCTTCATTGCCGTGATTTTCTTCACGTCGAAACTGGCGGAGAACTCGGAAATCATTGCCATCCTTTCGAGTGGCGTGAGTTTCCGGCGGCTGTTGTTGCCTTATATGGTTTCGGCATTGGTCATTGCAAGTTTTACGTTTGTGCTCGACTCCTATGTGATTCCGCCTGCCAACGTGAAGCGTATCAATTACCAGAATACCTATGTGAAAAACAAAAGCGTGGACTATGGTGTCAACATCCAGTTGCAGGTAACGCCAGGCGAGATTGCCTATATGTCGCGCTTCGAGAACGCGTCGAAGACGGCTTACAATTTCTCTCTGGAAAAATTCAAGGACAAGAAACTCATTTCGCGCCTCACGGCAACCACGGCGGTCTACGACACTCTCTACCGCTGGAACGTGAAAAATTATATGATTCGCGACTTTAAAGGTATGCGCGAGCAAATCAAGCAAGGCGCGGTGCTCGATACGATTATACCCATCGAGCCGCGCGATTTCCTTATCGCCGAAAACGACCACGAGAAGATGACCACTCCCGAACTGAAGGCATACATCGACCGCCAGAAGATGAGGGGCGTGGCAAACATCAAGAGTTTCGAGATTGAGTATCAGCGGCGTTTCGCCATGACGGGCGCAGCGTTTATTCTTACGCTCATCGGTATGTCGCTGTCATCGCGCAAGGTGAAGAGCGGCATGGGCATCAACATCGGCATCGGTTTGGTGCTGAGTTTCTCCTACATCCTCTTCTCTACCGTAACCTCCACATTCGCCGTGTCGGGCTACACCTCCCCATTCATCGCAATGTGGATACCCAACATCGTCTACCTCATCATCGGCATCGTCCTCTACTGCAAAGCCTCAACTTAACAGCCAATTGAAATGGTTCATTAAAAAGTCCGGCTCTTTCATTTAAAGAGTCATCACGAATTGAAATATATTGCTAATTGCAAAAGCCATTGTATGGGCTAAGTGATGGAAATATAGGTGAGGGATTGCGCCCCGTAGTGGGTGCCACCAACACAGAATAGGCTGAAAGCCTTACTCGACCATAGCCCAGGGCAACGCCCTGGGTATAAGCCGATTGTAGGTTGGCGCGCTGTAAGCGCAACACTCCACCATTAACCACCCCTAAACGATGGTGGCGAAGGCGCTGGAGTGAAAAGAAAAACCCGAAGGCCTTATCTCAAGGACTTCGGGCTGGATAATATGCTGTTTTGCTAAATAAGGGTTCATTCTAAATTCGCAACTGGGCGGATGGAACACCCCAAACATCTATTAACTAGTTGGTTTCTATTGCAACCGGAAAGATTTACTGTTAATACTGGCACGAGTGCGTCTGGTGCTGCCTTACGAGCATTGCACAGATAATAGCCGCTGGAGTTATAGCCGGATATGCTACTGCTGCAACTACCAGCAAGAGGGAAAAATATAGAATTGCCGTTCTTCAAACTTGTGAATTCCCAGCCCTTTATAGAAGTCCCTGAAGATGTAGTTTTTTGGGTGAAAGTCTTTGTACAGTTATCTTTACTCAACAGTTCGTCTAATTCTGTTTTAGTTGGCATACGGCAAGGG
>CAVAPE010000127.1:0-3240 GCA_963590405.1 Eubacterium sp. CAG:180 | reverse complement strand
CGTGTGGAGTGTCGTTGCCTGAAATGTCGGAGAGGCTGATTGTTTCTGGACAAACCTCAATCGAAGTTGTAGCAGTCGCAGAGGTATGTTTTAAGTTGTCGGTAACAACGCATTTTACATTAATTTTGCCGGGAGCGAGCGGCTGCATTGAGATGCAGTTGCCGTTGTCGGAGAAACCGACTGCCTTGCCGTTTTCGTCGCTGACTATCCATTGTAGAGAGTAGTTGCCGGCGGAATTTTTCACTGAGCAACAGAAGTTTGCAAAGTCGCCAACGGTTAGGCTCTTGACGGATGGTGTGAGGCTGGCGGATAGAGGTTCGTCGCGTTGACTGTAGGCAAACTGGTCGGTGGTGCCAATGCTTGGCTCTGCGATTTGCGCGAGCCTGTTGCGCAAGTCGTAGGCATATTGCCGGCAAAGGCCGTTGTTGCCAGTTGATTGGCTGATGCCAACCAATGGCTTGTAGTCGAATGTGCTGACGGGATAACTGGGAGCCAGGGATTTGCGCAATGCTGACGGATTGCCAGAACTGTCCTCGTAAGGGTAGCCGTAGGTGTCAGTCTTGAGGATTTTGCGGATTTCATTGTATTGCTTGCCCTTCACTTGCGCTATCGGGTACATACCGTTGTAGCCCCAAAGGTAGGTGTTGCTCACGCCTTCGCTTGATGTGGTGCCGACAAGGTTGCCGTGAGCATCATACTCCCTTTTGCCGAGGCTTTTGGCTATGCCGCCACGGCTTATGGTGCTTTCTGTTGGCAGAAATAGTGCATTTCCGTATTTTGAGAAGATATTCTGGACTGTGACCGATTTACCGCCCTTTGTCGCGGTAGTAGCCACAGGCGCTGACAGAATGTTGGCATCGGTCATTGCCTGCCATACTTGCCGTTGAGCGTCGTTGTTGACTGTGAGGGTGCTGTCTGTCGCTGCCTGTTGGGGGTATGTAAATCGCAGTTCTTCCCGTTTGCCGTGATAGTCGGTGCTCGAGGTGCTTGCCACAATGTTCATGCCTTTGAGATATGTGTAAGACGTGGCTGTTTGGACAGAGTCAGAGCCTTCGTAGAATGTATCAGTTGTGGATTGGAGTTGTTCTGACAGCGGCGAAACGGAGTATTGCTTAACAGTGTAGATATCGTTGGCATATACAGCCTGCTCCCGTTGCGTTGCTGTAGGCGACGAGACTGTGACCTTTATAAGAGCACAACGATTTTCGTCGAAATCTGGTGTCTCATAGTTGCTGAACGATGACCATACATTGCGCACAATCTGGCTGCTCTTGTAGTCTCCCGTTGCAGATGTCTGCCTGTACGTTGATTTCGATTTCGATATGCGTTCGTATTTTCCATCGGCAAACTTGTAGACGGTTTTTGCCGAGAGGAGGGGACTAGAGGCGAAGGCGTGGCGGAGCTCGATGTAGAGGCGGTTGCCGTATTCGTCACAAGTCGCGACGTTGTTGCCGATGGGGTCTGTAAATTCATATACGGTCTTGCCAAAATTTTCGCCCGCCGACGAACTTGTGTATTCTGTCACCGTGTCGTACCATATCGGTGTTTCGCCGATGCTACAGTCAAAGCAATTTGAGAAATTGTTGACGCTTACTATCTGGTAGTTGAATGTCGGCTTTGGATAGCCTTCGGCGTTGAGATCAATGCCTATAGTGTTGTGCCGCGAAACGAACGTTGAGGGGTGCGGTATCGATTGGCATTGTGCAAGTCCGTTCTCGTTGGCGCCATACTTGTATGTCCTTATCAGCGTGTCGCCTCCGTCGGCAGGGTTGTCGGTAATCTTTACAATGCGTAGTCCGCCACCTTCGGTGATTGGCTCTGCCGATGATTGGTCGTTGAATTGATGTGGCTCGTAGTCGAACGTCGACACGCCGCCAGTAGGATAGTGCACCGCCGTGAGAATGTTTGCTTTCATCATTTCCCCATCAACGCTGCGGTCGGCATGTCCGATCTCGACGTTTTGCCCTGTGTCGTGGCATGGGATGCGCATCTTCGGCGACAGTGAAGGTTCTCCATCGTGATGCTTGCCGTTGTAGTAGCCCCAATAGTCTGGCAGTTCACCGATGAAGCGCTGTGGGTTGTAGTCGAACCTATATGTGCCTTCGTCGCTGAGACTTATATCGCTCAAAAGGAAATTGTCGGCATAGGTTAGCGTCGCGGTCTTTACGGTTTCTGTCGGGCTCTTGACCACAAAGCGGCTGAGCATAGACCCGTATTCGCCGCCGTATTCGAGCGATACTGTTCCGCCTGGAAAAGATACGGATTTAAGTTGCTGAAACTCATTGTAAGGGCGGAGTTGCGTCCTTGTGCCGTCGTGTGTGACAGGGGCGCCAGCGTCAATGCCACTTGGCGGAGTAGAAGAAAAATTGTCGTAGAAGAAATCTCCAGTGAGGATTGAGATGTTTCTTGAATGTTTACGCGGCTCCCAAGAGAAGTAGATCTTCTCGCCGTTGGTGAGCACGATGTCGGAGAGCATCCAAGCCGTGGTATATTTGAAGTCTGTCATCTCTATGTTTTCGCCGAAATGATAGATTGTGCCGCGGCTGTCAGTTACAGCGAAATGCTTGAACCCATTGTCGGCGGTTACTTTGATTTCGCCAGATTTGGCACTGATAAACGAACTTGTTGAGCGGTCGTAGATGAAAGTGTGGTTGCCGTCGGGAAGGCATACGGTGAAGATGTCGCGCTGAGTGTCGTAGCGGTTGGCATCGGCAGTCGACAGGTTGCCGCAAGTCACGGCGCTCCGTTGCTGCAAAATGTAGTCGGAAAGTATCTGAGGATTGTCGCCGACATACTCAAACAGTTCGTCGGGACGACCCAGCACGACGCGCACGATGCGTAGACCTGGTGTAAGTGTCCAGCCATATCCGCATGGATTAGGATCGTCTAACACCTTTATGCCCGATGTGCGGTATTTAAGTGCAAATGGTATGGTCTCTTCGTGGCATTGCAGCGAGAAGAGCGGTATGTTGATGCTTGTCGCACCGGTAGCCATCAACGGCGTTTCTGCACCGTATTCCATGAATATGGCAGATGAAGGTGCCGGAAAAACGATCTCTTTGGTCGTGTCGTATGTAGAATTTCCTGCAAAGAGCAATGCTGATACGAAGCAGAGCAAAAGCGATGTATGGATTCTTGGGTTCATGGCGTTGTTTGTTTGTCGTGATTACTTTCCTTGCGGTGGTAGAAGCGCAAATCCTCGCGGTATGATGCATTTAGGTTGCCCTTGGAGAGCCAGAG
>CAVAPE010000126.1:0-3264 GCA_963590405.1 Eubacterium sp. CAG:180 | reverse complement strand
ACGAGTATGCTGACCGCGCTGTCGAGTCAAACACCACCGACCTCTATGTGGTGAAGACCAAGGCAAAGAACAGCGCCGAACTCTTTATCTGGGACGGCACAAGCACACTCTCCTTCATCAAGGAGTACTACATCGTGCCGCGCGTATCGATGTTTGTCGACAACACATATCAGGACGACGACAAAAACTATAATCAGAAAGTGACCTACTCCATCACTGGCGTAACGCTCGATGCAGTAGACCGTATCTCCCTTGAGAGCGCCACTCCGACAACGACCTGGACTAATGTCACCGACCTTACAGAACTGTCGGGCACCTACACCAAAGGTTGGGGCGATGATGTAAGTTATCGCCGCTACCGCATTGTGGTTTACCTCAAGGACAAATACAAGATTTTCGCCAAGGACGGCGTGTGCACCGCAAAAGAAACCGGTATGGTAAAAGGGCAGCATGTCCTCGCAAAATATGATTACCGCAACGGTGTCGACCGTGCCATAATGAATGTCGGCTCGGTCACCATTTATGACGTTGAGATGAAGGTGTTGGGCGCTACGAGCGAAGGCTTCCAGATTTGGTCGTGCAATAATCCCGGTGGAAGTGAAAAATACACCTATTGGAAATTTAATGATTCAGACACGAAATACAGTGCTAACTTTACCAGCCTTGGCACTAATAGCGAGGAAACAATCACAACCGACTATTCATCAGCGATGTTGAGACATATTCCTACCGACGCGTCGAAGTGGTTCTTCCTCAGATATTATCTGCCGTATGCCGATGGTGGCTCGGTGTTCTGCTGGGATATGAGCAGCACCCCAAGTTTCGCCTACAAATACCGTGTCGCTGCACATTTCAATATGGATGCGTCGTATCCAGTTTATCTGCCTGACGACAAATCATATATGCAGCGTCTTGAATGGACACTCACTGGCGCCACCGAAGAACTCTTTGACCATGCCGAAATCCAGAAAAGTTTTGACGGCGGAATCACATGGGAGACAATCTTCAGCAATGCGTCTTACTACGGCAATGCCTCCATTGAGGTGCCTATTACGGAAAAAAACGTTCGCTTCCGCGCCATTGCCTATCCTAAGGACCGATACAAGGTGGTGGCTGAAAACGGCTGCTGGATGACTACAAGCGACGTGAGAGAACTGACGCCGACCGACCTCACTTGCACTGTGACGGCTTCGGCAATCAATACTACCGACGATTTCGTTTGCGACCCGACAACTGGCGCGAAGACATATAAGACCACGGTGGCATGGAAATGTTCCGACAATCTGACCACACTCTTTGGCGGCGGCTCATTGCAGTATAGCACCGACAAAGGCAAGACCTGGTTGGCAGTTCACGACATCGATGCTGCTGAAGGTTCTGAAACGGTGAATGTGCCTGTAGGCTACACCGACTACCAGTTCCGCGTCACTGTAAAGCCCAACTGCGAGGTAGGCGACGAGCAACGCTATGGCGTTTCAGGCGTTTCCAACACCGTAAGCGTGACTTACAACGAATCGGATGTGCAAGTACTCTCGTTTATGGCAGGCAAGCCGACAGTTGTCGAGGGCTACACCGACATGTCGTCAGTGCCTTTGACCTACAAAATCTCGAAAACGCTGTTGCAACTCTGCGACAATGCTTATATCACTTACTCGTTTGACTACTACAACACTTCTGGTCACCCTCTGACGGCATTTGCTGCCGATGAGTCGGGCGAGACAGAGGTGATTGTGCCAAACAACATTAAGAATGAGGATTTGCAGGACATAAAAGGCGTATGCACCTTCCGTCTGGAAATCTACTACACCATCAACGGTGAGCGTAAGTGCATCCAATATCCATCGGCACCGGTAACCTTCCCAACCGACAAATGATGCGCAACAATAACGGAAGTGGAACAATGATTACAACAAAAGTTATGACACGAAAAATTTTCAACAACATACTTCTTGTGGCAGCCATGACCTGCGGCGTTGCCACAACGCAGGCTGCCGCTTTTGAAGCCACCAAGTTGACGATGCACACTGGTAGTTCCAGTACAGCCACCGACACTGACCTGTCGATGCTCGGCAAGACCGAGGATGGCTACCAACTGTGGTCGTTCAGTAGCACAGCCACCGATGTGGACTACACTTATTGGGTGGTAAACGACACAGCCTACATTTCAAACTCGGTGAAGGCATTCTCCGCTGGCACCAAGTACAAACTCAGAAATAACTTCGACATCTCTACGACGCGTACGATACCGACCAATACCGACTACGTGTATTTCATAAAATTGAAATCGTCAAGCCTCGCCGAATTGTACATCCTCGACCCCACTGACACGTCGACTTTCCCAAGCGACTTCTCGATTCCTGCCAATGTGGCGATGAGAATCAACGACGTAGGCTACAACCGCGACAATTCGCAATACTCCCAAACAATCAATTGGGCGGTGACTGGCATCGACTCGAAGTTCTTCAAGGAGGCATCGGTTGAGGTAAGTCTCAACTGCGGAAAGACTTGGGAGACCATCAACACATCGACATCGATGACTGGCTCCTACACCTATACGCTTTCATATCCGCAGTCTTATGCGCGCTTCCGCGTAGTTGCCCGCCCAGCAGACGCATACAAATACCTCGTCAAGGGTGGCGAATGGCTCTCAGAGGAGTCTGCCGACATCGAATACGCTAAGATTGACGATTTCCGCAGGGGTATCTACGGAGGTTACGACGTAAACGCAGCGGATATGGAGGTGAGTGACGGTAATTCCTACTGGGCATTTGATATGAACCTGATTGGTAAGACCAAGGACAATTATCAGGTGTGGGCAGGTCACAACAAATCAGGCAATACCCGATTAACGCATTGGCCTATCAATGGTTATTGGAAAATTTTCCCGAAGGAAAAAGTCCAAAAGTTTGAAAACAACCGAGTGTATGAACTCCAATACGCTAGTACCGATATGGGAAATGAGCGAGGGGTAAGTTCAGATAAAAACTACACCCATTTCTACGTTATCAAGAAACCAGTTTCTGGGTCTGACGGATTGTACTATTTCTGCTGGGATCGCTCCGCCGAACTGAGTTTTGCATCCGACTATTATCTCAACGGCACGGTGAAGATAACAGTTAGCGATATGGACTACAGCGCAGAGAAGGCTTGCAACGTGCAGACAGTTAAGTGGGCTTGCTACGACGTAAACGGCAACGCTACCGACAAGGTGGTGGTTGAGGCAAGTTACGACGGCGGCAGCACGTGGAGCACGGTCGCTGAGCC
>CAVAPE010000125.1:0-3342 GCA_963590405.1 Eubacterium sp. CAG:180 | reverse complement strand
TATATTTGCAGACTTACATAAATGTCTCATTTAATTATGAAAACAATGAAAATGAATTTGATTAAACGTGTTTTTGCAGTAGCTGTTGTTGCTGCCGCATCAGTGTTCAGCGCCTCAGCCGCCGACCCAACAGGAGTAAAAATCGAATTTCAGGACGAGGACGAAAACTCAACTCTCCAACTTTTGTTTACGAGCAACCCTGAAATCAAGATGACAACCGATGGCGTTCAAGTAACTTCTGATAAACTGGACAAAACGTTGACCTATGAATTTACAGACGTTAAGAAAGTATCGTTCGTTGAAGTTACAAACGAGACTACTTCGGGCATCACTAAAAACGAAGTGGCTAAGAAACCTAATGTAGTGTTCGCTTACAGCAATGGCGTGATCAAAGTGAGCGGTCTCAGCGCCAACGAACTCGTTCGCGTTGTTGCCATCAACGGCACAGTGTTTAAGTCTGCCAAGGCTTCAAACGAAGGCACTCTTGACATCGACATCGACAACGCTCAGGCAGGTGTGTATGTTGTTACCACCAACAGCGTAAACTTCAAGTTGATCAAGAAATAATTTAAATGCCTATTGGCATATAGGGTTTTATGGGCATAATAGCGATATTATGCCCATAATAATAAATAATCATGAAATCGTTATTAATTGCATTATTGGGTCTATTGCTTGCTGCGCCGATGGCCTACGCCGCCGACAGCGACCACATTTATGTGGTGAAGAAGTCGGGCGAGGTTAGTTCCTACACTGCGCCGCAGGGCAGTTTGTTCTTCAAGGACAGCGACATCTTCTATTTCAAACTAAACACCTTTGAGGCAACGTCGGAAACTGTTGTTACCGGTAGTTTTACGGTGGATGTGATGAAAGAGGATATCAAATCGTTCGCCTCGTCGATTATGGAGGTGGGCATAGCCTATTCGTGGTATCACAAAGAGCCAGTCTATGGTCTTGATGCCTGGATGAAGTTGGGCGACTCCCTGAAGAGCGACGCATACACCTTCACCATCCACGGTCTCGACCACGGCGTGACCTACTACATCCGCCCTTACGTCAAGGTGCTCGGCAAGGTCTATTACGGCAATGTAACCCAAAGCATCACCACCCAAGGCGACGCGCAGACATTGAATCTGAACGTTAAGATTTACGCTCGAGATATTTCTGAAGGCACCACTTATTTTCATTGGATTATTGCAACGAAATATAATGTTGGCTCATGCACCGAGGGCAATCCGGGTACCTATTTTGCTTGGGGCGAGATAGAGCCTAAGGATGAGTACACCTGGGACAACTACAAATGGAGCAAGGGAGATACGATTACCGGCTATGTGCCCGACACCGAAGCAAGGTCGCTCAAGGATTGTGACGATGCTGCAACTCTTGCCTTTGGCAGTGGCTCCCACTCGATGCCTCCCGAAATAGGCACGTGGTTGGCTATCAACAACTACAACAAAGTTTGGTCATCGCGCATCGCTCCCGATGGCTCAACAATGTACGGCATTGAGTTGAGCAGTTGGTCGAGTGAAGGTGAGTACCTATTTATCCCGGCTGCTGGCTACTACGACGGCAAGAATCTGGTTGGTTACAACGAGCAGGTTTGGTTGTGGTCGGAAAGAACTTATACGCAGACTTCTGGACCAAAAGAGAGCCAGACGATGAGCGCAACATCGGCAGGTGTTACAGGTACGAAGGGTAAGGAGCGCTATCTTGGCATTCCAATCCGTCCAATGTCGTGCGGTACCTATTAACCCATTGTAGATAAATACTATTAAACAAGAACAACAATTAAAAAACAATGAATATGCGTAAATTATCAGCAATATTGCTTTGCGGACTGATGGCAGTCCCGATGGCAAAAGCCGACAGCGACCAAAGCGTTTATGTACTGAGTAGCGACGGACAGTTGTCGAGAGAGACGGTCGCTGACGTGAACTACATCACATTCAACCAAGAGAAAGACTGGATTTCTCTTTCAGCCGAAGTGGTGGAATGGCGTGCGGCGTACGTAGACATCAAGATTGAGCCAAAGTTCCGCTCCGACATCACGAGTCTGCCAACAACCTACACCGTGGGCGTGGTGTTCTCGCACAAGAACAAAGAGCCTGAAATCGGCGGCTCTTACTGCTGCAACGTGGTGATAAACAATGCTGTCCAAACCATCACTCCTCGCTTCGGCCCAGAGAATGCAACGATGAAGACCTACGGCTACTGGGAGCAGAACTCCTACAACTATGCCCGCGCCTACATCAAGTTCCTCGACCAGATTATCTACACCCCTGTGATGGAATTCAAGACACCAGAGGAGAGTTCTTCTACTTTGTATGGTGTACAATGGATTGACATGAAGTTGCCGAGCGGCAAGTTGTGGGCTGACCGCAATCTTGGTGCAACAAATGAGGCAGACTATGGTAATCGTTTCCAGTGGGCACAATGCAGTTCTAACACCGAGGGATACACTGCCGATACCTATCCTTATTACACTAAAGAGAGTACGGGTAAATACACGGTAAACAAGTATAATAAAGAAGATGGTCTGACGGAGATATCTACAACTTACAACAGTGATGGTACATACGACGATGCTGTAAGAGGCTGGTTTAAGACAGCCGATGAAGAAGCCAAGGGTTGGTGGATGAAAATGAGCGTGCCTGATATGGAAGACTTCAACGAGTTGCTCAACCCTGAGAACTGCACCTGGACTGTAGTGGAGAAGGTGAATAGCAAAAACGAAACAGTGAAGGGCTACGATGTGAGAAGCGTGCGCAACAATGCTGCAATCTTCCTGCCGTTTGCTGATCAAGGCGATAATGTTACTGCCAACACTGGCGGTCACTACTGGACACGCCAGTTGTCTGAAGACTACTACCCCCAAAATAACTATATGATTGCTTATGCTCTGCAAATAACAGAAGAAAAGTCGTTAATAGTCAACGCTGCCCGTTCTGAAGGTTTCTCCATCCGCGGCGTCTATAAGTAATTAATATATGAAGAAATCGGGATTAATTGCGTTATTGGGTTCGCTTGCTTGCTTGCTTGCTTGCTTGCTTGCTTGCTGCGCCGATGGCCAACGCCGGCGACGGCGACGGCGAATAAACGCCAGCATCCCGAATTGGCGTAAGAATAACCCATTCTGTTAAAATTAATCAGAGCCATATCGACACCATCCCGCGTGTCGGTATGGCTCTGCTTTTTTAAGCGCCCTCTACGGGACGCTACCACATTCTCGAACGCGGAATAGGTGAAAACCTTACACCACCATAGCGCTAAGTTGGCGGGGCAGAGAAGCATGCATAGGCTGAAAGCCTTACACTACCATAGCCCAGGGCAACGCCCTGGGTA
>CAVAPE010000124.1:0-3391 GCA_963590405.1 Eubacterium sp. CAG:180 | reverse complement strand
AAGGCGACTCTTGTGCTTTTGTTTTTATTATTGTCAAAAAGAATCCAAATATCTACCTCCTTCGTATAAATTTCAAAAAGATTCTTTAAGCCCGCCTTATATCGCCTTTCGATTACAGGTTCGGGGATGTTGTGTCCTCCACTCGCCACCCTTTCTGCTACGCGCTGTTTCGCCATTTCAACATCTTCCAACCAAAAGAAGAGTAAATGAACAATGTAGCCTCTTTCCTGAGCCTTTCTTACAAGATGGATATACGATTTGGTTGCCAATGTTGTTTCTATAGAGAATGACTCTCCAGCCTCAAGCAATTCGTCAATTCGCTTAAGCATCAAGCGTCCAGCCTCTATTGCAACACCCTCAGGATTGAATGGTGACAGACCTTTCGCAATTTCGTCAGCATTTACAAACTCCTTGACAAGCAAGAATTTAGGTAATATAGTATTGGATGCTGTTGTTTTGCCAGCACCATTACAGCCTGCTATAATATACAAATGCTTCACCATCTTGGTTTCAAATGTAGCGACTATTATTGATGCGGCAAAACTTTTACGCAGAAAAAACCGCCTCCGTTGCGGAAATGCAAGGGAGACGGTTAGTATAGGATGATTTTCTGTTATTCAGCGGACTGAAGGTTGGCGTTGGCGGCAATGCGGTTTGCCACAGCAACTGCCTTGGTGATGTGGTCGCACACATGGTCCTTGCCCACAAGAGCCTCGATGCGTGCCTTCTCAAGGGCAAGATGCACGTTGTCGCGCACACCAGAGAGTACCACATGGATGCCTTCTTTCTGCGACGATTTGATGAGAATTTCGAGGTTGTGGATGGCGGTGGAGTCGATAAACGGCACTTTGCGCATACGCAGGATACGCACCACTGGCTTGTCGCCCATCGAGCGCATCATCTCGTCGAATTTTGTTGCCACGCCGAAGAAGAACGGACCATCGATTTCATACACCTCTACGCCAGTCTCAAGGTTGAGGATTTCGTGGGTGTTGACTTCTTGACCCTCGGCGATGTCGATTTGCTCGCCAAAGTGATGGATTTCAGTGTTTTCCATCACACGGCGCAGGAACAGCAGGATTGCCAGAAGCAGACCCAACTCAATGGCGATGGTGAGGTCGAAAATCACTGTAAGCAGGAATGTTACAATCATCACCGTCACGTCGCTCTTAGGCGTTTTGAGGATGGCCTTCACTGTGCGCCAGCCGCTCATGTTGTACGACACCATGATGAGTACGCCAGCGAGGCAAGCCATCGGCACGAGGTTGATGAGAGGCATGAGGAACAGGAAGATGAGGAGCAGCACCACGGCATGCACCACGCCGGCTACTGGTGTGCGTCCGCCGTTGGTGATGTTGGTCATTGTGCGGGCGATGGCACCAGTTACAGGGATGCCGCCGAAGAACGGCACAACCACGTTAGCCACGCCCTGTCCGATAAGTTCGGTGTTGCAGTCGGTCGTCGACCCCGTAGCACCGTCGGCAACGGTCGCCGAAAGCAGCGACTCGATAGCGCCGAGCATCGCTATGGTAAATGCTGATGGGAGCAATGCGTTGATGGTGGCGATATTTATGTCAATCGAATGAGGCGAAGGGATAGAACCCGAGAGGTTGGTGAAGCGGTCGCCGATGGTTTCCACGCCTTGCAGCCCGCAGTATTCGCGCAGCACCCACACCACGGCTGTAACCACAACGATAGCGAGCAATGCGCCTGGCAAACGCTTGGAAATCATCGGTGCTACGATGATGATGGCGAGCGACACAAGACCTACGAGCAACGTAGACCAGTGCATAGTGGCGAAGTGGGTGATATAGACGCCCCATTTCGAGATGAAGTCGGACGGAAGTGCACCAGTTTCAAGTCCGAAGAAGTCGGTAATCTGCGTTGAGAAGATTGTCACGGCGATACCCGAGGTGAAGCCGATGACGATAGGATAAGGGATAAACTTGATGACCGTGCCGAGGCGGAAAAGTCCAAGTGCCACGAGTATCAGTCCGGCGAGCACCGTAGCGATTGCAAGTCCCGTAAGTCCGAACTGCTGGATGATGCCGTAGATGATTACGATAAACGCACCTGTCGGGCCGCCAATCTGCACCGAGCAGCCACCCAAAGCCGACACGAGGAAACCGCCGATAACGGCAGTGATGAGTCCGACGGTTGGCGTCACGCCCGAAGCAATACCAAAGGCAACCGCCAACGGCAATGCCACGATTCCGACAACGATACCAGCAATGACGTCGTCCTTCAGGCGAGCCATATTGTAGCCTTTCAGCGAAGTGAACAACTTGGGCTGGAAGGTAACTTTCTTGAGAAAATCCATAAATAAAAAAATGTAATTTTTAAACCTAAAACTTCAAGATTGAAAACCTTTATCCACAATCTTTAACTAAAATTCACCGCAAAGGTACAATAAAAATCGGTAACGGACAGCGATAAATAATGCTTTTTAACACGATGTAGTGCAATCTTCGGCACATTTGAGTTATCTTTGCCCGATACACGTCTTACAACTATGGCTACTTTCGACCCTAAAACAAGAATAGAGCGACTTTTGCTTAAGTATCCTACGCTGCGCAATCTCTTCAAGGAGGCGGCACCTGCCGTCGACGAGCAACTCACCGTGGAGGAGTTCTGCTTTGCCAACGGTTTGGATTTCATGGAGTTTTTCCGCAAGGTCGATGAGGCTGTGGCTGAAGAGGAGGCTCGTCGCCAACAGGAGCGCGAGGAGGTTGAGGCACACATTTCTGCGGGCAACACCGCCGTGGAGGAGAAGGTGGGGCACGCTGCGGAGGTGCGGCAACAGGCAGTCGCTGCGGTACGCGCCCACGACCCTATCGTGCTCGGGTTGCTGATACTTTCAGCCATTGTGTTTGCTCTGAGTGCCGTGGCTTACATCTTCGACGGAGCGGATTTCATCCGCACCATCCTTGGCATCCATCCGGCAACGCAGTTTCCCCACATCTCGCAGATACTCTGTTGCTTGAACATCGCCTCGCTCGTGGGTAGCGTGTTCCTGCTTTTCTGGCACCGCTTCGGCGTTGTCCCACTACTCCTCGGCGCACTCATCAACGACACTCTTGTGGTCACGCTCACAGATAGCATCCCATACCAGACGATTGTCGCCGCCCTCGTCATCGTGGCGCTCGCCAAAATCCCCGTCGGGGGAATGCACTACAGGGACGTGATGAAACGACATATCAACAACATCTAACCCCACCAACGCTCATGGCAAACAACCCAAAAATACTCGGCACCGCACCTATCGGCAAACTGCTATTGCAGTACTCCTTGCCATCGATTGTTGCCATGGCGCTGACTTCCATCTATAATATTATCGACAGTGTGTTTATCGGCTACGGCGTGGGTGCATTGGCGCTCTCCGGACTTGCCA
>CAVAPE010000123.1:0-3447 GCA_963590405.1 Eubacterium sp. CAG:180 | reverse complement strand
CTCCCGCCCTCTTCCTTCGTCTTGTCTTTTTATCGCATCATTTCAATGTTCTCTTTCATCGCAACCAGGCTCATTTCCCGATTGCGAGTGCAAAGGTACGGCGATTATTCTTTCCCACCAAATATTTTTGCAACTTTTTTCCTCCTTTTTCAGAACACTCTTCGCAACACCCTGATATACTCACGTTTGTACAGAAAACTTTTTCAGGAATTTTCCGCAGCAATTGACTCCATCAATGTTTTGTAGAACTTATGACGACACAGAGTCTCCGCCGCTCCAATTATCACAAGTTTCATTCTTGCCCTCGTCATCGCCACATTCATGCGCCGAAGATCGGAAAGGAAACCGATTTTTCCGTCGTCATTATTTCTGACAAGACTGATGAAAACCACATCGCGTTCCTGCCCCTGAAAACCGTCGGCAGTGTTTATCGCCAATTTCCGCCCCAACTTACGCAGCAATGGCTTCTTCTTTCGGGCATGTCTCAGCCAAGCCACCTGTGCCTTGTAGGGCGAAATCACAGCAAAGTCGATATTTTCATCATCCACACGCTCCTCTCCTATCCTCTTTATATAAGCCTCCAATCTGTCGAGCACGAACTGACCCTCTTCAGGATTGATGCGACCGCCAGTCGACTGGACATATTTTTCGGCAAAAGCCATATCCGATGTGTCAATCCACTCTATTGGGCTATCGAAATCTAATATACCACGAAACCGAACGCTCGCATCAGCCTTGAGCACTCCGCCATAAAACCAATCCGACGAGAATTTCATTATAGCCTCATTCATGCGATACTGCACATCGAGCAAGGTCACGGCATTCGGGCATGTTTCCACAGCCTTTTCCATCAGCGAGCGCGACAAACCAGCACGTTCCGCCTCCAGACATTTCACCGTCGGCGGCAGTTGACAATGGTCGCCAGCGAAGACCACCCTATCAGCCTTTCTTATCGCAATCCAACTTGCCGCCTCGAGAGCCTGCCCAGCCTCATCTATATATAAGGTGGAAAAACGCCGTCCGTTGAGCAACGCATTATTACTCCCGACGAGGGTCGATGCCACGACGCGGGCATTATCAAAAACCTCGGTATGGATTTTCAATTCGAGTTCCACAGCCTTGCGCCGAAGCGAACGAAGGCGATTGACGATGGCAGAACTGTCGCTATGCGACATACGCCGCCCCGCCGACACCTCGCGTATCATCTTGCGCACACTCCACAGTTCGGGATAGTCAGGATGCGCCTCAAACTGTCGCTCATAGGTAGCAGGCAACACCTTGTCGTTGACGCGCGCCGGATTGCCGATGCGCAACACGGCAACGCCCCTGTCGATAAGTTTCTCAAGAATCCAATCGACAGCGGCATTGCTTTGGGCACACACGAGCACTTGCGGCTCGCGGCGGAGCGTTTCATAGACAGCCTCAACGAGTGTGGTAGTCTTGCCTGTGCCAGGAGGGCCGTGCACCACCATCACATCACGGCTACACAACGACTTGTTTACTGCCATCTGCTGGCGGGCGTTGAGCCACGGAAACGCCATCGGCTGAAGTTGACGGAATCCCGCGGGCGCAAGTCCGCAAATCACGTCACGGAGTTCGGCAAGTCGGTCGCCCTTAGCAGCGGCGACAGCATCAAGTGCCTCTCGCATAGCAACAAACGACGTTTCGTCGAAGGCAATGTCAACGCCTAGGCGCGCCACGCTGTCAATCTCCTTTAGTGCAGAGGTCGAGGGGAGCGTCTCAACCAAACGGTCTGCATCAGCAAAACTCACCGAAGCAGAGAAACTGCGATAACGCACCGTGCCGTCGAGTGCCTCGTAGAAGAAGCGCACCTGCCGCCCAGGCTCAAACGCATTGTCATCATCGGCATCGTCTGTGGCATCTGTTCGCGCCACCTCAACGACAAAGCGGTTGAGCGAATTGTAGTAACTTCTGCCCAAGCGCACAGGGAACCAGCACTGACCTCGCGCCACCCTGCGCCGTATGCCCATCTCGCCCGTCTGCCGCTCGTATTCCGACTTTTCATAGTCGTACTCCATCTGCAGCAACTGCCTTTGCCTATTGAAATGCGCCGCTATCGATTCTTTCTTTTCCATAATATTCTGCAAAAGTAAACATTCCGCATCTAACAATCTTCGAAAACTCGGGAAAAGAGGTCGTAATCGCGCAGTTGGTCGGGCGGCGGTTGACAATTTGAAAATAAAGATGTAACTTCGTGAAAAATTCAGAAAATATGATAAAACGATTACTCGCCATAGCAATAGTCTGCGCAACCGCTGTCTGCACACACGCATTCTCCATTGAAGCGCTGCGATTTCACTGCGCCGACGACACCGTGAAAATCAACAATATGCTCCACGATGCAATCGCCGACCAGTCGCTGAAGACACAGGGACAATATATGTCGTTTTTTGCCGACAAACTTATGGGCACGCCTTATGTAGCCCATACGCTTGAAGGCGACCGCGAGTATCTCACCATCAACGTCGACCAACTCGACTGCACCACGTTCGTTGAAACGCTCGTCGCCCTAACCAAGGCTGCCGTTGCCAAGTCACCGTCGTGGTATTCCTACGCATCGCAACTCGAAAACATCCGCTACCATTCTGGGCGTATCAGCGGCTACGCATCGCGTCTGCACTACATCAGCGCATGGATTATAGAAAACACCAACCGCGGCAATTTCCGCGAAATCACCGGACAAATTCCCAACAACGAGTCTGTCGTGAAATCGCTCAACTTTATGTCGACCCATAGGAGTAGTTATCCGGCATTGGCAGACGATGCGACCTACGAGGAAATCAAAAACTTCGAGGCTGGCTACAACAGCCACCGCTTTACTATAATCAACAAACGCAACCTCTACAAGAAAGACGTTATCAACGAATTGCGTGACGGCGACATTATCTGCCTTACCACCAAAACCGACGGGCTCGACGTGTCGCACCTTGGCATCGTGCGCTTTGTCAAAGGCAAGCCCCATCTGCTCCACGCCTCGTCAAACGCTATGAAAGTGATTGTAGACAAAGATGATCTGTTTGAGATGCTCAAGCCACTCCGCAGCAACACCGGCATACGAGTAATCCGCCTGACCGACGAAATTTTCTAAACACACATATCGACTGAACACTCCATACTATTATACGCTACCCTAGTGAACGACATCAATGAGTTTGCATCCCAATGCCGTTTCTATCTTGGCAATGGTCTGCATGGTGAAGTTGTGTCTGCCTGTCAACCATTTGGAGATTTCCGATTCCCGTTTGTTCAGTTGTCCGGCAAACTCTTTCTGGGTAAGTCCTTTCGTTTTCAGAATATCACTGATGCGTTCCGCGATACCATACGAAAGTTCAAACTCGGCTTTCTGCTCTGCAGGAACCGCCGCAAGACACTGTCTGAATAAATCGTTCTTAATCATAGACGTTCCTCCTGTTATCGTTTGGTTAA
>CAVAPE010000122.1:0-3498 GCA_963590405.1 Eubacterium sp. CAG:180 | reverse complement strand
TGATGCGTTTCTCTTCTGTTATATTCACCAAAGAATCGAGAAAAAGCATATCAGAACTAATCAGACCTTCTGTCGAAAATGTGTGAAACCTAAATTCTCCAAGCTCGCCCTTGAAAGCCTGCCCGTCTAATTCTTTGAGTGAAGAGGGAATGCATACCGACAGTAAGTCTTTGTCGTGCCCGTATGTGATATAAACATCAATCTCGTTATGTCCAGTCTGTATGCCCCAGTCAAGTGCGATATATGTAAAAAGCGTTGTGAGGTCGATTGTTGGCAACTGCCTATTAAGCATCCTTTCAAAGTTTGATTTGAAATCAGCCGTGATGAAATTCAGAAAATCGCCATCAACTATTATCGCATTTGTGGCTGTATTGTATTTTGATTCCATATTTTTTGTTGCAAAGATAGAGTGCAAATTCAATAACCGCAAGCATATTTTTTATTAAGAGAGCTATTTGCTACCTTTGCATTTATGGAAGTGACTAACGGATTGATAAAATGGGTATTTTCTTTGTCGCAAAAGAAAAATAGGGACAAAGAAGGGTGCTTTGTTGCTGAAGGTACAAAATGCGTCATTGACACATTGGGACATTTTAAACTAAAATATCTGTTTGCAACAAACTCTTGGATAGCAGAATATGGCGAAAGGATAGACGCAGAGGCAACTGAAGTGAGCCGAGTGCAAATGGATAGAATGTCGATGCTCAAAACGGCGTCCAGTGTCTTGGCTGTCTATGAGATGAACTCAATACAAAAGCCCGTTGGCCTTGAAAGTCAATTGGTTCTCGTTCTCGATGGGGTGCAAGACCCTGGAAACTTAGGCACTATAATGCGTGTTGCTGACTGGTTTGGCATTAGGCAGATTTTCTGCAGTAAAGATACAGTAGATGTCTACAACCCTAAAACTGTGCAGGCAACTATGGGCGCTATCTCAAGGGTCGCCGTTGCATATTGCAACTTAGTGGATCTGTTTGAAGAGAATCCTCAAATGCCAATTTTAGGGACTTTTCTTGACGGAGAGAATATATACAACAAGGAACTTCCACAATCTGGTTTCGTTGTAATGGGCAATGAAGGGAAAGGCATATCTCCAGATATTGAGAAATGCGTTACGCAGAAATTATTAATACCTTCATACCCTGTGGGCGTTCCAACATCAGAATCTCTCAATGTCGGGACAGCGACGGCAATAGTGTTGAGCGAATTTAGACGACGTCAATTTTAATATCGAATATGGCTAAAGACAAGATTGCATATTTTTGTAGCGATTGTGGCTACGAATCCCCAAAGTGGGTCGGGAAATGCCCAAATTGCGGTGCGTGGAATACTTTTGTAGAGGAGAAAATCAAATCTACAAAGGGAGGAAAGTCGTTGTTGCCACAGTCGAAATTGGAGACCAAGCCCCTACGCTTGTCGGAAATCAAAGCAGGGGAGGAGGAAAGAATTACGATGCCAAGCGGAGAGTTGAACAGAGTACTCGGTGGAGGTCTTGTTCAAGGTTCCATTATATTGATTGGCGGAGAACCAGGTATCGGCAAATCAACATTGGTGCTGCAAAATGTAATTCGAATAAGGAGCCGAAAAGTGCTTTATGTTTCAGGAGAGGAAAGTGCGCAGCAACTTAAAATGCGAGCAGATAGGCTCGGCGCTGATGGGGGAGAATGCTACATTGTTTGTGAGACATCGTTGGAAAAGATTTTTCAGCATATTGAGAACAGTAACCCTGGGATTGTTGTAATCGACTCTATTCAGACCATTGCATCGGAAAATTTGGAATCCGCAGCAGGTAGCGTCAGTCAAGTCCGTGAATGTGCGGCATCATTGTTGAAATATGCAAAGGAGAGCGGTACTCCAGTGATTTTGATTGGACATATCAACAAAGAGGGGAGCATTGCTGGTCCGAAAGTGCTGGAGCATATCGTTGATGCTGTGCTCCAGTTCGAAGGCGACCGCCACTATATGTATCGTTTGCTGCGGTCGATTAAGAATCGATTCGGTAGCACTTCCGAAATGGGAATATATGAAATGACGCAAGTGGGTCTCCGCGAGGTAGCGAACCCATCGGAATTGCTCTTGTCGGAAAACGACGAAGAACTGTCGGGAACTGCAATCGGTGTTACGATAGAGGGTGCACGCCCGTTACTCGTTGAATCGCAGGCATTGGTCAGCACCGCCGCCTATGGCACTGCTCAACGTTCAGTGACTGGCTTCGACTCGAAACGGATGAACATGCTATTGGCTGTGCTTGAGAAGCGCGTCGGTTTTAAATTGGCGATGAAGGACGTATTCCTTAATATCGCTGGCGGGTTCAAAGTCAATGACCCCGCTTTGGATTTGGCAATAATCAGTTCCATTCTTTCTTCAAACGTTGATATGCCAATAGCCAAGACAATATGTCTTGCGGGCGAAGTCGGTCTGTCGGGAGAAATCAGATCTGTAACACGCATAGAGCAACGCATTGCGGAAGCCGCAAAGTTAGGATTTCAAACAATTTATGTCCCTATGAACAACTTGAAGGGCGTAGATGTATCAAAATTCAGAATCGACGTAAAACAAGTTTCAAGAGTGGAAGAAGTCTTCCGTTCTTTGTTTAGTTGATACGTAATTCTGAATTTTCACCTACATCAAGAATATGTCGTGCTCTCGACACTCTTTGATGTGCTCTTCTGGCCAAATGCTGGATTGCACTTCGCCGATATGCGCTTTTTGAAGAAGATACATGCACAGACGACTTTGTCCAATGCCGCCACCAATAGAATATGGTAATTGTCCATCGATAAGTGCTTTGTGAAATTTAAGACTTTCTCTTTCGGAGCAATCCCTTACTTTAAGTTGTTTGCGCAGAGAAACAGGGCTGACACGGATGCCCATTGATGACAATTCGAATGGGATGTCAAGAACATTGTCCCAAAGTAATATGTCTCCATTCAAGCCTTTGTAGCCATCGCTATTCTTGGTAATCCAGTCGTCGTAGTCTGGAGCTCTACCATCGTGAGGTTCGCCGTTGGTTAAATCGGCACCTATACCAATAATAAATACTGCACGATATTTCTTGGTGATTTCGCGCTCACGTTCTTTCGCCGTCAAGGTTGGATACATATCGAGTAGTTGCTGCGAATGTATGAACTTGATTTCGTCTGGCAGTACTGGCGTGATGTGTGGAAATCTCTCATAAATAAGCCATTCAGTTTCTCTGACAGCCTCATAAATATTTTTTACGGTAGCTTTCAGATAACTAAGTGTGCGGTCGCCATCATTGATTGTTTTTTCCCAATCCCATTGGTCTACATATAGAGAATGTATGTTGTCAAGGTCTTCCGACGTGCGGATGGCATTCATGTCGGTGTAGATGCCAAATCCTGGGGCGATGCCATAGTCGGCAAGTTTAGCCCGTTTCCATTTGGCAAGGGAATGTACCACCTCAGCGTGCTGATTGCTCATCGCTGTAATGTCGAACCCTACAGCATGCTCAACACCATTTAAGTCATCATTAAGACC
>CAVAPE010000121.1:0-3514 GCA_963590405.1 Eubacterium sp. CAG:180 | reverse complement strand
TTATGCACGCATATATGAAATTGCATCCTCAAGCCACAATTGAGGACATTCGCAAGGCATTTCCAAACGACATCTGCCCCGACTGCGGTGTTAAAGAACTTTTCCTGCCATTGGCTGAGGCTGAAAAATTCAATAACAAGTGCGATATGACCCTCTATTTTGCCAAAGCCGATGAACAGCTCACTATGAGCAATGGTGAAAAGGTTTGCTTGGCTTCGGTGTGGACAAAAACCTCTTTTAACCGTGCAGTCGCACAAGCGAAACTCTATGATATCGAAATCGCTCAATCCAATTTTTCCAAGAGAGGTTCGTATATGTTAAAATATCTCACTAACAGCGTTCCTCCTGTCGCCAAAAACAAAACTTCTAACGCGTCTATAACGCAACAAGTAAAAGACGACATAACAGCGTGGCTTAGTAAGGTCAATCCGCTCTTTGCCAACGAGCGACATCTACAAGTGGAGCTTGCTGCGCATTTACGTCTTTCGGGACATTACGATGAAGTGATTCTTGAATATTTCGTCCCTCAATTTGTACTGAACCCCTATTATATCTGGGACAATGAACTTCGATTGGACATCGTGGTTTCCGAAGGTGGTAAGTATGTGCCCATCGAGCTGAAATACAAAACAAAAGCCATAGCCGAACCCGTAACAAAGTTTGGCGAACTTCTCGAGAACGATGACTATTGCGTTGTTAGAAGCCAAGGTGCCCAAGACCTTGGAATGTATGATTTTTGGAAAGACGTCAAAAGGCTTGAACTAGTTAAAAACAGGTTCAAGAACGTGGACGGAGGCATCGCCCTTTTTATCACCAATGATGCCTACTATCCGAGAGGCCCGAGACGTGGCACAATCTGCGAAAAATTATCAATGGCAGCGGGCGTACATGATAAAGACCGTAGTTGGCTCAAGGAATCAGGCACGACAAAAAACCGACCTTCGTTCCAATTGGATTCCTGTTATGAAATAAACTGGGAACCGATGGAGCTACAAGGCTTTGAATTTAAATATACAATGATACAATTATGAGTAAAGAATCAATCAAATACTTAATAGAGCTCAAAGAGGAGGAAATTTCCAGTTTGCGCGAGAAAATTGACAATATTCGTTCTTCTGCATCTAAAGAGTTATCAGACAACAAACTCTCGGATGCGACTTCAGAATTGGATAAAGCTAACCGTAGTTTGCGAAAAACAAGAATTAGATATGCACGAGACGAGGCAATAGCCCGCGTAACTAATCAGATTGCTAGGGCTAAACTAGAGATAACATTATTAAGAGCTCGACTAAAGACAGAGAAATGAATGATTTTTGGAAAGGATTTTTCACATGTCTCGGCATCAATCTCCTCACCCGCAATCGTGATGGAGGGTCGGGATGCTGTGGCTGTGGATTCATATTCATCATCATATTTTTTCCGTTTTGGATAATATACAAATTTATAAAACTAATTTTCTGACTATGAAGATACCAGGTCTTTCTTTTTCATTGAAAAGGGCTGTAGGCATTACTGCAGTCAAGCAAAAAATTTCGCACGCCACGGGCATTCCCACGACCCGTCAAGGACTTGAGCGCAAAGTCGGCGCCGCCGTCTTAGGAGCCGTGTTCGGAACAAGCAAGAAAAAAAGAAAGAAAAGATAACTAAATGACGGCGAAAGAGATTAAAGGACATTTGGCAGCAGTTTTCGACGACAACCTCCACACACGCAAGTGGCACAACGTCGTCGACTACATCATTATTGCGGTAATCCTCATCAGCACGCTGGAGATTTTTCTCTCCACATTCGATCTCTCCCCAGAGCTACGGCATGTGCTGAGATGGGTTGACGTGGCTACACTTATTTTCTTCACGATTGAAGTTACGCTCCGCATTTGGGTAGCACCCGAAATCAATCCGAAATTCGATGGATGGAAGGGACGATTGAAATATTGCTTCACTTTTAATGGCTTTGTGGATGTAGTTTCCACATATCCCTATTATCTGCAATGGCTTATCCCCTTCCCCATCGCATGGCTTAAAATCTTAAGGGTAAGCCGAGTGATGCGCCTTTTCCGCATTTCGCGCTACATGAAATCGTGGAGCCTGCTGACTGAATCCATTGCCGAAAAGCGCCGCGAACTCGTCATCTCAATGCAGTTCTTGGTGGTCGTAACGTTTATTCTTTCGCTGATACTCTTTTTCTTCGAACATGAAGCCCAACCAGATGTCTACGACAACGGCTTTACGTCCGTTGCTTGGTCTTTCGCACAATATATCGGCGATCCCGGCGGTTTTGGGGAAACGCCGCCTATTACTATTCCCGGCAAGATAATTGCCTGCCTTGTCGGTCTCCTCGGCATCGCCATTGTGGCAGTTCCTGCTGGTATTCTCGGTGCTGGTTTCACCGAGTCGATCGAAAAAGAAAGCAACAAGAAGTTGCTTGAAGAAAACCGTGAGAAATTGCGCAACTCGTTTGAACGCAAACTCGACCGTCCGTCAGGCTTTCAGGTAGTTCCCACCTACCGCACACTGGCGCATATCCAGAGCCGCCAAGGAATGACGGAAGCCGAAATCATTGAAGCCGTAAATGAAACACCGGGGTTCAGGCTCGTAAATCTTGCGTCGACAATACCATCAGAGAAATTTCCTCACGACGCTCTCGCCGTGGAGCATTTCCATTACAATTGCCCCTACGGCTGCATAATTGACCGCGGTTCGCGGATGACCATAATCGCGCCGTCAAGTTTTATCGACGACTGCACTGGCTTCTTCGCATACTACCTCGCCATGATTGGCGGCTTCAACTATGTGAGCCGCGAATTTGGCTGCAAAGCCCCCTACCGCTCTTGGTTCATATATAAAGGCTTTGGCGACGAGGAAGGCGAAGCGGAATATTTTGAAGACATAGCATCGCTAGTTAACCGCGAGGATGCATGGTCGCTTACATTCCTCATTGGTAGCGGAGCATCCGAACCCGAATACCCTACCGAGCTTCATTTCGGCACGGGCAACGCCAAGGGCGACACGACAAGCATCGGCGACTTTATCACGGATAAGGAAGCATTCCAACGCTTCACGGAAGAGGTGGGAACGAATATCCCCGACCTTAAATTCGATTGCGACAAGTATCACTCCACAGCCAATCCGAAGATATTCATTCGCCAGACAGAGTGCCCGAACAACATAGTGATGCGCATGGCATGGAGCGCCGCCCTTTGGAATCCGCGCCACATTGAATTTGCGCGCCAGATAGCCCTCGCCATCAATCACCAATTGCTTGGGCTCGACGGCAATCCAGAAGTCAAAGAATTGAAAGTAAAGAAAATCGGCTTCGAATAAAGAGTAAAAAAATGGGGACCGAACACATAATCCCAATTGTGAACCGTTTCAAACGGTTGCAGATTCCGCAGTTTGGGATAGAAGAAAACAAAGTCATTGATCTGCTGACAATTAATTTATTACGACATTAAAATATTCTTATCATGAAAGTATTTGGAAATATGAATCGACTAATCGTTGCTCTGCTGCTTGC
>CAVAPE010000120.1:0-3566 GCA_963590405.1 Eubacterium sp. CAG:180 | reverse complement strand
ACGGGAGGTCCATCAAAATTTCATACATACTGTTCATATAAACATCTTTTTCGGTTCTAACGATGCAAATTTAGATATTTCTTTAAATTAACTTAAAGAATTGAGTGTGAAAACACGTTGTTTAATGCTTATTATTTGGTTAATAATGCTTAACCGACGCAGCGTGTTGCCGTTATGTAGATATTTGGTGCGCTAAAATTGTTCTTTAGGTTGGCATTCGGTGCTGTGGGTTTTGAATAATGATTTGCCTAAAGTACCTTTGCAAGCGGAAATGAAAAGGTTAACAAATCAATATCTAACTCTGGTCTTGCGTGCTCTTGCTGTGGTTGCTCTGACGGTGGCGGTAAATGTTTCTGCCTATGCCAACGAGCCGAGCGACAGCGTGAAGTATCGCTATGTGCCGTTGTCGCAAGAGGAAATCAATAGTCTAATTCCTGCGGATTTGTTGCAGGCGCAAACGGATACTGTCGTCGTGGAGCAAAATCAGACAGAGCCTAATGGTCCGTTCACGGCAATGCTCCGACGCGACAACAAGTTCCTACGCTATCTCGACCGGCTGGCAACGGGTAATAAGGACCGTTCTTTTGAAAAGAAATTTGACGTTAACTTCATCGTGATGCCGTCCTACACGCGTGAAGGCAGTTTCGGCATCGGCGGCGGTGCCACGGGGCTATATCGTTTGGATAGAACGGACTCGATAATGCAGCCGTCCGACATAACGGTTATTGGAAATATTACGTTGAACGGCTTTGCATCGCTTACGGCGAGCGGCAATATCCATTTTCCGGGACGTAGGCTTCGTTATTCCTATAAGTTGGAATACACCTATTCGCCATTGAATTTTTGGGGCATCACAAGGGCGGCTTGCGGCGCAAATCCTCAAATTAAATTCACGAAGAGCCAACTGAAATACACGTCCGACTTGGTGTATAGGCTTACGTCGCACTTTAATGTCGGCGCACTGCTTGACCTTACCTATAGTCATATCATTAAGATTGACAACGCCGATTATCTCGACGGGCAGGACAGGACGCATTATTTCACCACCTTGGGCGCTGTCTTGCAGTATGACACCCGCGACTTCATTCTGCAGCCTCGGAGTGGCATGAATTTGATGCTGCGGTTCGGCTGCCGTCCGCAGTTCCTCGGCACATTCAATAGAACGCTTTTCAACGCCAGCATCACCTATAACTATTATCAACCGTTATGGAAAGGTTGTCTGCTTGCACTCGATGCTTATGCCTGCACTAACAGTGCGGAGTCGCCGTGGGCTCTTCGTGAGGCACTGGGCTCAGGTGGCATAAGGATGCGTGGCTATTATGCCGGCAGGTATGTCGACAACGATTTTGCTTCTGTGCAGGCTGAGTTGCGCCAACACTTGTTTTCGCGACTGGGTGTTGCTGTGTGGGGCGGGGTGGGAAATGTGTTCCCATCAATAGGCAAGTTCCGCACCCGCGACTTGCTGGCAAACGGCGGCATTGGGCTGCGCATAGAGATGAAGCACAACGTGAACGGTCGCATTGATTTTGGTATCGGCCGCAACACGTGTGGGTTTGTGTTTGCGATAGGGGAGGCGTTTTAGTCAGAGGCTTTAGTCTACGGTCGACTCGATGCTGCCTTGCGCAAACCGT
Organism: Eubacterium sp. CAG:180; assembly: GCA_963590405.1. GTDB lineage: Bacteria > Bacteroidota > Bacteroidia > Bacteroidales > Muribaculaceae > Limisoma. Next base: position 1,935 of record CAVAPE010000120.1, on the reverse strand, counting down.
GTCACTATATGGTCGCCAGCACGCAATTCGTCGGCAGATGTTATTGCGTGTCCGTCCTTTACGGTCAGCGAATAGCCGCGTCGCAGCACTCGCTCTGGCGATAGCAGTTCCACTTGTTTCTTGAGGCTGTCGAGCCGTTGGCTTTCTCTGTCCATTTTCTGTTTTGAAAGTAGCGATAGCCGCTGTCCGAAAAACGACAGGTCTTTACTTGCAGCATCGATGCGTCGCGCGGCGCTCATCGGTATTACCGACGTGAGTTGCTGAAGGCGCGAGCGGTTGCGCACAATGATGTTTTCTGCCATCAGCGGAATGGTACTTGAAAAGTACGACACCTGTTTCTGCGACTCGAAAACCATACGAGTAGCAATGTCGACAACTTGGCTCGTGAGCGAATTTACGTAGTCGAGTGCGTCGGCTCCTTTGCTGATAAGCCATTCGGCAGCGGCGGTAGGGGTCTTCACTCGGATGTTGGCAACGGAGTCAACCACGGTGTTGTCCCTGTCGTGACCGATGCCGCTAATCACTGGCAACGGAAATTGTGCTATATTGGCGGCAAGGTCGTAATTGTCGAAGGAGTTAAGGTCGCTCGTCGCTCCTCCGCCTCGGATTATCACCACGCCGTCAAACAAGTCCTGATACTCGTTGATGCGATCCAGTGCGGCAATGACCGACGGAACTGTGCTTTGCCCCTGCATGACGGCAGGGAAGAGGCAGGTGTAGAACTGCAGTCCCCATTGGTTGTTGTGCAGTTGGTTGATGAAGTCGCCGTATCCGGCAGCCCCAGGGGCGGAAATCACGGCTATGCGTTGCGGCACGTCGCACCATTCCAGTTGCTTGTTGAGGTCGATGATGCCTTCTGCCTTCAGGCGGTTGAGTATTTCAAGGCGTTGGCGTGCCATGTCGCCGAGCGTGTAGGTGGGGTTGATGTCGGTTATAACTATCGACAGTCCGTATTGCTCATGGTAATTGGCACTGACTTCTACCATTACATTCAGTCCGTTGCCGAATGCTTGTCCCGTAGCCGACTCAAACGCATGGCGCAGCGTAGGGAAGCGATTTGCCCAAATAATGCCGCGCGTCTTTGCAAGTGTGCGCCCCGATGCTGGGTCTTTCTGCACGAGTTCCATATAACAGTGTCCGCCACTTTGACGCACATCGCTCGTTTCAGCCACCACCCAGCAGCGTTGCACTGTGGTATTCTGCAGCAGTCGGCCAATGCGCCGGTTGAATTCCAATAAACTAATAGCACTTTCCGCCATAATCCTGATAAACGTATTTCTTCATTACAAACTTACATAAATTTTGCCGGATGGCAATAGGTAATATTCCGCATCAATTTTTTATTTGGCAATCTGCATTGAAACACAGATGGTTGCTGAAGTCGAAGAAATATTTTCAGAAAAAACGTCCGAAAAAATTTGGTGGAATGAAACGAAACGCATAACTTTGCACTCGCAAAAGCAAAACAACAAACCACTGGAGAGGTGGGTGAGTGGCTGAAACCAACAGTTTGCTAAACTGTCGTAGGGGTTATTCTCTACCACGAGTTCGAATCTCGTCCTCTCCGCGGAACATAAAAGAAAATCTTTTGACCTTCGGTCAATTGAATTTTCGGAGAGATGGCAGAGTGGTCGATTGCGGCGGTCTTGAAAACCGTTGAGGGTCAAACCTCCGGGGGTTCGAATCCCTCTCTCTCCGCAGAAGTCAGCGTAACAAGTTGAAAATCAACAAGTTACGCTGATTTTCATTTTATACGTCGGACGAATTACGGACGATTACAAATCGTTATTCTTATCTCATTAAGAATGCAAATCTTTTGATGCAAAGTCAGTGAAACCCATGAAATATTATCTATGCGCCCTCGGCACTCTATGAAGGCTGTCATATAGATGGGGATACAAAGCGTGTTGCCGTCGTTATTGCTCTATAATTTGA
>CAVAPE010000119.1:0-3576 GCA_963590405.1 Eubacterium sp. CAG:180 | reverse complement strand
CCTTGGCAAGGTCGTGCTCTACCAACTGAGCTATTTTCGCAGTTGCTGTTGTTTCGCTTTTGCGAGTGCAAAGATATGGCAGATATTTCATTCCCGCAAATTTTTCAGCAAAAAAAATCGCACTTTTTTTCGTCGCTTTCGCCTATTGATGCGGTTTTCGCGAGATAAAAAGCGGAGGGACAAACGTTTAGCCGCTTGCCCCTCCGACATATTTTTTTTGCGATTTTAGTAGCTTCTTGCGAACACCACGCGGCGTGCCGACGGTTTGCCTGTAAAGATACAAGTGCCCGGTGTTGGGTCGCCATCCAGAGGAATGCAACGGATGGTTGCTTTTGTTTCCTCTTTTACGCGCTCTTCGGTTTCGGTTGTACCGTCCCAGTGAGCCATCACGAAGCCACCCTTCTCGATGAGTTCCTTGAACTCGTCGTAGGAATTTGCTTCGTAGATATGTGAGTCGCGGAAATTGCGTGCCTTGGTGTAGATGTTGTTCTGGATGTCGTCAAGAAGATTTGCAACATACTCTACGATGCCTTCCATCGGAACGGTGGATTTTTCGAGGGTGTCGCGGCGCATAACCTCAACTGTGCCCTCTTCCATGTCCTTTGGACCGACAACCAGACGTACAGGCACACCCTTGAGTTCGTAGTCGGAGAACTTGAAGCCAGGGCGCTTGTTGTCGGCGTCGTCATACTTCACGCTGATGCCTTTTGCCTTCAAACCTTCTACGATGCCAGCAACCTTTTCCGACACGGCTGCAAGTTGGTCGGCCTTGCGGTAGATAGGAATAATCACCACTTGAATTGGAGCCAAGCGAGGAGGCAACACGAGACCGTTGTCGTCGGAGTGGGTCATGATGAGCGCACCCATCAAGCGGGTTGAAGCGCCCCACGACGTAGCCCATACGTATTCGAGTTTGTTTTCCTTGTTGATAAACTTCACGTCGAATGCCTTGGCGAAGTTCTGACCGAGGAAGTGCGATGTGCCCGACTGGAGAGCCTTACCGTCCTGCATCATTGCCTCGATGGTGAATGTATCCAACGCACCAGCAAAACGCTCGTTGGCTGACTTCACGCCCTTGATTACTGGCACAGCCATATATTGCTCGGCGAAGTCGGCATAGACGTTGAGCATCTTCTTTGCCTCTTCCAGCGCCTCTTCCTTAGTGGCGTGGGCTGTGTGGCCTTCCTGCCAGAGGAATTCCGCCGTGCGGAGGAACATGCGCGTGCGCATCTCCCAGCGGAACACGTTTGCCCATTGGTTGCAAAGGATTGGGAGGTCGCGGTATGAATGAATCCAGTTTTTATATGTATTCCAGATGATTGTTTCGGAAGTAGGACGGATAATCAATTCCTCTTCGAGTTTGGCGGCTGGGTCTACAACCACGCCGCTGCCGTCCTCTGCGTTTTTCAGACGGTAGTGGGTCACCACGGCGCACTCCTTGGCAAAGCCTTCTACGTGCTCGGCTTCGCGGCTCAAAAATGATTTTGGGATAAGAAGAGGGAAATAAGCATTGACGTGACCAGTTTGTTTAAACATGTCGTCCAATTGTCGTTGCATCTTTTCCCATATAGCGTAACCATAAGGTTTGATGACCATACATCCTCTCACGGCAGACTGCTCTGCGAGGTCTGCCTTTACGACCAAGTCGTTATACCACTGAGAATAGTTCTCACTGCGTTTAGTCAGTTCTTTTAACTCTATTGCCATTTTTCAAAAAATTTTGTCGCAAAGTTACTTTTTTTACGGCAAAATCGCAATAGAGCATTGTCAGATATTCGCTATCGGCACAGAGAGTTACAAATCGCCACGGGAGGCTTTTTTGATCATTGCCTTGCCCGGTACGAGATAAATCTCCAAGCGGCGGTTTTTCTCTCTGTTTTCAACCGAATTGTTTGGAGTGTCGGGCAATGGGTCGGAAGCACCCATAGCGTAAGGGATGATGTAGTCGTCGTTTTTCACCTTGCCTTTTAGCCATTTCAGCACCGACACTACGCGCTGGCTGGTGAGGTTGTCGGTGTACTGCTCAGAGCCAGTGTTGTCGCTGTGCATCACGAGGAGCATACGGTAAAAATCGAGTTCGTCGAGATAGCCCACAAACGGTTGCAGATATTTGCCCGCAGTGCTTTTCAACTGCGTTTCGTTGGGCATAAAGAGGTCGTTGACAGGAATGGTCACAATCACCACCTCGCCGTTGCGAGTGGTTTCCACGTTCCATTTCGCTGCTTTCAGTTGCTTGGCAACACGCTGCTGATATTCGCGGACTTTAGCCTTCTGTCCGCCGAGTTTAGGCGTGCGGAGATTGTCCTCCAGCGGACTGTCGTAAATCTCCTCCAGACTCTTGTCGGTGTCCTTGGTTTGTGAGGCCTTCTCCTTTGCAGGCTGAGTTTCGGTGACTTCTTCGGTTTCGGTTTCAGTTTCCGACTTCTTGTCGCCGCTGAAAAATTCCTTTATAGCACCTCCGCTCCGCTTAAATATGTTCTTTTTGGCACTCATTGGCGCGGTCGCCATCGACACCGCCAACAGTCCTGCCAACAATATAGTTTTTGTTCTGCTAAATTGCATATACTAAAAATCGTTTAGCGAATCTTCGTATTCTTCCTCTGCCTTAAGGATTGCGAGCACATCGGCTTTTGAAATCTCTGCATCGATGTTGGCAAGCACGAAGTCAGCCAGTTCATCGGCATCGACATCCGAATCCAAATCGGAGAAATCAAGAAATCCTTTCTTGTCGTAGAAATCATAGGAAGCCTCAACGACATCGAGAATATCGTCGTCGGTGAGTGCTGCAGCCAAAGCCGGAGCAACCTTTTGCTTCACAAACTTCACCGCCTCTTTTTCCGAAAATTCCTGAAATCCACTGTTGTCTGCCATCGAAGATTCTTTAAATTAGTTAATAACAAATGCTAAATTATAGAATCTCCGCCTTTTATCAAAGAGAGAAAACAGTATATTGTAATAATTAGCAAAATTTAGGATGCCAAATCCATTAATCATCATCCAATCGGGCAAATAAAACCTTCTATGATTTAATTTATCCAACAGGAATCAATTATGTTTTATAACATATTGTAGCAATCACCACATATTCAAAATATTGTCTAAATTTACGACGGGAATAATTACAGCGTTTATGAGGACAAAAACAATATTCGACTTTTGTTTATTGGCTATTTTATCCTTTTTTGTCGGCAGTATGTTGGCTGGTGAAAAACATTTCACCGAATCTATTCATTGGCCGTCAGATGGAGACAAAGTGTCAAAAAAACATTATGAATATCTTTGTTGCGTAAACGACACTTTGTCTATATGGAATTTTAGCGAGGCTATCGAAACAGGGGAATCCCATCTTATGCAATGGATAAATATGGGTGATTCAATTTTGGTAAAAAAAGAGTTGGGGGCTCAATTCACTTACACCATAAAGAATTCTGACATTATATTTAGAGCCTACGAGAATCCTTTGCTTGAATTACGGGATTCCATCCTATTTTCAGACATCGAACACACGGCAAACCAGAACTCGGCTGTGCCATTTTCTTTCTATGGAGCATATTGTGGCAACAATTATGTTTCATA
>CAVAPE010000118.1:0-3791 GCA_963590405.1 Eubacterium sp. CAG:180 | reverse complement strand
GCGCCTTTGACGTCCTGCGAATCCTCGCTTTTGATGTTGTTCGGCACAATCACCTCTATATCGCCAGATTCTTCAGGGTCGAACGACTGCAACGGATGTCCGTTGGTCTTGTAACCGTCGAACGAATAAGTGATATAAGCATTGTCGCACAGTTGCAACAGTGTTTTCGAAATCTTGTAGGTCAACGCCACTTTCGACAGGTCGGTGTAGCCGCTTACAACTGCTGGCGTGCCTGCCACAAAGGATTCTACTTGCACGTCCGCCTCGCTGTAAGTCACGCTGACGGTGTTGGAAACGGCAGTGATGCTGTAACGGTCCTCATCACTTACTTTGCCCGAAGGCTTAACAGTGGCGCGGAACTGATAGTCGGTGTAGCCCACAGGCACATTCACCTCCTCAGAACCTTTTGCGGCATCGATGTCGAAGAGCGCTTGCCAGGTCTTGCCTTTGTCGGTGCTATATTGCATTGTTCCGCCGCCGAAGAGCGTGGTCATATTGTCGGAGCATTCCCATGCCACCGTGGTCTTGTACGTTTTTGCGCCAGTCGTCGGGTCGCAAACATAATCGTCGGTAGTGTTGATTTCCGTAGCCGTCACGCTGCAGGAAAGCCCCGAAGGCTTCAACTCTTTCACGTCGCTTACGGAAGACCAGCAACCGTTGTTAGCCACCACCTTGTATCGGTCCTTAGGATAGGCGATGGCGCGGAAGCGGACGTTTTTCTCCGTGATGGGCACCTCAACGATAGCATTGCCGTAGAACGATGCGTTGTCGTAGAGCGTAACCCACGTTTTGCCGCCATCAAGACTTTTCTGGATTTCGGCATGGTCAAACAGTTCGCTGGTAGCGCCGCTCAGTGTCCATTCCATCTGCTGGAGATACGACTTGTCGTCCGACAGATAAACGGGGTCGGAGAGTTGCATGTTGAAATGAGCAGCGACATGATATTTGTAGGCAAAACTTGGAATATTGCTCATGTCCCAGCAGAACACCGTAGCACCTTCGGTATACGGAAGGAATTTTCTGAGGAAGAACCACTTCGACGCGTCGCGTGGGATGGTTCGCATATGCGTCTCCACATAGTCTGTGGAAATTGACAATTCTTCATTGTAGCCAAGGCTGGTAAAGGTGGCGCTGTATTTTGTATCTTCATCCAACTCAAACCACCAATAGGCGTAGGTGTAACTATCTCCAGGGTTGTTGCAAGCCCAAATCTGATAGCCTTCGCTTGTAGCGCCCAATTCCTTCATTTCAACGTCATAGACGTCGGAAGAGCCCACATTCATCGTTGCCTTACCAACGCCTTTGTAACTTGAGTATTGCGCTATGACGTGCTGACCGGTTATCAAGCCTGTCTCTTTGGCGGTGCACACGCCGTCCTTGGCGAGCACCTTGTATTTGTCCTTAAGGTAGACCACAATGCGGTAGCGGCGGGTGCTCACGTCATTGCCCCATCCTTTGGTGTAAGTGCCCGAAAGTTCCGTCAGTGTGGCAATCGTGGTCCACGACTGTGTGAGGCAATCGAGGTTGATGTGGTCGATTGCGTCGAGCGTGATGCCAGTGATGGCGTAGGTCAGTTTCTGGTTATAGTTGTAGTAGGAATCTATATATACGTTGTCGACCGTCATCGTTACCCGCGGCACGATGTAGAACTCCTTGGCGCAGTCAGGAGTGCTTGTGCCGTCCCAGATGAAGAGGTCGGCGCTATTCTTTGCCTTGTTTTTCACCACATAGAGGTCGGTGGTGTTTGACTCGACAGCGCGGTCAGCATACTCGTTGTAGTCGTTAGTGATGCTGTACTTCTTATTTTTCTCAAACTTGTCCACGCCAAGCGACATTGAGCCATCGCTTACATCTGCCCAACGGGCATACTTGTCGACTTTTCCCTCGGGCTTGTTGCATGCCCAAATCTGCTGTCCGTCGGCGTTTTCGCCAAGCAGAACCATGTCGGTCGTCGCAACGCTCGAAGTGGTGTAAGAGCCAATCGTCATCTGCATCTGGGAAGCCTTGTAGGTTTCCGCACTGGCAGAAAGCACGCTGCCCACCACGGCAACAACCACAAATAATTTCTTGAAAATATTCATTGTTCCGGAAAATGAAAGTGTTTACTATTGTACTATCGTGCAAATTTACAACAACCATCTAACATACACAATATTGACCCGCATGAACAACAAAAGCCGCGGCTCGAAAGTCGCGGCTTTTTGCTGAAGATATGTTAAGTCGTTATTTCTTAATTACGACTTTCTTGTCGTTCACAAGGTAAACGCCCGACGGCAAGTACTCGAGGCTGTTGCCGAGATACTGTCCGCGGAGGTTGTAAACTCTTACAGGCTGGTCGCCGTCAACAGTGATGTCGCCGATGCCAGAAATATCCTCTTTGAAGACGATTTCCCACCATGTAGACACCTTCTCTGAAGGCACCTTGAAGTATGCGCGATAGCCATTGATAGCGGCTGTCTCGTCGCCCGGCTGGTAGAGTTCTGCTTGAGCGTTGATGCGGAGTTGAGTGCCGTCGGTGAGCAGCGTGCGAGGGCTGAATGTGCCGTTGAAGGAGTTGTTCTTCATTGTCACGCCGTTTTCTACCACACGCTCCATCGCAGTAGTTGCTGAATTGATGTCGATGTGGTCAAACAACAGATAGTCCTTGTCGGCACCCGCCTTCACGATGTAAGGCTTGCCTGCCTCCATCGAGTTGACAAGGTTGAAAAAGATGTAGCGTCCGCTGGCGCTGGTCAACTCATACATCTTAGTGCCTTCGCCGAAGCCTTCCACAATCTGGTCTTCTGTGAGGTCGAACGGCAGGCAGACGGTATCGTAGATGCCTTTCTCGAAATTGCGGTTCACCTTAACCACACGGTCTGTCACGTCCATCGGCGTGTAGGTCTCGGTCTCGTCAAGCAGGAGAACGTTGTTAGGCGTGTATTCGTAGACGTCGGTAAGGTTTTCGATGCCGCAAGTAGCGTCATTGTCCACCTCCGATGCAAGACCGATGCGGAACTTATACGTAAGTGAGTTGGCGGGAATTGTCACTTGGAATGTGCCGCTTTTCGCCGCCGTGGTTGAACCACCAACCTTCCATGTTTGACCGTCGTCGTATGAATAACAAAGCATCAACGAGCCTTGGCGTGTCTGGTAGAGGTCGTCGTTCATAGCATATTTGAACGTCGGCTTGAGCAAGTCGTTGACTGCGTCGTAACAATCTTCGAGGCTACCATCGAGCGCGAACGAGGTGAATGCTGGAGCAAACTCGGCGGTCTTCACAACCACTTCTGTCGGCTCTGTGGAAATTGCTGCCTGTTCATCGTTGGTCTTGAGTGACATGCGGAATGTCAAACAATTGATACCCACTGGCACGGCAACCTTCTTTGTGCCGATGAGCGTGGTGATGTCAGCCGCCTTAATCCACTCGTTGCTGCCGTCGTGCAGGCTGTATTCCAACGTTGCACCGCTCACGGCGCCATTGCCGTTGTTGACGATTTCCCAAGACACCTCAGGTGAATATGTGCGGTCGTAGACGTTAGTGCCGTCGGCAAATTTTGTTTTGATGTCGCCTACGCTGAGGTTACATGGGATGGTGAACGTCTCCTGCTCGAAGTCGGCAGATTCGCTGGATACCCAACGACCGTTCTCCACGATGATGCGGTAGTCGTCCTTCGGGTAAACTGCCACGCGATAGCGCACCTTGCTTGCAGTCACCGGCACAGCAACCTGCACACTGCCCACATAGGCAACGCCTGGCTCAGCGACCGTGCTCCACGTGCTGCCGCCGTCGTAACTTGCCTCAACCACCA
>CAVAPE010000117.1:0-4010 GCA_963590405.1 Eubacterium sp. CAG:180 | reverse complement strand
CGCTTGGGCGATAGTGGAATACATCCACGAGAACAAGCGTTTCCACGCCAAGACTCTCTTTGCCACGCACTACCACGAACTCAACGAGATGGCGAAGACCTTCAAGCGCATTGCTAACTACAACGTGTCGGTGCGCGAAATCGACGGCAAGGTGGTGTTTCTCCGCAAACTCGTGAAGGGCGGCAGCGAACACAGTTTCGGTATCCATGTGGCTAAACTCGCAGGACTTCCGCCAGCCATCATCAGCCGTGCCAACGAGGTGCTCCATCAACTGGAGTCGGCAAATTCTAAGGACGCTGCGGCGCAGAGTCTCTCGGAGATGACGAGCGGCGGCAAAAGCGTGCAACTGTCGTTCTTCCAACTCGACGACCCGGTGCTCAGTCAGGTGCGCGACGAAATCCTCAACACCGACATCAACAACCTCACACCAATGGAGGCGCTCAACAAACTCAACGACATCAAGACCATCATCACTGGCAAGAAATAGCGCCGTATTTGCAAATGTCGCTGAAAATGAGTAATTTTGACGCTTAAATAACTTTAATCCAAGATGAAAAGATTTTTTTGTTTTGCTGTTGTTGCCCTGTGCTTGGGTTTGACAATGGCTTCGTGTGGCGATAAGGACAAAGACCTTGAAAAGGATGCTTATATCATTAACGGACACCGTTTTGTGGACCTCGGCTTGCCGAGCGGCTTGCTGTGGGCTGATTGCAACGTGGGTGCCAAGGACGATCTCACCGAAGGCTCTTACTTCGCTTGGGGCGCAACTAACGCCAAGAAGGAATACTGGTGGGACAACTATGAATACGGAACATCGGAGACCAACATAACGAAATACAATAAAACCGACGGCTTGACAACGCTCGAACGCGCCGACGATGCAGCAGCAAGTTGGGGCTCTTCGTGCCGCATGCCAACCAAGGCGGAGTTTGAAGAACTCGTGAAGAACTGCACTTGGACGAAGACGGAATATCTCAACTCCAAGGAGCGTTCGGTGATTGTGTACGAAGTGAAGAGCAACAAGAATGACAAATCAATTCTCTTCGTCATCTCAGGCTACTACGATGGCGTGCGCAAACTCGATGTCGGCAAGGCGTGCCATTTTTGGACGAGCGACCTCAACCCAGACGACGTGTCAACCGCCTACGGCTTCATCGTTAGTGGCGGCGACGACACCGACGTGGAGGATGTAACTACCGACATCGACGGACACACGGGCATGAACAGCCGCTACATGGGCTTCAATGTGCGCCCCGTGGCTACACGATAAATTCGCTTAGAAACAACACATTATAAACAAGAACAAGATGAGAAAACTTTTACTTTCTTTGGTCATGGCACTTGCAACAGTGTCGATGATGCAGGCTGAAGAGCCTACTGTGGTTTTTGCCGAGGACTTTTCGGCATTTACCGAGGGCAGCGAGGATGCTCCTGCCACCACCGACATTTCCACCTATTCATCGGGCAAACTCGCCTCTACCCTCACGGGCTGGAGCGGAAAACTCGTTTATGAAGCAGGCGGCATGCTTATGCTCGGCGACGGCGGCAATCTGAAGACTGCCCGCTACAATATGAGCGCAAACAGCGGCGTGGTGCGCATCACTTGCCGCTACCGTAGCCTCAGTGAGAGTGGCGCACTCGTGAAAATCTCTCTCGGCTACTCTTCTTCTAAGTCGATTATCGTCACCGACAACGAATGGCACGACATCGTGTTTGTCACCACTGGTGGCACATCGTTGAGCCAAATCACCATCGAGCCGAGCCTCACTTTCAACGGCTCGCTCATCGACTATCTTGCAGTGGAGCAGAGCGCAGAGTTCTTCCCTGCTCCTGATGTCTATCAGCCGAGCGATGCCCGCGGCACTTCGTTTACCGCAAAATGGAAACGTGTGTCGGGCGCTACCGGTTATTTCATCGACGTATATTCGAAGGATGCTGAGGGCAACCCTCAATACGTAATCCAAAACGAGTCGGTTACAACAACCTCGAAGGCGGTTACCGACCTCGACGAGAGCAAGACCTACTATTTCGTGGTTCGTGCAACCAACGGCACGGGCGTGAGCGAAAATAGCGAGGAAGTGCGCGTGGTGAACATCATCGACGTATTGGCGGCTCCTGTGGCTACAGAGGCAACCAATGTGACTAAGGACTCGTTCACTGCCAACTGGGAGGCTTCTGAGAAGGCTGATGCATACGAACTGACCGTGTACCGCAACACTAAGATTGGCGAGGAGACGGAAGTGAACATCATCAGCGAGGACTTCTCGGGCGTGACAATCGGTACGTTTGAGTCGGTGGAATTTGGCGCACTTCAGGAATATCTCGACAAATACACTCATCAGCCGATGTGGTATGCAGTCAACCACGCGTTTGCTGCTGGCACCCTCGTGCTTTCGCCGTATGGCAGCGCTGCAGCAACGCTTTCCACTCCGATGCTCAACCTTGAAAGCAATTCGGGTGCATTTACCGTAAAGGCTAATATGTGCAGCGCAAAATACGGCACAATGTATGACGGCGACGAACTCACAGTGCTGCTCCTCGATGCCAGCGGCAACGAACTTGAGAAGCAGACAGTAACGCTTGAGAGCGGCTACAAGGAGTATCCTATTGAATTTACCAAGGGTGCGAAGGATGTGTATGTAGAGTTTATGTACAACGGTTCGAACAAGATTTTCTTCGACGACATCACCATCTCGCAGACCGTTCCTGCAGGCTATGTGCTCCGCGAAACAGTGCAGGTGGAGGACGAAATCAAGGCAACATCTTTCGATGTGACCCTTCCAACGTCAATCAGCGACGACGTGACTTACGCTTATACAGTTTGCGCATATGCTGAGGGTTACGACACAGTAAGCCAAGAGGTAGCCGACATCTACAGCGCCGCTTCCAACGAAATCGAAGTGAAAATGCCGTCGTCCGTTGCTCAACTCAATGGCAACGCAACAAAGATTGCTGCCCGTGGCGGCAAGGTGGTTGTGACAGTGGCAGAGGCAGCCGAAGTATCGGTTAGCGACCTCGCTGGACGCACAATCTATGCTGCACAGTTGCCAGCAGGCACTACGGAGATTGCCGTAGCAGCCAAGGGTGTGGTTATTGTCAAGGCAGCAGGCAAAGTTGCTAAATTGGCACTCTAACGAAAACATACAGACAACAAGAAAGGGCATCGCTGCTGCGGTGCCCTTTTTTGTTGCCAAATGAAAAATGTTTCTTTTATAACCCTTTTAGTGTTCTCACACTTAGTGCTCTGTTCGGGGCATTGTGCCCATATATCTTGCAAAAAATTGTTTTATATAATTGTTTTTGTACTACTATGACTACGCTAACCCGAAAAGGTTTAATCCCCTCCGAAAATTTTTTCAAAAAAACAATTATTATTTTGCAGACCAGAGTTTTCAGTCGTCGTTATTGACCAGAATGGAGATTTGCAGACACCGTTCAATCTTCGCCAAAGTTTCAAGCGACAGGTTCTCCTGTCCTTTGAGCACTTTCGACACATATTGCTGACTGCACCCCATAAGTTCCGACAACCGTTTCTGGGTCATCCCTAATTCTTCCATCTTGTCGAGCATCATCATAGCGATGTGCTGGGAGTGGCGAAGCCATGACTTGTTAGCCCTGCGCCACTCGGCATTCTCCCGCCATTTGGATGGAGTTGCAGACTGATGTTCTTTCAGCCTAGATATAATTTCGTTTGTTGTTCTCATAACACCCTCCTCTTTATATGATTTCATTCAAGAAGTCCATAAAGGAATCCTTGTCGGCAACGCTGTTGTCAATCAAGAAACGTCTCACCTTTTCCATTCGTGCGAGTTCCACCAATGTGTGCTCGCGTTCTTGCATTGTCTGGGTCAACTTGATAGCGCCTCCAGTGATGATGTAAATGCCTGGTTCAAGTTTGATGGCATAGATGCGAAGCCAAGAAGCATGTCTTGGTGTATTGCGCAATCGCGCCTTCTCTTTACCTAACACCATTTCAGATGTGCGGCTGTTTTCCAATGGGCGGAATATCC
>CAVAPE010000116.1:0-4052 GCA_963590405.1 Eubacterium sp. CAG:180 | reverse complement strand
CGTTCCTTTTTTGCCTGCAGCCGATTTGCAGCAGAGGCAGAAAAGAGGACCTCCCGCATCTCCATTTTTTACAAAATCCAATCAAATTATTAATTTTAATTATGTAAAAAATGAAGATAAGAATATTATATCCGTTTGTGGCGGTGCTTACCGTCATGGCGATGTGTGGGTGCTCTAAAACCGAAGACTCCCATAAAGACGAGCATAAAGGGGAAGACCACGGCGACGAGATTGTCCTGAAATCGTCTCAAATCTCAAAACTTGGAATAAAGACAGAGAAAGTCGAGCCAAGTGAATTTCAAGAAGTTATAAAATGTGGCGGAGAAATACTCCCTTCACCAGGGTCGCAGGTAGTCGTGGCTGCCAAATCCGAAGGAATTGTCCAATTGTCGTCAAAGATTAGTCTTGGCGTTCAAGTTAATAAGGGTGAAACAATCTGCTCGATATCTTCCGATGGTTTGAGCGGAGGAGACCCTCGTTCGGAAGCCAGTGCACGATTGTCGGCAGCAAAACAAGAATACGAAAGAGTATATAAACTCTATAAGTCCAACCTCGCCACAGAGAAAGAGTTGCAAGAAGCAAAATTGGCTGTAGAGATAGCAACCAATTCAGTGACGGGCAACGCAAAGAGCAGTGTGGCGACTTGCTCAATTAATGGCGTAGTGACCCAGGTGCTGGTCAATTCTGGCGCATTTGTTAATGTTGGTGATCCAATAGCCGTTGTAAGTGCTTCAAGCAAACTGACATTGCGGGCACAGGTACCTCAACGCTATTGCCAGGATGTGGCATTGGTAGAATCGGCGAATTTCAAATTGCCAAACATTGATAACGTCTTTGAACTTGGCGCAATGCAAGGCAGACGCATATCCGCCCAAACTATGGCTAACGTGTCAAATGGCTATATGCCGATAGATTTCAGTTTTGTGAACGATGGTTCTGTGCCGTCGGGATGCGCTGCCGAGATTTATCTTTTAGGGGCGAAAGTAGGAAATGTACTCTCCGTACCTGTAGAGGCGATTGTCGAGGAACAGGGAAAATACTTTGCTTTCGTGCAGGAGGAGAAAGAGCATTTCGAGAAACGACCAGTGGTAATTGGTCGAACGGACGGCAAACGAATTGAGATTAAGTCAGGAATCGAAGCAGGAGAGGCGGTCGTTACGGAGGGAGCCATCTACGTGAAACTTGCAGCCAATAGTGGCGTCGTTCCAGAAGGACATCACCATCATTAAAATCTACGGTGATGTTGAATAGAATTATTCGTTTTTCTTTGAATAACCGTTATCTGATTGTATGCTTTTTTGCCATAATCACGCTTTGCGGCTTGTTTGTTGTGGCGCATACAACAGTCGATGTATTTCCAGATTTGAATGCGCCAACGGTGACGGTAATGACAGAGGCTCCGGGACTGGCTCCAGAGGAAGTAGAAAAATTGGTGTCTTATCCTATTGAGACAGCCGTGAATGGCGCAACTGGTGTGCGACGGGTTCGCTCGACTTCAGATACTGGTTTGTCTGTTGTCAACATCGAATTCGATTGGGGCACCGACATATATCTTGACCGACAGATCGTTTCTGAAAAACTGTCGACAGTGGCAGAGTCATTGCCGCCGAATGTCAACAGTCCGGTAATGGCCCCCCAAACATCAATAATGGGTGAGGTGCTGATCGTTGGCCTGACGGCAAAGGAAACATCTCCGATGGAGTTGCGCACCTTGGCAGACCGCTCCATTCGTCCCCAGTTGTTGTCGCTACCAGGTGTCGCTCAGATAACGGTGATGGGTGGTGATGTAAAAGAATATCAAGTGTTGCTTAATCCTGAACGGATGCGGGCACTGTCAGTTACTATGGATGAGGTAATTGAAGCGACTAATCAGTTTAACGACAACACAAACGGCAGCATCCTACATGAGTTTGGAAATGAATATTTGGTCAAGGGCTTGATAAACACATCTGATGCTGAACAACTAGCCATGGTCGCTGTGCCGACGACAAATGGCAACATTGTTCGCCTGTCGGACATCGCTGAAGTGAAAATTGGTAGTGTCTATCCAAAATTGGGATTGGCTACGGAAAAGGGGAAACCAGCGGTTTTGATCACAGTGTCGAAGCAGAATGATGTAAACACCACATCGTTGATTGCATCGATAGAGGAGTCGCTCGGCAATATGAAGAAGAACCTGCCAAAGGATGTGGTTGTGTCGACTGACATCTTCCGTCAGAGTGATTTCATCGACAATGCAATAGACAATATCAAAGGTGCTCTGGCTGAAGGCGCATTGTTTGTTGTCGTAATATTGTTTCTGTTTTTGATGGATTATCGTGCAACTGTGATTTCGGTCATTGCATTGCCAATATCTGTTATTATAACATTGATAATATTGCATTTGCTCAACTTATCAATCAACACGATGTCGCTTGGTGGTATTGCCATCGCGATAGGTTCTCTGGTTGATGATGCGATAGTCGATGTTGAAAATGTGTACCGCAAACTACGGGAAAACAGTAAAAAGCCAAAGGAAGAGCGACAGAAAACGAAAGACATCATTTTCAACGCGTCGTCGGAAGTGAGAATGCCAATTCTCAACTCCACGTTGATAATTGTTGCAAGTTTCTTGCCTTTGTTTTTCTTGACTGGAATGGAGGGCAGGTTGTTGATTCCTCTAGGCATCGCTTTTATAGTGTCATTGGCTGCATCCACGATCGTCGCTTTGACGCTGACCCCTGTAATGTGTAATTTATTGCTGTCGAAGGATAAGCATCTGCTGAAAGCAGAAAAAGAGTCGTTCGTGTCAAGAAAGTTGAAGGCTTTGTATCAGCGTATGTTGCAGCAAAGTTTCAATCATCAGCGTCCTATTCTTGCCACGATAACCGTACTGTTTATTGTTGCATTAGGCTTGTTCTTTACGCTTGGCCGTGGCTTCTTGCCTCCTTTTAATGAGGGGTCGTTTACGATAAATGTCACGGCGTTACCGGGCATCTCGTTGGAGGAGTCGAATAAAATAGGAGAAAAGGTGGATAAGATTTTATTGTCTATTCCCGAAATCAAGACTATTGCCCGCAAGACTGGACGTGCCGAACTTGACGAGCATTCACGCGGAAGCAATGCTTCAGAGATTGAGGCGCCTTACGAACTTAAAGACCGCTCACGGGCGGAACTCGCAGCCGACATTCGAAAAAGATTGTCGGACATCCCTGGTGTCAACATCGAAATCGGGCAACCGATATCGCACCGAATTGATGCAATGCTGTCGGGTACAGAAGCCCAGATTGCAATCAAGATTTTTGGCGACGATTTGTCCACGTTGCACAATCTTGCAACAAAGATTAAGTCGGAGATTGGCGAGGTCGATGGCATTGTGGATGTTAATGTCGAGCAGCAAATTCAACGACCGGAAGTGGTAATCATTCCAAATCGCATATTGATGGCGGAGTATGGCATTACGATGCCTGAATTTAAGCAGTTTGTCGATGTCTGCACATCGGGTGTGGTCGTGTCGAATGTTTACGAGGAAGGTGTGCCGTACGATTTGCGGCTTAAAGTAGCCGATGACAAGCATAGCACAATGTCGGAGATTGAGGACTTGATGATAGATACTCCGAAAGGCAAAGTGCCGTTGTCGGCAATAGCCGAGGTGCGGTCATCGTCTACGGTTAATTCAATAAACAGGGAAAATGCACGGCGGCGGATAGTGGTCTCTGCAAATGTGGAAGATCGCGATTTGGTCGGTGCAGTAGAGGCTGTAAAAGCAAAAATTTCGTCATCAGTGAAACTCCCTGAAGGATACTACATAAACTATGGCGGTCAGTTTGAAAGCGAACAGTCGGCTTCCAGAACGTTGGCAATAACAACAATTCTCGCATTGTTGGTAATCCTATTCCTGTTGTATCAGGAATTCCATCGGATCTCAGATGCGTTGATAATTCTTGTTAACATTCCTCTTGCAATGATTGGTGGCGCCGTCGACGTGCCGCTGCGGCTATAGCCAGCCACAAGCACCGTGCGACCGTTGCGCTGCATGAAATAGTAGGTAGTGTCGCCGCGGGTGTCGATGC
>CAVAPE010000115.1:0-4147 GCA_963590405.1 Eubacterium sp. CAG:180 | reverse complement strand
ACCAGCCGCCGCTTGCACCGCCGCCACCCGTGGAGCCGCCGCCAAAACTGCCGCCGCCGAAGCCTCCTCCGCCACCGCCTCTGCCGCTTATCGGCGCGATGATGACGGGCGTTGCCACATAGGGTATTTTGTATGCCAAATCGGTTTTCTTGCCACAGTTTTTGCAGACGTATGTGCGCACGCCATATCCGTCACGACCGCCAGCCGCTGGCATCGCCGTGCGGTCGCTCACAATGTGTGCAGTCTTGGCGTGGCAGTTGGGGCATTCCACGTAGGGCGAGGTGCTCTTCGGGAAGGCAAAAATGTCGGTCTCGCCGCAGTTGTTGCATCGCCACACGTCGTAGTCCACCGATTTCAGTTGCTCTTCGAGGTCCTGCGATGGAGTGAGGTAGTTGTTGTCCTCCGTTTCCGATAGTTTGTGCATCTTTTGTCCGCAGTTAGGGCATTTGCGCCTCTTGTTGCGGTAGCAATGCTGCGCAGCAAAGAGCACCAGCAGGGCGGGCAATCCAATGCCGATGGTGAGGAAGAACACGACGATAAATAGCGTCTTGCGCTTCTCCAAGCGGTGATAGTTCTCGTAATCGCTTGACCCTTTGGATGGGAAGGCGAGGAAAATAGCATAAAATAACATGAAGAAGCCTACGATGCCGGCAATGGTAAGATACTTGTAGAATATGTCGGTTTGCTCTTTGGCTTGGTCGTTCTCGTATTTCGATTTGAGTTCGTCGATGGCACCCGGCGTGGTGAGTAGACTGTCGATGCGCGCCACGGCAGCGATCAAGCCGCCGTCGTAGTCGCCCTCGCGGAAGTGCGGCACCATATTGTCGCGGATAATACGTCCGCAAATGATGTCGGGCAGGATGCCTTCAGCGCCGTAGCCGCTGCGTATCACGGCTTTGCGCTCTTCGGTGCTCACGAGTAGCAGCACACCGTTGTTGTTGTCGCTCTTGCCGATGCCCCAGTGGCGGAACAGCGAGGTGGCAAAGTCATCGATGTCGTTGCCGTCGATTGAGTTGACCACCACGGCCGTGACTTCGGCTGTCGACGATTGCCAGATGTGGGCGATGCAGCGGTTCAGACTGTCGACGGTTGTTTGCTTCAGCACTCCGTCGGGGTTGCTTACATATTGCGTCTTGTCCTTGACGTGCACGTTGGGTATCTCCTCCACGGTGTACGCCATCGCGGTTGCGATGGATGCGAGGAGGATAGCCAAAAGGAATGATATTCGTTTGAGCATAGCGTTGTCGGGTTTATACGGCAGGGAGGCTGAGCCCGTTGAGTTTGCGGAAGAGGTCGAGCGCATACACGTCGGTCATGCCAGAGATGTGGTCGAGCACCGACTGCAAGCGACCGTAGACCGTCGGCGCCGATGTGTCGTACTGGTGGGGTATGCGGCTCAGCAGCAGCCGTGAATAGTTCTTCTCTGGGTTGAGCACTGCATCGATGAGTCGGTCGAGCAGGAAAGTTATAATCTGGTTACCAGCCAACTCGATGTCTACAACGTCGGGGGCTTTGTAAATCTTTTCCCAAGCCACGTCGGAGCAATGGTTGTAACCCATACGCACCGTCTCGGAGATATGGTCAATGAGGCAGCCTTTGAAGTCGCCTTCGAGGATGGTGTCTTCGTTGTTGACAAACACTTTAGCACATTCTCCCACGAGTTCGCCTACCACGCACGAGCGCAAGTAAGCCACCTTCTCGTTGTTGTCGTCGATGCCGTTGAGCACGGTTTCTATGTGGCTCAGTCTGTCGCCCTTGAAAAATCCTGTCAGCAGTGCGGTCACTTCCTTGATGTCGAGGATTTTAAGTTTGTGAGCATCTTCAATGTCCATCACCTGATAGCAAATATCATCGGCGGCTTCCATCAGGTAGACCAGCGGATGGCGGGCGTAGGTGTTAGCACTTTTTTCAATCAGGCCCAACTCCTTGGCAACCATGCGGAAACAGTCGATTTCCGACTCGAAGAAGCCGAATTTGCCGCGTTTCGGCGTGGTTGACGAGGTGTAGGGATATTTCACTATGGCAGCCAGCGACGAATAGGTCATGGCAAGTCCGCCCTCGCGCCTGCCACGGAACTGGTGGGCGAGCAGACGGAAGGAGTTGGCATTGCCGTCGAAGTTCACGAAGTCGTTCCACTCGGCATCGCTCACAAGTGGCTTGATGGCAAGTCCGCGACCCTCAGAGAAATATGTGGCAATGGTGCGCTCGCCAGAGTGCCCGAACGGCGGATTGCCCATGTCGTGGGCGAGGCATGCAGCACCCACAATCTCCACGATGTGGCTCAACTTGTCGGCAGCCGGTGTGCCGAGGTATTTTGGCAGCAGACCGATGTAGACCTCGTTGGCAAGCGATTTGCCCACACTCGACACTTCGAGGCTGTGGGTCAGACGGTTGTGCACAAAGATGCTGCCCGGCAGCGGAAACACCTGTGTCTTGTTCTGCAGGCGGCGGAAAGGTGATGAAAACACCAAGCGGTCAAAGTCGCGCTGGAAGTCGCTCCGGGTCTGTGCCGACGATGTGCGGTAGCGCTCCATGCCGAGTCGCTTGTTGCATATCAGCCGTTCCCATTGCATCTTGTATTTTGTCTCTGTCATTGTTGTTGATTAGTATTGCATTCAAAGTTACTAACGATCTCGCTCTCTGCAAAATTTTTTCTGCGCGGAGCGGCGATTATTCGTCAACCCCGATGCGGATGTCGTAGCCTTTCAGTTCGTAGCGTATGCGGTAGGGCGTGGCAGGACGGCGCGGCTGACGACTGTCTACGTAGTAGAACGAGTGCTGGCGGTCGAAACTGCGCACGGTGAGTTGGCGCATCTCGCCCGATGGTATGTCGCACGGCACATCGTAGGTCTCTTCGTGGATTTTCTGCCCAGTCTCGGCGTTGGTGTAGTAGAATTTGAGCGTTAGTTTCGACAGGCGGAAGGGTGTCTTGTTGTCGACAAAAAACGACTCGTAGGCATCGGTTAGTGTCTTCTTGTAGCCCGACAGCGTTATCTTGTCGGCGAAGGTGACGGTGTCGCCGGCGGTTACTCGTTCGGCGCAGGTCATCACTGCGCGCTGGTCGGTGAGTTGGCGGGTGGTGTTGGTGCGGGCTGCGAGGGTCAGTGCCGTGACAGCAAGGATAATCGTTAGGATTCGCATGGCTTAGAAGATTAGTTGCCCTTCGGTATTTTCCGTGAGGTCTACTTTGTGCAGACCGGGCTCTGCCTTGGGGATTTCTATGTGGGGATAAACGCGGATGCCGCTAAACACCGTCGGCAGAAAGCGGATGAGGTTGACCGACAGTTGTGCCTTCAGTTCTTTGTGCTTGATGAGGATTGTGCCGTCCTTGTATTCGCCGATACATTTCTCAGGCATAATCAACTGGTCGGAGTCGAGGGCTGAATAGAGCCACAGCCGCAGTTTCGACGACTTGGCGGTCGTAGAGAGATAGCCCATCACGGCGCCGCGGTCCACGCATTCGTTGTCCGACTCCACCACAACCATACGGTAGTCGTGGCTCGACGTTTTTTCGATGGCAAGCACAAGTCCTTCTTCGGGATAGCGCCACAGTCCCTCAATGTCGTCGGTGGCATGTGAGCGCAGCCGCGACTCCACATCGCTGCGGCTGGCGTAGCCGCGGAGCACGATGGCGGTGTCGGGCACTTCGATGCCCATCGCCGTCATGGCGGTGAAGAAAAGGAGCGTTATGCCGATGAGTCTGCGCATTGGGGATTAGCGGAATTTGTATTGCAGACCGAAACTGAAGATTTCCTTAAACTGCCAGTGCGAGGTGTTTGCCTCGGTGATTGCGCGCGAGTCGTCGAAGCGCACGTGGGTGTAGATCTGCGTGGATAGGAACTTGTTGATGGAGAAGTTGATTGTAGTCTCCCAGTCGCCTTGCAGATAGGTGTAGTCGGAGAATGCAAACAGTCGGCTCGTGAGGGCAATGTTGCGCGTGATAGCCCAGCCGAATTTCACCTCGCCGCTCGAACCTATCTGATGCTCGAGTTTGCTGTGCTCGTCGACGAGTTTGTCGTTGGCGCGCCACATCTTCAGGTTGTAGGAAAGCGGCGACAGCGATGCGTCGAGCGTTACGTTGCCGCGCTTGTTTTTGGTGGTGTAGGTCATACCGACACCGGCATTCAATTCGCCCGGGGTGAGGAAC
>CAVAPE010000114.1:0-4157 GCA_963590405.1 Eubacterium sp. CAG:180 | reverse complement strand
ACCTGCCACTGCTTTAGGCGAGCCGTTAGGGTTGGCTGGATATGATGCGTAGGCGTACTGCGCAACCACGTTGTAATTCTCCACACCTTCAGGCAGGTTGAAGCGTCCTTCGCCGTGGGCAACCCAGATGCCGAGTTTCGAGCCCGACAGAGAGCCGAACATTACGGAGTTGTTCTCTGGAATCTTGACACCAAGGAACTGCGATTCAAACTTGTGCGAGATGTTGTGCTCCATCGTAGCTTTCTGCTTGAATTCCGGATTGATGAGGTTGAGTTCAATCATCAACTGGCAGCCGTTGCAGATGCCGAGGCTAAGAGTGTCCTTGCGTGTGTAGAAACGCTCGAGAGCAGCCTTTGCCTTTTCGTTCCAGACGAAGCCTCCAGCCCATCCTTTGGCAGAACCGAGTACGTCGGAGTTGGAGAAACCGCCGCAGAACACAATCATGTTCACGTCTTCGAGAGTCTCGCGACCAGACATCAAGTCGGTCATGTGCACGTCCTTCACGTCGAAGCCAGCAAGATAGAGCGAATAAGCCATTTCGCGGTCGCCGTTGACGCCCTTCTCGCGGATTATGGCAGCCTTGATGCCCGACGGCGTGCGGCGGTTGTCGCTAAGTCCGTATTGGGCAAGAGTGCCAGTGAACGATTTAGGCATCTTGTAGCGGATAGGTTGCTTAGAATAGTTTTGGTATCTCTTGAGGGCACATGCCTTGCCACTTTGTTTTTGGTCGAGCAGCCACGACGACTTGAACCAAACGTCGCGGAGATGGTCGATGGCGAAGATGTAGTCCTTACCGTCGTTGGAAACAAAGACGATACGCTCATCGAAAACTTTACCGATTGCAATGTGGTTAACGCCATCGAGAGCGGTCTCTACAGCAGCAATGTCCTTGTCCTCCACTTGGATTACAACGGCATTGTTTTCCGCAAAAAGAATCTTTACAATGTCCTTTTCCTTGAAGCCGTCGAGGTTGATGTTCAAACCGCCTTTCGTGTTGGCAAAAGTCATTTCGAGAAGGGTGGTGATCAAACCTCCAGCCGAGACGTCGTGCATAGCCAGTGCTTTGCCAGAGTTCACGATGCTTTGCACGGCATTGAACGCTTTGGCAAAATATTCTGCAGAAGCGATGCCCGGCACGTCGTCGCCTACGCTGTTAAGACTTTGTGC
The DNA here is from genome assembly GCA_963590405.1 of Eubacterium sp. CAG:180. Classification (GTDB taxonomy): domain Bacteria; phylum Bacteroidota; class Bacteroidia; order Bacteroidales; family Muribaculaceae; genus Limisoma. The sequence goes on along the minus strand of CAVAPE010000114.1, from coordinate 2,990 downwards.
AAATGCCGAACCGCCAAGGGCAAGCGGCGAGTTGCTGAAATCGATGTAGATAAGGGTAGATTTCTTATTTTGAACCACAGGCGAAACCACCTTCTTCACGTCCGACACTTCGCCGGCGGCAGAGATGATTACTGTGCCCGGAGCCATAACCTTCTTTTTGCCGTATTTCTGGGTCATTGAAAGGCTGTCCTTGCCAGTAGGGATGTTGATGCCGAGTTTGCATGCAAAGTCGCTGCAAGCCTCTACTGCCTTGTAGAGAGCAGCGTCTTCGCCAGCGTTGCGGCACGGCCACATCCAGTTGGCGCTCAGAGAAACGCCTTTCAAACCGTCGCTCAGCGGCGCTCCGACGATGTTGGTCAACGCCTCGGCGATTGATGCTACCGAGCCCTTGGCAGAGTCGGCAAGCGCAACTTGCGGAGCGTGACCGATAGAAGTAGCGATACCTTTAGTGCCAGTGTAGTCGAGGGCAACAACGCCGCAGTCGCTGAGCGGCAGTTGAATCTCGCCCTGGCATTGCTGGCGTGCTACTTTACCCGTTACCGAACGGTCAACCTTGTTGGTGAGCCAGTCCTTACATGCCACGGCCTCGAGTTGAAGCACGTTCTCGACATATGTCATGACGTCGGCAGCCTTGTATTTAACGGATTTGAGGCTACGATTAACCGTGGTGTCGGTCATATAGGTCTTCGGAGAACTGCCGAACATATCGTCCATTGCGAGGTCGATAGGGCAGACACCATCTTTTTGTTCAAACACAAAGCGGTGGTCGTTGGTAGTGGAGCCGACAACATAGAACGGAGCACGCTCACGCTCGGCGATGGTGCGAATCCATTCGATATCCTTCTCCTCGACAACCATACCCATACGCTCCTGCGACTCGTTGCCGATAATCTCTTTCGACGACAATGTAGGGTCGCCCACTGGCAGAGCATCGATGTTGATGTGACCACCCGTAGCCTCAACGAGTTCGGAGAGGGCGTTCAGGTGACCGCCAGCGCCGTGGTCGTGGATTGATATGATAGGGTTGGTGTCGGCTTCAGCCAATGCACGGATTACGTTCGACACACGTTTCTGCATCTCTGGGTTGGCACGCTGCACCGCATTGAGTTCGATGGAGTTGGCGTATTGACCAGTGTTGACCGACGAAACGGCACCGCCGCCCATGCCGATGCGGTAGTTGTCGCCGCCCATCAGCACCACACTCTCGTTAGGCTTAGGTTCGCCCTTGATGGCATCGCGCTTTGCAGCAAATCCCACGCCGCCGGCAAGCATGATTACTTTGTCGTAGGCAAACTCTTCGCCGTTTTCCTTATGCTCGAATGTGAGCACCGAGCCGCAGATGAGGGGCTGTCCGAACTTGTTGCCGAAGTCGGAAGCACCGTTGGATGCCTTTATGAGGATTTCTTCAGGAGTCTGGTAGAGCCATTTGCGTGGCGACATCGCCGATGTTTCCCATTTTCTGCCGTCCTCAGTGCGAGGGTAGGAAGTCATGTAGACCGCAGTGCCAGCAATAGGCAGACTTGCCTTGCCGCCGCCGAGACGGTCGCGGATTTCGCCGCCAGTACCAGTCGCAGCGCCGTTGAACGGCTCCACGGTGGTAGGGAAGTTGTGGGTTTCGGCTTTCAGCGAAATCACCGTTTCGATGTCCTTGATTTGGAAGAAATCAGGACCTTGCGGATTTTTCGGCGCGAATTGTTGGATTACGGGACCTTCGACAAACGCAACGTTGTCCTTGTAGGCGGAAACCAACTTGTTTGGGTTCTCCTGTGATGTCTTTTTGATTAGTTTAAAAAGAGAAGACGGTTTCTCCTGGCCATCGATGATAAACACTCCGTTGAAAATTTTGTGGCGGCAGTGTTCTGAATTGACCTGCGAGAAACCGAAAACTTCGCTGTCGGTGAGCGGACGATTGAGTTTCGAACTGAGCGACTTTAGATAGTCAACTTCCTCTGGGCTTAGTGCCAGACCCTCTTGCTCGTTGTAAGCCTCGATGTCGGAGATGTAGACAATTGGGTCCGGTTGCTTGACAATTTCGAAGATGTCGGCGCCGAGGTCGGTGTAGAGGCGCTGAAGCATCTTGTCGAATGTCGGATTTTTTGACTTTGTCGGGAAAAACTCCTCGATGCGCGCCACTCCTTTCAAGCCCATGTTTTGGGTGATTTCCACCGCATTGGTGCTCCAAGGCGTAATCATTTCGCGGCGAGGACCTACGAACGTGCCTTTTACGGATGTGGCATCGAGCAATTCAGCGTTGTTAAACAGCCATTTGAATTTTTCAATCTCGCTGTTTTCCAGCTTGTGGTCGGTTTCGACGGCGATTATCGAGCCCGACACATTTTTGAAGAAACTAATCATATTTTCTGAATAGGGAATTGGTTTAATTCGTGTGCAAAATTAATTAAATTAGACAACATACGGGAATGAAACACTTGGAATGTGGAGAAAAATTTATTCATTTTCAGTTAAAAAGACGTAACTTTGCAAGGCTTAAAGCAGAAAAAGAAAACAAATGGCTACTATATTAAATATAGAAACATCCACCGACGTGTGCTCGGTTTGCCTCTCGCAGGATGGCGAAATGAAGTTTCACGACGCCGACTACAAGGGACGCAACCACGCTTCGGTGCTCGGCGGATTTGTCAAAAACGCATTGGACTATGCCGCTCAGTGCGAGATGAAACTCGATGCGGTGGCGGTGAGCATCGGTCCAGGCTCTTACACGGGTCTGCGCATCGGACTTTCGGAGGCAAAAGGACTGTGCTTCGGGCTCGACATTCCGCTGATTGGTGTCAACACCCTGAAATTGCTCAGCGTTGCGGTGATGTTTTCAAAAAACATCGGTCCTGACGACTATTTCGTGCCGATGATTGACGCGCGTCGCATGGAGGTGTTTACTGCCGTCTACGACCTCGCTCTAAATGAAGTGTTGCCAAATCAGGCAATGATTCTCGACGAAAACTCGTTCAAGGAGCAACTGGCATCCCACAAAC
>CAVAPE010000113.1:0-4410 GCA_963590405.1 Eubacterium sp. CAG:180 | reverse complement strand
ATGGCTGGAGCAAGGCGGTTGAGGTCGCCTTGCGCTTCGAGACTTGCCAAGGTTGCGAGGTGCAACTGGCGTTGTGTCAACTTGTCGTTGGCTATAGACTGATTGATTGTTGCCATCATGATTGCAATTAAAATTATTAGTTTCTTCATTCGGTTGAATGTTCGTTTTTGCTTTGCGGAAATATCACGATGCAAAAATATGGAGAACCAACAGAATGCATTGTAGACAAATTTCGGATAGAATTACACAAATTCCAGCAAATGCAGATTCGGCAACCAGTCGCCAAAATAAATGCTAATTATATTTAAGGTTAACGGGAAGATGAACAAACCTTGATTTGTCTTTAATGTTTTCTTTTTTCGTGGGTGGTTATTGACTAAGCCGGGCAAATTGGTTAATTTTGTTTTTATTTATGCTCCGAAATGAAGAAAAGCAATACAACCATCACGCAAAAGTGGCTTGGCGGCATTTCGTATGAAGTGGCGTTCTGGAACAACGTGTATAGATGGCCTCACACGTTTAAAGGTTTGATGGGTTGGTCCAACTATGGGTCGAAGATAAACTTGGATGGCTTTGACGCCAACAGTTTTCTTGCATCAAAGCCCAATCCCAAGGTGTACGACGTGGGTTGTGGCATGAGTTATGCCGTTGGCAACTACATCGAGACAGAAGGGAAACTCCAGCCTATTGACATTCATTATGTTGACCCGTTGGCTTTGCATTTCAACCAGATACTCAAAAGACACAAAAAGGATTTGCCACAGATTGAATTCGGTATGGCTGAATATTTGTCGGCTTTTGTGTATGGCGATGCCTCTTTGATTGTCATACAAAACGCTCTCGACCATTCGTCTGCACCAATAAAGGGCATCGTCGAAGCACTTCTTTCGCTCGAAGAGGGCGGAATCCTTTACCTCAACCACCACCCAAACGAGGCGGAGATGGAAAAATATAAGGGTTTTCATCAATTCAATATAGACGAAGAAAATGGTCGGCTGATTATCTGGAATAAGACTGAAAGGTACGACATCACCCAAATGCTCGAAGGTGTAGCGTCGGTTGATGTTAAAAGGATGAATGATGGTCACATCGTGGCAGTTATTCAACGTTTTGCGGGGAGCGTACCTGAGGCTTTGCGTGTTTATGCAGACGACAGAACCGATGTGGCGGAATTGTGCAAGGTGCTGCTTACTTATGAATATGAAAATTCGTCGTTCGGTAAGATATTGATAGGCAGGCTGCGTTTCGGCGTGTATAACATTATGCAAATGTTCGCCCAAATGTTGCCTTGGAGCCTAAAGATGAAGATAAAACATTGGATACAGCAAGCGTAGAGGCATTTCCTTCGGCTTGCACTATTGCTTGAATTTTGTGACTATGAAGAAAATAGTTTTGTTGATATTGTCCGTAATGCTGGCAGCGGTTGCGGCTGATGCCTGCACGTCGGCTATTATCTCTGGAAAATATACTGCCGATGGGCGTCCGATTATTTGGAAGCACCGCGACACGAGCGACTTGGACAACAAGATTGAACGCATAGATTCCGCTGGGCAAATCCCTTATGTGGCGCTCTTCAACAGTTCCGACACCCTGTGCCGCGAGGCGTGGATGGGAATGAACGACTACGGATTTGCCATAATGAACACGGCATCCTACAATCTCAAGGCCGACACAATTACGGTGATGGACAAGGAAGGCGTGTTAATGTCGAAGGCGCTGGGTCGTTGCCGTACTGTCGATGATTTCGCTGCTTTGCTCGACGCTCTTCCCAAACCTCTGCGCGTGGAGGCAAATTTCGGCGTTATTGACGCTTGTGGTAATGCTGCCTATTTTGAAACGGACAACTGGAAATATGCTCGCTATGATGTTGACGGGTATATGGTTCGCACAAACTATTCAAAGTCGGGACGCGCCCACGAGGGCTATGGCTATGTGCGAGAAGCCACAGCCAACAGTCTGTTGCAACCTTATATCGAGAGACGCAGCGTGACACCAGCAGTTCTGACAGAGAAGTTGTCGCGCTCCTATTACCACTCACTTATTGGCAAGGATTTCGCCAGCGACAACGTAGAGTGGATCACCGACAACGATTTTATCCCGCGGCGCATATCCTCTGCCTCGATTGCCATACAAGGCGTTAACAGCCCGAAGGATGTCAAGGATATAGTGATGTGGACGGTGCTCGGCTATCCGCCATGCGGCGTGGTTGCGCCAGTTAAGATGGATAGCATCCCTTCTGATTTGCGTGCGGATGCCAAAACTGGTCGCGCTCCTGCTTGCGACAGGGCAAACGAATTGAAAAAGCAAGTGTTTTCTTTCACCTACGACAACGGAAAAAACTATATCAATAGAAAGGCATTGTTTAATAATGCCGGAACGGGAATAAGCCAGATTTGCCACAAGCAGAGCATGAAGGTGTATTCAAAGTACGGCATAAAACTCCTTAAGGAATGAATTCTGGTTTGTTGACAATAATAATGTTGGTCATTTCCAACATCTTCATGACTTTGGCGTGGTACGGTCATCTTCGCCTGGGCGAGTTGGGCATATCCAAGAACTGGCCGCTGTGGGTGGTAATCCTCTTTTCGTGGGGCATCGCCTTGGCTGAATATTCGTTTCAGGTGCCAGCCAACAGAATAGGCTACGACGGCAACGGCGGACCGTTTTCGTTGGTGCAGTTGAAGGTAATACAGGAGGCTATAACGCTACTCGTGTTTACTGTGGTGGCTACATTCCTGTTTCAGGGTCAGTCCATCCGCTGGAATCATATCGTGGCGTTTCTGCTGCTCATCGGCGCTGTTTATTTCTCATTCCTTGACACTTCCAAATGATAAGAAGCACGGTCTACAAACTGTCGGCAGGCTCCTATATGCGCCAACTCTATCCTCGCTATCTGAAGCGGTGGGGGTGGGTGTATGCCATCATAGTGGTGGCATTGGTGCTACTGTCGTTGGTAAACATCAATTTCCTGTTTGTTGCCCTAATGGCAGTCTTCATCATGCTCCCGATGGTATTGGGTTTCGCCTATTTCTTTTATGCCATGAGCGAAAACTGCGTTGCATCGATTCGCAACGGGATGGTTATCGTGTCGGAGCAATGCCTGATGCGGCAGTTTGTCGATGAGGACGGCGCAGTAGTGGGCGAACGAAAATACGACTGGACAAGTTTCAAATCGGCGGAAATTGTCGACTCTGGCATACTCCTGTTCCCCGACAAGACGAAACTTTCGTTTGAATATCTTCCCAAAATCGGGTTTGATGAGAAAAATTATGAAGATGTAGTGGCGCTGATAAGCAATAAATTAGGCGTTGGTAAGTAAAAAAGCGAAAAAATATCTCCGCGAAAGTTTGTCGGAACGGATTGTTTAAACTACCTTTGCAAACGCAAAGACAAAATGGTTCGTTGGATGAGTGGTTTAGTCAACGGTCTGCAAAACCGTCCACGGCGGTTCGATTCCGCCACGAACCTCACAAAGGAGATTGCTTAATTCAAGCAGTCTCTTTTTTTATAAAATGATTTCAAGTAATGAATGACTATTATTTGGTAAAGTTCAAACTTTCGCCGTGCTCGGAGGCTGAGTGCGACATCCTGTCGGCTCTGTTGGCTGACGGCGGATTTGAAAGTTTTGTGGCTGAGGCTGATGGCGTGTCGGCTTATGTGAAAAAGGAACTTTTCTCGGAAAGTAATATCGCTGAAGCCTTGTCGGGCTATCCGTTTTCTGCGAAGATTGACTATTCCGTGGAACTCATTCCCGGGCAGGATTGGAACAGCGAGTGGGAAAAGAACTATTTCCAACCCATCGTGTTCGCAGACAAATGCGTAATCCACAGTTCATTCCACAAGGACTATCCCAAGGTGGAATACGACATCGTTATTGACCCACGGATGGCTTTCGGCACAGGCCATCACGAAACCACCAGCATGATGATTGAGCGCTTGCTCTCCAACGACATCACGGGCTTGTCGGTGCTCGATATGGGCACAGGCACGGGCATCCTTGCCATCCTTGCCGCTATGCGTGGTGCTTCGAAGGTGGTAGGCGTGGAAATCGACCCACCTGCCTACGACAATGCTGTGGAAAACGAGAAGTTGAACGGCACTCCGCAAGTGGAATTCCGTCTCGGCGGGGCAGAACAGGTTGCGGAGGTTGAAGCCTTCGACATAGTGCTCGCTAACATCAACCGAAACATTATCCTTAACGACATCCAGACGTATGCCGGCGCGTTGAAGAAAGGCGGCAGAATGTTTCTGAGCGGCTTCTACGTCGACGACATTGCAATTCTCGAAGAGGCGGCAAAACCGTTGGGCTTGCGCCTTGTGTCTACGCTTGAAAAGAAAAGGTGGGCAAACATTTGTCTCGTGAAAGGATAGTAATACTTGTTAAAAAGACAGCCTATTATTTGCGTAAAG
>CAVAPE010000112.1:0-4693 GCA_963590405.1 Eubacterium sp. CAG:180 | reverse complement strand
ATTATAAGCATGCCAGAGCCGAAGGGTTGAAATGCATATTGGATCCATCGGTGAAAGTAAAACATCTTGCTTCAAAAGAATATCGAATACCGAGCACAAAAAGCACATATATGTATGTGATCAATCGCGAATATTTAAGGCATAAGCACAATATGGGGGTGAAGGGTGTTATGGCATCGGCTTGGTGCAACTTTTGGCGCTTGATGCAGTGCATAGTTGCGCATCAGAATCCAAAGGCATTCGCTAATGCCTTGTGGTGCACTATAAAATATCGGAAAGACATTTATACTGGCAATCTCGACTACGAAAAATTTATGAAGGAATAAGGAGTTGTCACGATGAGAAATAACAATTTCGCTGCTAATATATATAAATTGTATGTCCTGTGTTTGCCATTTGGAATGGTGTTTAAAATTCCATTTGACGATTACTTGACCAATATGATTGGTGGATTTAGCAATTTGGTGATGCTTGTCGGTTGCTTTGCACTGATGCTGAAGGGCAAACCATTGATAAACCAACGCAATAAAATATTTGGTGGGTTGTACATTTATATGGCAATTAGTTCTATTGTAATGGCAATTGTGCTATCGATGTTTGTCGACAGCAAATACGAATCGCCTTTATCCGCAATATCCGGCGATATTGTGTTTTATTTCTTAACGATTTTGTCCGTATTCTACAATAGTTATTGCCTCTCTCATTATGTGTCATTTTCCTCAATCTATAAGATTTTCGATTGGCAGATAGTTGTGCTTTTGATTGTAGGATATGCGCAGTTGCTTGGAATGATGGGGATGGCGGGACCATATAATTTGTTATCGTCATTTTTAGCATTGAAGGACATTTCTTGGTTGACTGATTTGAATAGAGGTGTTACATTCTTTGGCAGTGAGCCAGCATCGGCGGCTGGATTATGTTTTGTCGTATTCCCTTACATATATTCAAGTGTCCAGAATAATAAGGGCGCAAAAAAGTTACTATATATCATAGCCTTATTGCTTTTCTTGGTTCTTGTGTTAGGTTCCAACAGCTCTCAATTTTTAACGATGGCGATAGGTTCGGCGCTTCTGTTTGTATGGAGTTGTTTCGGAAAGATAAAAAAAGCATTCTATTACATCAGTTTTTCATTAGGGCTGCTTTTCGCAATTGCATATATATCTTCTGAAAACTTGTCAACGGCTGCAAATGCAGATTCCGATAGTTTTGAATATGTAGTCTTCGGAAAAGTGGTGGATAAAACCAATAAAAGTACAGCCATGCGGGCATCAACGGTAATTAACGACCTGAAGGTGTTTGCTGATTTCCCATTAACAGGTGTGGGCGATGGTAATCAGGGATATTTCTATGCAGAAAATCAGCCGATGTGGACGCGATATAGTGGCGAAGTTATGGATTTGATAACTAAAAATGTTGTGCCTAATGGTGGCGGTAATTTCTTTCCCGCCTATATTTCAGCCTATGGAATAATCGGCATCTTTGTACTGATTGGCTTTATCGGTAAATACAGGAAATTATACAATAGTTCATTTTTGCAAAAGGATAAGCGGATGGACACAATTTTTCAGATATCAATAATCCTTTTCTTGTTCGCTTCGTGGCATGTCGTTGGTATTAAGCAAAGTCAAACAATGATATTTGTTTTGAGTCTGCCTTGTGTAAAATGGGTCAAGAGCCAAAATAGGACAAAAATATGCGGATAGTTTTTTTTACTAATATTATCAATCACCATCAGGCGAATGTGGCGGATGAGTTATACAAACTCACTGGCGGAAATTACACATTTGTCGAGCTTTGTCCGATTGCTGACTGGTTGCTGAAAGGGGGCTATTCTGATTTGTCGTCACGACCTTACGTAGTGCAAGCCTGGAAGAGCAAGGAGAATATGGACAAGGCTATGGCTGCTTTGCAAAGTGCGGATGTGGGGATGTTCAGCTGCACGGAATCGTTGCCTTATGAGGTGATGTTTGCCAAAACAGGCAAGCTGACTTTCGATGTGAGCGAACGCTGGTTGAAGCGTGGCTGGATTAACGTGGCATCTCCGAGATTGCTGAAATATTTTTGGCATTATTATACTGTGTTCGCAAAACGGAACGTGTATAAACTCTGTTCAAGCGCATTCGCGTGTGGCGACCACTATAAACTGCATAGTTTTAAGGATAGATGCTACAAATGGGGCTATTTCACGAAAGTCGATGAAAATTTCGCAGTTGAAGCGCCCGTAGGTGTTTCCACTTCAGGAACCTTGCACACCATGATGTGGTGTGCAAGGTTCCTGAAGTTGAAACACCCTGAGCTGGTGGTCAGAATGGCAGAACGATTGAAGAGAAAAGGCTATCGTTTCGTGATTGACATGTATGGCTCAGGCGAAGAATTGGAACGGACTCAGAAATTGGTAGGCGAATTGGGAGTTGGGGATGTTGTGCATTTCAAAGGCAATATGCCAAATGATGAGATACTTAAGGAAATGAGGCAGCATGAGATATTCCTCTTCACCTCCGACAAAAATGAAGGCTGGGGCGCAGTCGCAAATGAGTCGATGAGCAACGGATGCGCTATTGTAGCTTCGGATGCCGTGGGCAGTGTGCCGTACTTGGTGGAGGATGGTGTAACGGGGTGCGTGTTTAAGTCGTGCAGTCTTGACAGTTTGTGCGAAAAGGTGGAATGGCTGCTCAACAATCCTGAACGTCGGCAGGAAATTTCGATGAATGCATATCGAGTGATGCGCGATGTGTGGTCGCCCAAAGTCGCAGCCAAGAACCTGATGACGTTGATTGAAAATCTGTCCTCTGGCAAGGATACAACAATAAAACAAGGTCCGTGCAGCAAAGCCGAACCGAATGTGTAGCAAATGAAGCAGAAAACTCTTTTGCAGATTAATGTTACTGCCAACTGGGGCAGTACAGGGAAAATTGCTGAGCAGATTGGGCTGTGTGCGATGGCGCACGGCTGGGACTCGTATATCGCTTACGGGCGGATGATGAATCCGTCGGCTAACAAGTTGATAAAAATCGGCTCGCAACTGGACGTGTATGAGCATTATGCAGAAGGGAAACTTTTGGACAACGAGGGTCTTGCATCACGCCGCGCAACGAGTGCGTTTCTCAGGCGAGTGGACGAGATAAGACCCGATGTGGTGCATCTGCACAACATTCATGACCACTATATGAACTATCCGTTGTTGTTCGGATATCTTGCAGAGAAGAAAATTCCTGTTGTGTGGACGCAACATGACCAGTGGGCTACGACAGGGCACTGCATGTATAACCTATGCGGCTGCGAGCGTTGGAAAACGGAGTGCCACGACTGTCCGCTCTCACGATGGTATTCGATGGATTGCTCTCGCAGAAACCATAGGTTGAAAAAGAAACTGCTGGCAGAGATTCCGTCTTTGACAATCGTGCCAGTTTCGGAATGGTTGGGCAACAATATCCGCCAGTCGCACTTGAAGAATCGCCAGATTGAGGTTATACATAATGGCATCGACATAGAAACATTCCGCCCTCTGCCAACCAATGCCTATGAGCGTTATGGCATAGACAAGTCTAAGAAAATTGTACTCGGCGTGGCAGCTCTGTGGGAGGCTCGCAAGGGTCTTGATGATTTCTATGCTCTTGCCAAATGTCTGCCAAAAGATGATTATGCAATAATAATCGTGGGAAGATTGCAAGACAAACCCACTCCAGTCGACGGATGCCAAATGGTGTTTGTCGATCGCACGCAGAATGCGCTTGAACTGGCGCAACTCTATTCCTCTGCTTCGGTATTTGTCAATCCGACCTATCAAGACAATTACCCGACGACAAATCTTGAAGCCCTCGCTTGCGGCACGCCTGTCATTACTTATCGCACAGGCGGAAGTCCCGAGGCGGTTGACGAGGCAACAGGTGCAGTAATCGAGCAAGGTGATGTGGAGAGTTTGAAAAATGCGGTCGTTCGGTTCTCGAATGGCAATTTTGCCGAGGCATGCAGAGATAAAGCGTTAATCGAGTTTGACAACACGAAATGCTTCAACCCTTATATCTTGTTGTATAACAAGCTGATAGGGGGGGGGTAAAGCGCTAATTCTCGGCGTTTCGAGCGTGTGGAGTAGCGACAAAGGTTTGGCTGATTTTATCGAGTTGAGTCGCAAACCAAACAATGTTGTCATATTGGTAGGCATGACCAAAGCGCAGGTAGCGGAGTATTCGTCAGATAAATACGATGACTGCAATTTGATACCAGTTCAGCGCACACAGAATCAATACGAGCTGGCGATGCTCTACTCATTGACGGATGTGTATATAAGCCTGTCGTATTCAGAAACGTTCGGATTAACCATAGTGGAAGCAAATGCTTGCGGGACTCCTGTTGTGGCTTACGACAATACCGCACAACCCGAGCTCGTGCAGTCGGATAATGGCGTGATTGTAAAATCCGGCGATGTAGCAGCTGTAGCTGAGGCTATACGCAAAATCAAGGAGCATCCTCTTTCGCCAGCAGATTGCCGCAAGCGAGCCGAGCAGAAATTTGACAAAAACACATGCTTTGAGAAGTACATTAGTTTGTATGAGCGACTGCTGCAAAAATAATTGAGAATTTTCCGATACACCAGACTGGGCTGACTCGCAAGAGTCGGCCTGGTTTGTTTTTGGGGGTGCGGATTAGTATTTGTTAAGGATTGGAATTGGGTGGCGGTCGGAAAGTTTTTGCT
>CAVAPE010000111.1:0-4726 GCA_963590405.1 Eubacterium sp. CAG:180 | reverse complement strand
GTAATACACAAACTTGACATTTATACGCTTATCAGTAAAATTGATGCGATAAACTCTCTGGTGAAGTGCGTATTTACCTTTGACATAGTGAAATATTTCTCCAATGCCTCCTTCTCCTGGTATTATTATGGATTCGTCGTCAAATTCATAGGTGTCGCTCGAAAGTATATTTTTGGAGCGAACAAAAAATGGGTATTTGCCATTCTCTATAGCATCTTGTCGATTGCTGCTTCCTGTTCCAACATATGCAACATCACCCAGTTTCTTGAACTCCACGCCGTCGGGGCAGAGCGCCTTAATCATATCATCGAGTTTACTCATGCCTCGGCTCCTTCCAATTCTTTAACGATTGCGTCGATGTCGGTTCGGAGTTGCTGCTCGCGAGCCACAATTTCGGCGATGCGTGCGTTGAGCACAGCAATGTCGATAGCCTCTCGGGTGTCCTCCTGCTCCACGTAGGTCGACACGCTGAGGTTGAAGTCCTCGGCTTCGATGTCGGCGTTGGTCACCACGTGGCAGAAGTGTGCATCCTCCTCCTTCGTCATGTAGGCATTGTAGATGCGGTCAATGTTGTCGGCGGTCAACTTGTTTTTGTTGCCCTCGTGCCCGAACTCGTTGGACGCATCGATGAAGCACACACGGTTGTCGCTCTTGTTCTTCTTCAGAATCAGCAGACAAGTGGCTATCGACGTGCCAAAGAAGAGGTTTTGCGGAAGTTGAATTACAGTGTCTACAAAGTTGTTCGCAACGAGGTAGCGGCGGATCTTCTGCTCTGCGCCGCTGCGGTAGAGTATGCCTGGAAACTCAACGATGGCAGCCGTGCCCTCAGCGCTCAGCCACGACAGCATGTGCATGGTGAATGCAAAGTCAGCCTTAGAGCGCGGCGCGAGCACTCCGGCAGGCGCAAAGCGAGGGTCGTTGATGAGCGTGGCATCGCTGTCGCCGTCCCACGGGATGGAGTAGGGAGGGTTTGACACGATAGCGTCAAACGGCTCCTCGTTGGTGTGGAGCGGATTGCGCAGCGTGTCGCCAAGTTGTATGTCGAAATGGTCGTAGTTCACGTTGTGCAGAAACATGTTCATGCGGCAGAGGTTGTAGGTCTTCAGGTTAATCTCCTGACCATAGAAGCCGTCCTCCACATTCTTCGCCCCCAGCACAAGATTGAAGTTGAGCAGCAGCGAGCCGCTACCGCAAGCCGGGTCGTAGACCTTGTTGACCGTGGTCCGTCCAGCCGCCGCAATCTTCGCCAGCAGGTAACTCACCTCGCCCGGTGTGTAGAACTCTCCACCCTTCGTGCCCGAGTTGAGGGCATACATCTTGATGAGGTGCTCGTAGCAGATGCCAAACACGTCGAGCCCGCTCTCTATGTAGGTGGTGAAATTGAGGTCGCGCACGCTCTCAAGCAGCGTAGTGAGCAACTCGTTGCGCTCCGCCACTGTGGTGCCCAGCCCATTGTCGTTGGTGTTGAAGTTGCTGAAGAGCCCCTTCACGTCGTTCTCGCTCGCCTCGCCGATGGCACTCTGCTCGATGGCCTTGAAATTGTTGGCAAGCGTGGTGTTGAGTTCCGTGTTGGTGGCAGCCCCGTTGGCAACATTCACGAAGAGTTGCGACGGCAGGATGAAAAATCCCTTGGCGTTGATGATCTGCTTGCGGGCATTCTCCGCCGTAGCGTCGCTCATGTTGGCATAGTCGGGGTTAGGCACTCCGGCTTCAGCCATAAGCCGGTTGCAGTAGTCGGTGATGTTTTCCGAGATAAAGCGGTAGAACAGAGCGCCGAGCGTATAGTCCATAAACTGCACGGGCGACACCTTACCCCCATGCACAAGGTTGGTCGCCATTCGCCAAATCAGCGAACCGAGTTCGTTTTTAAGTTCTTCAGTATTTTTTGATGTTCCCATTATAGAATTAGTATTGTTATCAAAACTCAAATTTACACAATAAAGTCAGAATGCAACGAATAATGGAGCAACAAATTTTAGTATGCCGATTTGAATTGCTACCTTTACAATTCCAAATTGAACTCTATGCAACCATTCGTACATCTACATGTCCACTCACAATATTCAGTGCTCGACGGCCAGGCATCCGTAAAGGCGCTGGTCGACAAGGCTATTGCCAACGGCATGCGCGGCATCGCGCTCACCGACCACGGCAACATGTTCGGCATCAAGGAACTCACCGACTACGTGAAGAAGAAAAATTCCGACGTCGACGGCGAGATCAAGCAACTGAACAACCAGATAAAGGACCTGAAGGCGGCAGAGACGGTCGACACCGCAGCGCTCGCCGAAGCCGAAAAGGCGTTGGCAGAGGCGGAGAGCCGGGTGTTTGTGCCTATCATCGGCTGCGAGATGTACGTTGCCAAAAACGATATGAAGGACCGTGGCGACAAGCAGGACAAGGGTTACCACCTCATTGTGCTTGCCAAGAACCAGCATGGCTACCACAACCTCATCAAACTGGTGTCGAACGCCTGGACGGAGGGCTACTACTTCCATCCGCGCACCGACAAGGCGCAGTTGGAGAAGTACCACGAGGACTTGATTTTGTGTTCGGCGTGTCTCGGCGGCGAGGTGCCTAAACTGATTACGGCAGGACTTATCGACGAGGCAGAACAGGCGATACTGTGGTTCAAGAATCTGTTTGGCGAGGACTACTATCTCGAACTCCAGCGCCACAAGGCCACAGTGCCGCGCGCCAACCACGAGGCTTACCCCCTCCAGCAGGAGGTGAACAAGGTGCTCATCGAGATGTCGAAGAAGCACAACATCAAACTCGTGTGCACCAACGACGTGCACTTCGTCAACGAGGAGGATGCCGAGGCCCACGACAGGCTGATTTGCGTGTCGACCGGCACATATCTCGACGACGACAAGCGAATGCTCTACACCAAGCAGGAGTGGATGAAGACGCAGGAGGAGATGAACGAACTCTTTGCCGATGTGCCCGAGGCGTTGGCTAACACTCTCGAAGTGATAGGCAAGGTGGAGCGCTACTCCATCAACCACGACCCGATTTTGCCGAATTTCCCTCTGCCAGAGGGATTTGTCGACAACAACGACTATCTGCGCCACCTCGTCTATGTGGGTGCAGAGAAGCGCTGGGGCAAGGACCTCACAGAGGAGCAACGCGAGCGCATCGACTTCGAACTCGACACGATCAAAAACATGGGTTTCCCGGGCTACTTCCTCATTGTGCAGGACTTCATCGGAGCAGCGCGCAAGATCGGCGTGTCGGTGGGTCCAGGACGTGGCTCTGCGGCAGGTTCGGCGGTGGCTTACTGCTTGGGTATCACGCAGATTGACCCTATCAAATACGACCTCCTGTTTGAACGTTTCCTTAACCCAGACCGTATATCGCTGCCTGATATCGATATCGACTTCGACGACGACGGCCGTGCGGAGGTGTTGAGGTATGTGACGGCAAAATATGGCGCAGAGAAGGTGGCGCACATCATCACCTATGGCACGATGGCTGCCAAGTCGGCCATCAAGGACGTGGCGCGCGTAACTCGTCTGCCTCTGTCGGAGAGCGACCGCCTCACGAAAATGATTCCCGACAAGTTGCCGGAAATCGACGGCAAAGCGCCGAAAATAAATCTGAAGAACTGCTACCAGTATGTGCCCGAACTGCAGCACGAGTTGAGTTACGGCGAACCTATCGTCAGGGAGACGCTGAAATACGCGCTGGCGCTTGAAGGCAACGTGCGCAACACGGGTGTGCATGCCTGCGGTGTGATCATCGGTCGCGACGACATCACCGACTGGGTGCCTGTGGCAACTGCCACCGACAAGGACGGCGAGAAGGTGCTGGTGACGCAGTACGAAGGCTCGGTGATCGAGTCGACCGGCTTGATTAAGATGGACTTCCTCGGACTGAAAACCCTTTCAATCATTCAGGAAGCACTGAGCAATATAAAGGAGCGGTGGGGCATAGATGTGGACATCGACAATATCCCCATCGACGACCCAAAGACCTACGAACTCTACTGCGAAGGACGCACCACTGGCACGTTCCAGTTTGAATCGACCGGTATGCAGAAGTACCTCCGCGAGTTGCATCCATCAACGTTCGAGGACTTGATTGCCATGAATGCCCTCTACCGTCCGGGACCAATGGAGTATATCCCTCAGTTCATCGCCCGCAAAAAGGGTATTGAGCCGATTGAATACGACATCCCCATCATGGAGAAGTATTTGAAGGACACCTACGGCATCACGGTCTATCAGGAGCAGGTGATGCTCTTGTCGCGACTGCTCGCCAACTTCACGCGCGGCCAGTCGGACGGTCTGCGCAAGGCGATGGGTAAGAAAATCTTCGCTAAGTTGGCAGAACTGAAACCGTTGTTTATCAACGGCGGCAAGGCCAACGGTCACGACGAGAAGGTGCTCGAAAAAATCTGGTCGGACTGGGAGAAATTTGCATCCTACGCCTTCAACAAGAGCCACGCCACCTGCTACAGTTGGGTGGCTTTCCAGACGGCTTACCTCAAGGCTAACTATCCGCCTGAATATATGGCTGCCGTGCTCAGCCGCAACTTGAACGACATCACGAAGATGACCAAGTTTATGGACGAGTGCAAGCAGATGAAGGTCAAGGTGAAAGGGCCAGACGTGAATGAGAGCCGCGCAAAGTTTAGCGTAAATAAAGTTGGCGAAATCCGTTTCGGTCTTGCTGGAATCAAGGGCGTGGGCGTAAATGCCGTGAAGGCAATCCTCGACGAGCG
>CAVAPE010000110.1:0-4858 GCA_963590405.1 Eubacterium sp. CAG:180 | reverse complement strand
GCCAAATCAGGCAATGATTCTCGACGAAAACTCGTTCAAGGAGCAACTGGCATCACACAAGTTGCACTTTATGGGCAACGGTGCCGACAAGGCATCGGAGGTGATAAAAAGCGACAATGCTGAATTTACGCTCGGCGTGCGCCCGAATGCTGTCGACATGATTGCCTTGTCGGAAAAAGCGTTCCGCGAAAAGGATTTCCTCGACCTCGCTTACTCCACGCCAAACTACATCAAGAAATTTCATACAACCACGCCTAAGAAGAATATCCTTGGCTGAAATCATCAATAAGAAAGACTTATATGTTGGAATATAACACGAAAAAAGAGAAATTGGTATTGCCTGAGTACGGACGCAATGTGCAGCAGATGGTGGACTATTGCATGACAATCGAAGACCGTCAGGAGCGCAACCGTTGCGCAACGGCTATTATTGCCATCATGAGCAACCTGTTTTCCAGTCAGGCAGATGTTGATGATTTCAACAAGATGCTTTGGAACCAGTTGGCTATCATGTCGGATTTTAAGTTGGACATTGATTACCCGTGTGAGGTGATAAAGCCCGAAAATCTCCACTCTAAGCCTGAGAAAGTGCCTTATAAGTTGACGCCTATCCGTTTCCGTCACTACGGCAAGATGATTGAAAAACTTGTTGGCGTTGCAGCCGATATGCCGGAAGGGGAGGAGCGATTGGAGTTGTCGTTGCTCATTGCCAAGCAGATGAAGAAACTCATGCTTCAGTCCAACCTTGACGGCGTCGACGACGAGAAGATTTTCAAGGATTTGGCTATGTATTCGCATGGCAAAATCATTTTGTCGGCAGAAGAGCACAAACTCGGCGATTTCAAGGACATCATAGCCGACAAGCCAGCCACCACAGGCAAGAAATCAAAGAAACGTAAGTAGGTTCGCAGCAATGATTACGGCAGAAGAACTCACGGAAATAGGGCGCTACAACAAGACGCACGGAGTGAACGGCGAAATCTCGGCAACGTTCGACTGCGACACGTTGCTCGTGGGCGAACTGTCCACGCTGATTTCTCCGATGGACGGCATCTTCGTGCCTTTCTTCGTGGAGAACGTGCGCACCAAGAGCGGCGACACGTTGCTGCTCACAATCGATGGCATCGCAAGCGAAGAGCAGGCCAAGAAACTGGTCAATGCCAAAATCTATGCGCTGACGGAGGAGATGCCCGAGCAGGACGAGGTGTACTGCGACTATTTCGTCGGCTTTTCCATCATTGCCGCCGACGGCAACGAGGTAGGGCGCATAACCGCCGTCGACGACTCTACCGAAAACGCCCTCTTTGTTGTTGAAAACCAAGGAAAAACACTCTATGTGCCAATCTCTGAAGATTTCATCCTTGAAATCGACGAGGATAAAAAATCAATCACCATGGAACTCCCCGACGGCCTCCTCGATTTGTAGAACTGCCGCAATGACTTTCATACAGTACGCCAAATCCATTAATCATCATCAAATCAGGTAGGTAAAATATTCTCCGTTGGGATTATCATCTCGAATAGTGCCGATTGTGGTTATTTTAGTGAAAATAAAGACAATCCATCAATCAGTATTTTCACACTAACCACCACATTTAGAATCGAAAAAAAGGAAAACAAGGATAATAAAAAAACATTTTGAGTGAAGAACAAACATCCGATTATATCCATAAAGAGCATTGCCAATGACAATAATAGAATGATTATTACTGCAGTACATTTTAGCAAAGTTTTGTTTATCAAAACATTAACCACCAAGGCGCCGAGTAATAGAGCCCATTGGAAAGGGAATAACGATAGGCTAGGAAAAACAATTATGTTCAATCCGACTATCAATGTGGTTGCAATGAATATGCTTCTGCGTACCACTGTCTCACTTATTCTATTTTTTTTGATTGACATAATAACCTTTATTCTGTGATACAATATTATTATATAATAAGCTTGGTAAGTATGGATTAGTTTTTCTTGTGCCATATATGTTAGTCATAGGGTCTATTGTATAAGATTCATTGGATTTTGTTTCTATACCAATTAATTCAAGTGATTTCATAACAGCAGTTCCACAATGGTTTGGGGAGAAAGGATTCAACGAATAGTTTGTTTTTGAAATATCAGTAAATGTCTCTTCCGCTTTTTTAGCTTCTTTGCTTGTTGTTTTTATTACGAATGCTTTGTCATAATTATAGCCATTATGTTCTCGATTATAATCACTATTCAAAAAAGAAGATACACTACAAAAAGGACCGATATGAACATCATTAGTTTTATCTCCGCCTGAAAATGACGAGTCCCCACTTTTTTGGCTACTATGAGATGATGTCCCAGACCCACTTGAGTACACATTATCTCCATTGATTGAATAGTAATACCATTTCTTGTTGTCTTGAGAAATAAGCAATGCTATATGTTGTCCATTGTAATGCAGTACAGCCACATCATTGCCATCAGGATCAGAATATTTCACAGAATTTCCGGCGCACCAGAGGTATGGACTTTTGTCGCGGTATTTTTCAGCAAGATGGTCTTGGGTTGGGGTACGACCTATCATTGAGTCGTAGAAACGGGCTTTGCTATCGTACCAATCAAGACCGTTTTCGCGGTCGAGTTCTTTGGCTCCGTATTTTAACGGCTGCACTCCAGCATTGGCAGCACCCATCAGACCTCCGTATGGGTAATAGTTGTTGACCTCCTCCAATGCGCCGTCTTCAGCAATCATGGCACGAACATTGCCCTGATAGTCCAAGATGGTGTAATGGAAAGCGCCGTCTGCCCAATAGCCGTAACTGTTGTTGACACGCTCAAGCACACCATTGCGGTAGGTGT
Source organism: Eubacterium sp. CAG:180 (assembly GCA_963590405.1). Lineage (GTDB taxonomy): Bacteria > Bacteroidota > Bacteroidia > Bacteroidales > Muribaculaceae > Limisoma. Next base: position 2,032 of record CAVAPE010000110.1, on the reverse strand, counting down.
GTCCAGCACTATATTGCAGAGTCATCTGCGTGACGGGACGGACAATCAGCGACTGACCTCCAGAGATATTCCCTATCTTTGTCGAGCCCGATGTAGTGCTTAATTCCTCGATATCCCAATCCAAGAAGCGGATGCTACTCAGCAGATACTCCACTTTAAGTTTCGTGCCGTTGGCATCGTAGGTGTAGCGGACTATGTGACCGTCGTAGAACTTTATTTCGCTTGGCAGATTTAGAATATTGTAGGAAATGGAATAGATTTTTCTATTCTTGTCGCATGTCATATTGCCGTTGGCATCGTAGGTATATTCAGTCTTCTTGTCTGAACGGTCTTTGAAGTCCATTGCTCCAGAATAAGTCAATTCATCAGCCTGATCAACCACTTTTTTCAACTGGTTGCCGTTGTAGGAGAGTGCCAGGTCGTCGATGACTCCAAATGACCAATTTGTCTTGCTGTCAATGGTCACCACATCGCTCACACCCCTGCGCTGCAGTGATGTGATGTTGCCGTTAAGGTCGTAGTTGTAGGCGCAACTGTAGTCCCGCTCGTTAAGAAGTGCCAGACCTTCTGCAATATCTGACACTGGGACGACAGGACTTGTATAGTCAGCAGCCACCAATCTGTCAAGCCCGTCGTAATAGAATTTGTAGACCTGCTCCGATTTGGCTGAGGAGGTCATGGCATCCTTCGACATCCATTCGATTGCGCTGATATTGCCACTCCAACACGGATTGGAATTACCGAATTGACTCTCGTAGTACAATGTTTGGCTGAAATGGGGGCTGGAAATCTGCGATGTCCAGCCTCTGACATTATAGCCATACTGCACAATGTTCTCTGAACTTTGTCCGTGGCACTGCTTTTGCAGTCGTCCAAACTCGTCATAGTCGTTCAGGGTAAGCAAGATCGGGGTGCCGCTGTCTTTTGTCTCAGATACGGATATGAGCCGCTCCATGTTGTCGTATGTATAGCAGTAGACATACTCATTGCTTGCATCTGACGTGCTGTGATTATGCAGCATCGCTATAGGTTTGCCTGTGAAACTAAGTCGGTAATAATAGTGGTCGTAGCCACCCATGGCATTCTGCTCATGCGACTGAATTACATTGCCGTGATCGTCATAATATACAGATTTATACAGCATTCTCGAGTCTCCGAGAATGCGCGTGGCAGTCCCAGTCAGTAGCCCTTTAGCAGAAAGAGAGGGATAGGCAGCACACACAAAGCGGTCATCGTAACCTGTCGCGTTACGGTAAGTTAGTTCATTGCCAAATGATTTACCATCAAGGAAGCTGTAGTCGTCATAGTACGTTACCGACAGAAGATTGTCGACTGGCAACGAGATGGCATTGTCCTTTATCTCATAGCCCCCCAAATCGGCTGTGGCGGTATTGCGCTCCACCAATACGCAGACATCCATATTGGCATCTGCTACAGTCAGCGTTTTTGAGGCGATGCCTGTCACGCACTTTCGTCCGAACGCATCCGAGAGAGTAAAAACAGCTTCACCACGCTTGCGCATATTCCCGTCCTGCGTCATCAAGGCTTTGCCAGCTCTGTCGTAAGTTGTTATTTGCCAATCACGCCCCGGCAGCTTCTTTGCCCTGCATCGACCAGACCAGTCGTAGATATAGAAATAGGCGAAATTTCTTGCATCAGCTGACGTGGAAGTAATCTTGCCGTTGCTCACCTTGGCAGAAAAGGCAGGAGGGAGAACGGCAGTGAGGTTGCCTGCAACATCATAGACAAAATAAGTGTCAGCATATCCGTTGTCGAGCAGGGCGCGTGAGAGAACGACCCTGTTCTGCTTGTTTGTAAACACATAGCGTGTATGCCCGTCCTCGTTCTCAGTCTTAGTGATAAATAGTTCACCGGCAGAATAGTAGCCATTTGCGGTTACGGTAACCACGGTATCGTTGCAACTGCGAGTGTCGCTGACAGAAAACAGACGGCATCTTAGATCGCTACAAGAAGCGCTGTTAGTCAGATATGTTTTCTTTGTCGATTTTCCAGCCGAGTGCCACGTCTGTCC
>CAVAPE010000109.1:0-4990 GCA_963590405.1 Eubacterium sp. CAG:180 | reverse complement strand
ATACATAGTTTACACTTATACAACAATGTCATATTCTTTGATTAATTAAACTTAAATAATAGGCTTCCGAGAATAAAGATTCAAATATTCGATGTAATTTAGCCCCGTCAATAGTTAAAATTAACGATTGATTTTATTAACGGAACAATTATTTAACATTATCGTTATGAAAATGAATAAAGCAAATCCAGCGGTAGTATTACTATCATCCTTGATTTTAGCAGCGTCCCCGGCATTCGCAACAGAGCAAACAACAAGCAGTGCATCGCGGACAGCAGCAATGGCTTCCTCCCCCGTCGATTTTACTAAGGCTGCAGAAGCCACAATAAATAGAGTTGTCAGTATCAAAAGTTTTGCGACGCCCAAACAAAGCCGTATGCAAAGTTTTGACGACCCGTTCTTCGAATTCTTCTTCGGCCCGAATTTCGGCAACAGCCAACGTCAGCAACAACAGCAGAAGCAAAAGTCCGACCCGCAACCATTGGGATTGGGCTCTGGTGTAATCATCAGTGCAGACGGATATATCGTTACAAACAATCACGTCGTCGAAAATGCCGAGAAATTGGAAGTTACGCTCAACGACAACAAGACTTACGATGCGACAATAATAGGAACAGATAGCAATACTGACTTGGCATTGCTTAAAATCGATGCTTCAAATTTAAGTTTTATAACTTTCGGTGACTCCGACAAACTCAAGGTTGGCGAATGGGTTTTGGCTGTAGGCAATCCATTTGGCTTCACTTCGACTGTCACCGCTGGTATTGTAAGCGCTAAAGCGCGCAACATCTCATCTGTGACCCATAGCCAACAGTTCGGTATTGAATCATTCATCCAGACTGATGCAGTGGTAAACCAAGGCAATAGTGGTGGCGCGCTCGTCAACACAAAAGGCGAATTGATGGGTATCAACACCTTGATTTATTCCCGCACTGGCGACTATAGCGGATATGCATTTGCAATTCCTGCTTCAATCGTGAAGAAAGTGATTTCCGACCTCAAGCAATACGGAGCTGTTCAGCGTGCTATGCTTGGCATCACTTTCACTCAACTTACTCCAGACTTGTGCAAGGAGAAGAACATCAAATTGACAGAAGGTATCTACGTAAACGATGTTCAAGACCAAAGCGCTGCAAAAGAGGCTGGTTTGCAGAAGGATGACATTATCACTGAAATCGGTGGCACATCTGTAAAGAGCACTGCCGAACTCCAAGAGGCTATAAGCCAATACTCACCTGGCGACAAAGCCGTGATTAAATACTACCGCGACGGCAAAGCGAAATCTACAACCGTAACATTCCGCAACTCTCAAGGTGGCACGAAAATCACTAAAGAATCTGACTTCACTGCCCTCGGATGCACATTCACCAAAGTTTCGCAAAAGACTATGGATGCTCTCCACATCAGCAATGGTGTAGTTGTAGGAGGCGTTACCAAAGGCAAGTTCAAAGACGCAGGCATTTCCAATGGGTTCATCATCCAAGAAATCAACGAACAAAAGGTTAATTCGCAAAGCGATGTAGAATCAATCTACAACAGCATTATGAAAGATGCCAATGCCGACAAAGTTATGTACATCAAAGGCCTTACGCCGACAGGCAAACGGACTTATTTGGCAGTACCTTTGTTTGACGAAGATTAGCGAACAACTTTCTGCACAACAAAATGAATGGGTGACTAAACAATAGTCACCTATTTTTTGTTAAATAGTTGTTTTATTATAGGATTTTGTAACAAAGGGATATACATAATGCGATAAAATTGTATTATCTTTGCAAATCAAACGTGATCTAAATATTATTTGTTAAATGAGGCAATTAAAGATTTCAAAATCAATCACCAACCGCGAAAGTGCATCATTGGATAAGTATCTTCAAGAAATTGGTCGCGAGGATCTTATCTCCGTAGAGGAAGAAGTTGAATTAGCTCAACGCATCCGAAACGGTGATGAAAAAGCATTGGATAAATTGACTCGTGCAAATCTTCGCTTCGTCGTTTCTGTAGCAAAACAGTATCAGAATCAAGGGTTAAGTCTCCCAGACTTGATCAATGAAGGCAATTTAGGCTTGATTAAAGCCGCTCAGAAATTTGACGAAACAAGAGGTTTCAAGTTTATTTCCTACGCAGTATGGTGGATTCGCCAGTCAATTCTTCAAGCATTGGCTGAGCAATCAAGAATTGTCCGTTTGCCGTTAAATCAAGTTGGTTCGCTCAACAAAATCAGCAAGGCTCTCTCTAAATTTGAACAGGAGAACCAACGACGTCCTTCCGCAGAAGAATTAGCCAAGCAACTTGACGTACCGGTAGAAAAGATATCTGGCACAATGAGCGTTTCCGGACGCCAAATTTCAGTTGACGCTCCATTTGTTGAGGGTGAAGACAACAGCCTCCTTGACGTGTTGACAAACGACGACTCGCCAATGGCAGACTCTTCACTGAATCAGGAATCTCTTTCAAAAGAGGTCGACCGAGCACTCAACCAACTTCAAGACCGCGAGCGCGAGATTTTGAAGATGTTCTTTGGCATTGGATGCCAAGAAATGACATTGGAGGAAATTGGAGACAAATTCGATTTGACAAGGGAACGTGTCCGTCAGATTAAAGAGAAAGCAATTCGCAAATTAAAAGGTCAGAAAAGCAGACTTTTAAAATCTTACTTGTAATAATTATTGCAAGCCGAACAAAGAAACAAGGGCTCGGTTACAACAATGTAGCCGAGTCCTTGCTTTATTATAGCATAGCACTGTTTTGCCGAGAAATAAATTAAAAAACTCAACAATTATGAATATCGAACACATTGTATTGTAGAGATTTAGATGCCATAAAAGGCTTCTTTGAAAAATACTTTCAGGGAGTTTCAAACACGATGTACCACAATCCCCGCACCAATCTCCGCACTTATATTCTTACATTTCCCGACGGTCCAGCCCGGCTGGAAATCATGACCCGCCCAGAAGTGGAAGGCGACAACGAAAACCAATTCCATATGGGCTTCATCCATCTCTCTTTTTCGGTAGGCTCCAAGGCCGCTGTTGACAATCTAACGGCTATGCTCAGCGCCGATGGTTATGAAACACTCAGCGGTCCACGAACCACAGGCGATGGCTACTACGAGAGCTGCGTGAAAGGACCAGAAGGAATATTGCTAGAAATCACAGTATAACGCTTAAAAGTCCTGCGATAACTCCGCAGAACTTTTTTAACATAACCAAGCCTGCTTATTTCGAATGGTTACACTTTTTTAGACTTCTATATTAAACCCTATAATAAAATGGGCAGGAATCTGGATTGACTCCTGCCCATTTTGTTTATTTGTCGAGATTTTTAGATACGACCTGTCCGTTCTACTTTATCCCGAATGTTTTTGTTCAAAACAGTCTCCTTCAACAATTGCTCCATCGAAATGTGCATTCTGTATCTCCAATAATGCTTGGATATTGCTGGTACATTAATGCGCTCTTCCGCAGGATTCTCACGACGGAGTTGACCATCAATCGACATCCAATCCTGCCATGGCAAGATTGTCAACATTGAAGGCGATTCAAGATGCTGACTTACGATAATGTCGCATATCCAAGGCTCTGCAAAATACGGAGCCTGCCCCTCTTGCCCCAGCATATTGTTGAAGAAATGCTGCGTTTTTGTTCTGTCTTCTTCCCACCATTGGCGGATGCCGCTCATGTCGTGGGTCGACGTTGTGCAGACAGACAAATACGGATAAATGTACGGATTGCCAAATTCCACCTTCGGGTCTTTTGGCATTCTCTGGATTTCAAGCGACAAGATCTGGAGTTCTCTCATCACTGCTGGCACGCAGTCTGGAATCATACCAAGATCCTCTCCGCAAACGAGCATATCAGTTGAATTTACCAATGCTGGCAATTTCTGCATCGCTGTTCCATACCAGAAATCATTATGTCTGTGATAATAGAAATCGTTGTATAAGCGATTAAAGCACCAGCGTTCGTAATCGTTCAAAGCACGATAAACGTAAGTGAACTGTGCAGAAATCCGCGGATGGTATTTGCCCTTTTGCGTTGCATCCTCGATAAAGAGAACTTCATCAAGCAAACCGCAAAGAGCATTCTCTATCTTTTGGTTTTTGTCGTTCTTTTCCTTTTGCGCAAACAAGTCTGAGACTTTCTGTTGCGTATTGACCTCCTCTTTCAACTTGTAGCGACCATAGCCAATCGGCTCCAAATATGTTTCCTTGACTTCGTCGGTGTATTCACCGAAGAAATCGCCAAGGAAATAGTCCATTATATAAGGATTGCATTGGAGGTCAGTGTTAATCCAGAAATCGTAATTATTCCGCATCTCGTCAGGAGTGAAAGGCATAGCAGGGTTAAACACGCCCAACAGTCCATGCACAGCAGTCAATGGAATCTGCCAAATTCTGAAGAAACCGAGGATGTGGTCAATACGGTACAAGTCGAAGTATTCCGACATCTTGACCATACGGTTTTTCCACCATTGGAAGCCGTCTTCTGCCATCTTTTCCCAATTATAGGTCGGGAAGCCCCAGTTCTGACCGAGAACAGAGAAATCATCTGGCGGAGCACCAGCCTGACAATCCATGTTAAACAAATCAGGGTCGACCCAAGCATCAGCACTTGTGCGACTGATACCGATTGGAATGTCGCCTTTCAATACTACGCCATGCTCGTGGGCATATTTGCAAGAATCCTTCAACTGCTTATCCAAATTGAACTGCACGAATTTTATGAAATTAATGCCATCTTCATTCTCCTTGCAGAATTTTGCCACTTGTTTCTCATCGAACTTTGTGAATGCGCCCCAGTGGGTGAAATCGGGAGTATTGAACTTGTCGCGCAACAAGCAGAAGGCTGCATAATTGTTCAGCCACAGTTTATTGTGCTCAACGAAATCAGCATAAGCCTTTGACTCCAAAGTCTTTGCACCTGTTTCTGCAAAGATTGCCTTTGCATACTCAATCTTGCCTGCATTCACGCGTTCATAATCAATTTGC
>CAVAPE010000108.1:0-5089 GCA_963590405.1 Eubacterium sp. CAG:180 | reverse complement strand
AGGAGGCAATCCTCTTCAACGACAGTTTCTACAACAACATAACCTTCGGCGTTGACAACGCCACCCGCGAACAGGTGGAAGAGGCAGCGCGCATAGCCAACGCACACGAGTTTATTATGGAAACCGAGCAGGGTTACGACACCAACATCGGCGACCGCGGTTGCCGCCTCTCTGGCGGTCAGCGCCAGCGCATTAGTATCGCTCGCGCCATCCTGAAGAATCCGCCGATACTTATCCTTGACGAGGCTACGTCGGCACTCGACACCGAGAGCGAACGCCTTGTGCAGGAGGCACTCGATCGCTTGATGAAGAACCGCACCACGCTGGTTATTGCCCACCGTTTGTCAACCATCCGCAATGCCGACCAGATTTGCGTGATGAGCGAGGGCAAGATTGTGGAACGGGGCACCCACGACGAACTCATAGCCCTGAACCGCTATTACAAGAAACTCGTTGACATGCAGAAATTCTGATTATGAAACGTCGTATCGCAGTCTTTGCTTCGGGCACTGGCTCAAATGCCGAAAACCTTGTGCGCCATTTCCGCCAGTCGGAGGTGGCAGAGGTGGCTTTGCTCCTTGTCGATCGCGAAGCCCCCGTCATTGAGCGGTTGCGCCCCTATGGCGTGCCCACCGTGCTTATTCCTCGGAAAGAATGGCGCGAGAACGCTGCATCGGTGCTCGCCGTGCTGGAAGAAGCACGGATTGACTTCATTGTGCTGGCTGGATTTCTTACCGTCGTGCCGCTTGATGTGGTGGAGAAATACCGTAACCGCATTGTCAATGTGCATCCGTCGCTGCTGCCGAAATACGGCGGAAAAGGGATGTGGGGAATGAATGTGCACCGCGCCGTCATCGCCAACGGCGAGACGGAGAGTGGCATCACTGTGCATCTCGTCGACACAGGCGTCGACACCGGACAGACCATTGCGCAGTTCCGCTGCCCGATAGCCCCCGGCACCACCCCCGACCAACTCGCCTCCGAAATCCACAAACTCGAACAGCGCCACCTCCCAGCAGTCGTGGAAAAATTCATTGTCCAAAACTCATAATGATAAATGAGCCTTAATTTATCTGTGGCAAAAATTGACTTTTTGAATATAATTCTTTAAATTTGCCACAGAATTAAGAATTGAATATTTTTGCCATGAACGAGAATCTCATAATCGGACGTAATCTGAAGTCCTTGCGGGAAGCCAACAACTTTACGCAAGAGCAAGTTGCTACATATCTGTCTGTCAATCGATCTGCTTATGCCAATTATGAAACTGGCGACAGAGAGGCTCCCATTGAGGTGCTGGAGAAGGCTTGCAGCCTTTTCGGATGCGAGATGGAATTGCTTTTTGACGAAGACGAGAAAGCTGTAAAAAATATGCTCGTGTGCGCTTTTCGTGCGGACAACCTTACCCCTAACGACATGGAGGAAATCAGTGCGTTTAAGGAAATAGTTATGAACTATATGAAAATGGAAAGACTATTGGCGCAATGAAAAAGCTCACTATTGATACAGCAGAGGAATTGGCCTTGAAAATGAGGGCGAATCTTCGTATGGGTGGCAGTGAGCCTATAAATATGAAGACCATTCTCCGCCAACTCAATATTCTGGCTGTTTATAGACCTCTCTCCGAAGAGATATGGGGATTGTCGCTGAAGTCGTGCGACGGCAAGATGTTTATGCTCATAAATAGCAATGCAACAAGGGGAAGCCAGCATTTTACCATTGCTCACGAATTGTTCCATTTGTTCTTCGATGAAAATCCGAAACCGCATTTCTGTGGTCTGGAAATGAGTAAAGATGTCTCGGAACGTTCTGCAAATATCTTCGCATCAGCACTCTTGATGCCTCGGGAGGGTTTGTCTTACAACATCCCAGCAAATGAACTTGTCGAGCGGGCAATTTCGATAGACACAGCCTTGACACTTGAGCAACTTTATGGCGTTTCGCATTCCACGCTTGTGGTCAGATTAAAACAACTGAAATTTATATCTGCCCAAAATGCTGATTATCTGCAGGCTTTGAGCATTCGTACGGAGGCGGCACTGCGTGGTATTGATTCTTCGCTTTATTATAAAGGTAATGAAAACCTTGTGCTTGGCGACTATGGCAGAAAAGCCAGAAAACTTTTTGACGAGGAACGCATATCAGAGGGGCATTATCTTGAACTGATGAGAAAAATTGGCTATGGAGAAAGTAAAGATAATTCTTGATGCAGACGTGCTTATTCACTTCTCCAAGGCGAATATGTTTTCTTTGTTGCCTCAAATCTTGCCAGAGTACGATTGCGTAATTTTGAGCGCCGTTTACGAAGAAACAATAAGCATACGTCGCCAGATTGACAACCAGATTAATTTTATGAAGAATATGGTTGTCTTACCATTTGCTCCAACGGGGCAAATGAAACTGGAATATGCTAAATTGCGTTCAAGGTTTGGCAAAGGAGAAAGTGCGTGTATGGCATATTGTAAGTTCACACACAATGTGATAGGCAGCAGTAATCTGAAAGATATAAAAGAATATTGCACAGAGCAGCACATTGTATATCTCACTACCCTCGATTTTCTTTATTATGCCTATGAAAGGAGGTTGCTTACCAAGTTGGAATGTGATGATTTCATTAGGGATGTTAGGGAGAAGGGCAGTAAGTTGCCCGATGTCGATATTGCGATGTACACTCCAAGTGTCCGATTGTAGGTGCTTGTGAAGGCATAAGTAAGCCGTCGGGGACGATGGCTTTTTTTATGCAAATTTTTTGGTGAAAAATTTTTGTGGTTCATATTTGTTGCATACATTTGCAAATGTAATCAATAAATATGCAGAATATGGCAACAGATTCAAAGAAATTCCTTCTTCAGGAAAAAGATATACCAGAAGCATGGTACAATGTGGTGGCTGAAATGCCGACCAAACCGCGTCCGATGCTCAACCCGGCAACAAAGCAGCCGCTGAAGGCTGAGGACCTCTATCCATTGTTCTCCGAGGAGGCATCGCGTCAGGAACTCAACGACAAGGACAAATGGATTGAAATCCCAGAGGAAGTGCGCGAGATGTATAAAATCTGGCGTCCTACGCCACTTGTGCGTGCGCGCGGACTGGAAAAGGCACTCGACACACCTGCTCACATCTATTTCAAGAATGAGAGCGTGAGCCCAGTGGGCTCTCACAAACTGAACTCCGCCGTGCCGCAAGCCTACTATTGCAAGCAGCAGGGCGTGACAAACATCACCACCGAAACTGGCGCAGGTCAGTGGGGTGCTGCGTTGTCGCTCGCAGCAAAGCATTTCGGACTGGAGTTGGCAGTGTATATGGTAAAGGTGTCATACCACCAGAAGCCTTACCGTCGCTCAATCATGGAGACCTACGGTGCAGAGGTAATCGCCTCTCCGAGTATGTCGACCAAGGCAGGTCGTAAAATCATCACCGAACATCCAACTTACCAAGGTTCGCTCGGTACAGCCATCTCCGAAGCCGTGGAACTCGCAATGTCCACGCCAAACTGCAAATATGTGCTCGGGTCGGTGCTCAATCACGTTGCGCTTCACCAAACGGTTATCGGTCTTGAGGCTGAAAAGCAGATGGCAATGGCAGGGGAGTATCCCGACATCGTTATTGGTTGCTTCGGTGGCGGCAGTAACTTCAGCGGCATCTCTTTCCCGTTTATGCGCCACAACTTCAGCGGCGAGCGCCACACACGCTTTATCGCAGCAGAGCCGGAATCATGCCCGAAACTCACACGCGGCGTGTTCCAGTATGACTTCGGCGACGAGGCTGGCTACACACCGCTCATCCCGATGCTCACCCTCGGTCATAACTTCGCTCCGGCAAACATCCACGCTGGCGGCTTGCGCTATCATGGCGCCGGCTCGGTAGTGAGCCAGTTGAAGGAAGACAACCTTATGGAGGCTGTCGACATCCCACAACTCGAAACCTTCGCTGCGGCAACCCTGTTTGCCCGTTCTGAAGGCATCATTCCTGCACCAGAGTCGTCGCACGCCATCGCTGCCGCAATCCGCGAGGCGAAGAAAGCCAAGGAAGCAGGCGAAAGCAAGGTAATCTTGTTCAACCTCTCAGGTCACGGATTGATTGATATGTCGGCGTACGACCAGTATCTTGCTGGCGACCTCGCCAACTATCAAGTAACTGATGAGCAAGTCGCAGCCAACACCAAAGACCTCGAGAAAATCATCTAAAACATAATCATTCAAAATATAAAGTCGGCAATAAATTCAATTTGTTGCCGACTTTATATTTGTTTCTTTCCCTTTCCCCGCTTTGGGGTTTGTTGATAGAAGTTGGAGTAAGTTGAATTTGAAAAATTCTTTGGGAGTTGTTGCGTAAATTAGAAACAAATAAGTAAATTTGCAGTCAATAAACAATATGGGCGTAATGGCAATACATCAAATACAGGTGGTCTTGATGGAAGAGGCGTTGGCTTTTGTCAGATCGCTACCATTGAAGGTGCAGGAGAAGATAACCTACAACTACAAGAAAATAGAGCAAGGGATTATGGATAAAGAGCTCTTCAAGAAGTTGGAAAATTCCAATATTTGGGAGTTTAGAACTTTGTATAATGGTAATTGTTATCGTCTCTTCTCTTTTTGGGACACGGAAACCAATACTTTGATTATTGCTACTCATGGGATTGTGAAAAAGACACAGAAAACTCCAGCCAAGGAAATCTCCAAGGCGGAAGATTTAAGGAAACAATATTTTGAACAAAAGGACAAGTAACTATGGCACAGATGAAATTAACACCGTTGTCGGAAGTCATTGATGAGGTTTGGGGTAAGGAAGGCACTCCAAAACGTGATGCTATGGAAAGACAGTTGAAAGCAGAAGTGAACTCTTGTTATCTTGGCGAAGCAATCCGTAACGCTCGTGTCGCGCAAAAACTCACACAGGAAGAACTTGGTGAACGTATAGGTGTTCAACGCTCGCAAATATCCAGACTTGAGAAAGGAAGAAGTCCAATATCACTCCAAACTATGAGCCGTGTGTTTCAGGCGCTCGGTGTGGCAACGGCAACGCTCGATTTGGGTGTGGCTGGAAAGGTCGCTTTGTGGTGATTTTCCCGTTTTCCTGCTTTGCGGTT
>CAVAPE010000107.1:0-5171 GCA_963590405.1 Eubacterium sp. CAG:180 | reverse complement strand
CCTTTAAATGTGAAAATATCTAAACGAGGCGTGTTTTGATTTCCTCGAGTTTTTTGATGATTTCGGGGTGAGTTACTGCATCCTCCTCAGTAGTCCAGCCCTTGCCTTTGAGCCATGCCACCTGACAGCCGATAGATTCCGCTGGGATGATGTCCTTTTTCAGGCTGTCGCCCACCACGAGCACGTTGGCAGCGTCGAGTCCGAGTGCTTCCACGCCCAGTGAGAAGATGCGTGGGTCGGGTTTGCGGATGCCCACCACCGCACTCTCGATGATTTTGCGGAAATAGCGCAGCAGGTCGAAGTCGGCGAGCACCGTCACCACGTTGCCGTAGAAGTTGCTCACCAAAACCATAGGTACGCGCGCGTAGACATATTCCAGTGTAGGGCGCGCCTCCTCGATAGATTGCTTCGCACGGTTGTAGCAGTAGCGCGCCACCTCTTCTGCTTTCTGCTCCACTACGTAGCCAGCAGGCAACTTTCCGTTGTCCATAAGGTTGCCCATCTCGATGCGCATTTTTATGAGCAGCAGGTCGTAGAAATTGTGCTCCGGTAGGATGTGACGCGTCTTAGCCAATTCGCGCTCCGCAAAGACGTAGCAGTCGCGGAAATCCTCCTTGCTCACTGGCACGTTAGCCTCGCGGTAGCCGTCCCAGATAACTTCGCTCCAGTGGTCGCCACGGCTGTCGATGGTGCCGCCGTAGTCGAAGATTACACCTTTAATCTCAGTATTTGCCATTCTTCAGTTCCTCCGTAAACTTGCGGCACATGCGTTCGTGGCGCCAAATCATATAGACAAGCATAAGGTTGAGCACAACGATTTCAAAAGCGAAGTAGAGCCACGGCATCAGGGCGAGCACTGAGCAGAACAACGCTATTGAGCGCAGGTTGAACGACAGCCAGTTGGTGTACTTCATCAGCGGCTTGCTCTTGGCGCGGAAATCGTCGCGGAACTGCTGCGGAATTTCGTTTTCCTGGAAATGTTTGCGCAACTCGCGGCGCAGTTCCTGCATACGTGGCGTGAGTACCTCCTGATTGGCAGTGTAGTTGCGGTAGAAGAACATTGTGATTTTCTTCCAGAAATGTCCTTTCCACTCCACTTCGGCGTATGCCTTGTCGAGTTGCTCCACGCTGTCGAGTTCGCTGCCCTCCTTGCCTTTAAGGAAATAGAGGTGGAACTGGCGGTAGTAGTCGGCGGCGGCAGCCTGCTTCGCATGGCAAAGACCAGCCACGACGGCAATCACCCAGATTACCCACTTGTGCGCCATGAAAAACTCGCTCGTGTAGTTCTCGCGGAAACAGATGGCGAAGTAGATGGCAACGAACCAGAAGTCGCCGCTCACGCCGTCGAGGATGCGTCCGATGCGCGAGTATTGCTGCGTCATACGTGCCAATTGACCGTCGGCGCTGTCGAACGAGTTTGCCCACACCAGCAGGATGATTCCTGCGATGGTGCACCAGTAGTTGTTGAAGTAAAACATTATGCCCGCTGCCACACCGATAAAGATAGAGGCGATGGTGATTGCGTTAGGCTTGATGCCCAGTTTTGCGCAGATCACAGCCCACGTGTAGCCGATAGGGCGGTAGAAGCACAGGTCGATGGTTTCTTCAGTGTCCATCGACTTGAGGGAATCCTTGTAGGATGCTTTTAGTTCTTTGAAATTCACTATTGATTGAGTTTGTTTTTTATGTATGTTATCACACTCTTGGCTATAAACGGCGCAGCCTCGTTGCGGCACGGCGCAAAACTTGGCCAGTCGTTGAAGTCGATGATGCGGATGTCGCCTTCGGGCGACACGATGCAGTCGCCGCCGTAGATTTCCACACCCAATGCCTCGGCAGCACCGTGGCAGATGTCCTTGAGGTGCTCGATGTCGAAGTCGATGCCCTTCGACTTGCCGTTGATGGCTTCAAGACCGTATTTGCTGTGACCCTCGTCAAAGGGGTAGAACCAGAAGAAGAACGGCGAATTGTTGATGCCGTAGAACTTGATGAGGTCGCCCACCAGATGGCGGTTGATCACGGCGCGCTTGATGCCGCGGTAGAAGTACTCCTGGAGCACCTCCTGCGCCTCTTCGGCGTGGCGCACGTAACTCACGTCCTCCTTGTGCATAGCGTGGAAGTCGCCGCGCTTAATCCAGCAGTTGTTGATGCCCGCCTTCTTCAGTTGCCCGATAACAGCCTCGTTGGTGTTGACGATGATGCTGTCCGGGTAGGGGATGCCGTTACCGAGGAGGATGCGAGTCATCCGTTCGCGTGTGCAGTTCTCGATGCCGTAGCCCGAGTTGACCACGATGCAGCCCTCGTCCTCGAGGTTCTGCAGATGCTTGATAGATTCCTGTTCGCGGCACATATTGAGTATGATGCGCTCCTTCACTTTGCCGCTATTGAACTGCTCCTCGCTGTAGATGTTCACCGTGCAGCCGCGTTTGCGCAGTTGTTCCGCAGTGGCGTTGAAGATGGCGGCGTCGTTGCCGATATGGTTGGGTGAGTAGGCACCGGCTCTCATAATGCCGGCAATTTCTATTTCTGCCATTATATTAGTTTCTGAAAGATTGGTTTATTTGCCGTTGATAAATGCTTCTGCTTTCTCGATGTCGCCGGCATGGTCCACATCAAGGATTTTGCCCATAGGGTATGCCTTCAGCCGCAGTCCAGCCTCCACAAGAGCGCGCTGGAAGTTGCGCATGCGCGCCACTCCGCGATCCATGCAGTCGCTGAGAACGTCGATAGCCTTCTCGTTGAGGGCATAGATGCCGCCTGAGATGTAGCGTGCGCCGTCGTAGCGCTCGTCGCGGAAAGCCGTGATGTTGAGGTCGGCGTCGGTGTCGACGTAGAGAGGTTTTTCGTCGTCGATATAGTCAGTCACTGCCATCATGCCGTCATAGTTGGTGGCTTCCATAGCCTCAATGTACGGGCGGAAATCCTCTTCGCGGAAGATGGTGTCGACCGTGGTGAGGCAGAAACGCCCTTTGGGTATTACCCTTGACAACTCGAAGAAACTGTGCATCGAACTGGGGGTGGACTTAACAACGAGGTTGAACGGGATGTCGAGCGTAAGACTTTCGAGATACTGGCGCACCTCCGTCATCTGTTCGTTCACGATGATGCTGATGCTCTCGGCGTTGCAACGACGGAACATGTTGATGAGGCGACCGATCATCGGTTCGCCGCAGATTTCGACGAGCGGCTTTGGCTTTGCCACGCCTTCCTGTGCGAGTCGTGAGCCCTCGCCGGCTGCTATTATTGCGTAGTTCATTGCTTTGCGTGTTTAGGAGTTGAGGATTTCTGGGGTGTCGTCATCGTCCTTCGTAAGGTCGAGCACCTCCTTGTCGCCGCTCTTGTCGTAGTACTGGCGGCGGAGTGGGTGGGCATACATCTCGTAGTAGCGCGTGCGGCTGCGGAAGATGTCGATGGCCTTGAATATTGCAGAGCGCAGCGATGTTTCGTTGGCGAGGTTCTTGCCAGCGATGTCGTAGCCCGTGCCGTGGTCGGGCGAGGTGCGCACGTATGGCAGTCCGGCGGTGAAGTTAACTCCGTCCTCCATTGCGATGGTTTTGAACGGTGCAAGACCCTGGTCGTGGTACATGGCAAGTACGCCGTCGAAGTGCTTGTATTGCTCGCTACCGAAGAAGCCGTCGGCTGCATACGGACCGAAAGCCAGAATCTTCTTGCTGTAAGCCTCCTCAATGGCAGGAGTGATGATTTCCTTCTCCTCGGTGCCGAGCATTCCGTTTTCGCCAGCGTGAGGGTTGAGCGACAGCACGGCGATGCGCGGCTTAATGATGTCGAAATCCTTCTTCAGCGAGTCGTTGAAGATGTCGAGTTTCTCCACGATGGCTTCCTTGGTGATGGCTTTCGGCACTTCTGCGATAGGCAAGTGGGTGGTGACCAGCGCCACGCGCAAGTGGTCGTCGAAAAGTATCATCAGAGCCTTGTTGCCTTCGCCGATGCGCGATTCCAGATACTCCGTGTGTCCCGGGAAGTGGAAGTCGTCGCTTTGTATGGCGTCCTTGTTGATAGGCGCAGTGACGAGTACGTCGATGATGCCGTTGCGGAGGTCGTCGGCAGCGCGTTTCAGCGATGCCAAGGCGGCTTTGCCTGATGCCTCGCTTGCCGTGCCGAGTTCAATCTTCACCTCGCCGTCGAGCACCTCCACGAGGTTGTTCACGCCGTCGGAAGCGTCTTCAGCCCGAGGCACGAGCGTGAAGTTTACGTTTGCCAGTTCCAATGCCTTGCGGTGATATGCCATAGCCTTCGACGAGCCGTAGACCACTGGTGTGCAGAGGCCTGTCATCATAGGGTCGGCGAGTGCCTTCATAATCACCTCATATCCAATTCCGTTGATGTCCCCGTGGGTAATGCCAACGCGTATTTTCTTAGTGTGAGCCATAATTTGCTTATTTTCTTTCAAACTACAAATTTAACCATTTTTTTCTCATTTTCCTATAATTTGCCCCGCTGATGTAAAATTACGCGCCGTTTTGGCATGGATTTCAGCCGAATGGTTTATATTTCGGGGATTATTTGTAACTTAGCAAAGTAAAAACGTAAAGGCAGTGAGATTATGGCAGAAATTGTGAATTGTTATCCCGTTGGGATACAGACTTTCGACAATATTCGAGAAGGTCGTTACCTCTATGTTGACAAGACAAAATACATAGTTGATTTCCGCAAAAAAGGGATGAAATATGTGTTTCTGAGCCGTCCTAGGCGGTTTGGAAAGTCACTTTTTGCCTCTACTTTGCACGCCTATTTCGCTGGCAAGAAAGAACTCTTCGATGGACTTGCCATTGCCGACTATGAAAAAGATTGGGTGAAGCATCCTGTGCTGCATTTCGACATGAGTGGCGCAAAACACGTCGATGCCGAAGCCTTAAACGAATATCTCGACTGGCAACTTTCTATTTACGAGGAAAAATATGATTGCGAAAAAAGCGACAAGAAGCCCAATGTGAGGTTCGCCGACATTGTAAGGAAGGCATACGAACAGACTGGCGAGAAAGTGGCATTGATTATCGACGAGTACGACGCACCTCTACTCGACGTGGTGCACGAAAAGGAAAATCTGTCCACCCTGCGACAGATTATGCAGAATTTTTACAGCCCAATCAAGATGCTTGACCCATATCTTGAGTTTACGTTTATCACGGGCATCACGAAGTTTTCGCAAC
>CAVAPE010000106.1:0-5280 GCA_963590405.1 Eubacterium sp. CAG:180 | reverse complement strand
TCAACGCTGCAAATGTATATATTTAATCTTAATCTGCAAAATAATTAGCAATTTTTCTTCATTATCGCATACATTTTGCAGAATAACGCATATTTATACATTGCAGAAAAATAGTTATTGAACTGAAAATAACAGAAAAGCGCCCCGTAGGCGGCGCCTACACAAACCAGTGCGTTGATAATGTGGAGTACACCACCTACAGGACGCAGTCTTTTTTCAAAAACTTTCGGAATAATTGCATTATTCCAGCGGATATTATAATTTTGCTGCAAATTACTTACTAAATGGCGAAATTTTTGGAAAATATACAGAATTTCAGAAACAACGAACTTAAACTTTATCATTTATGAACATCAGGAAACGCTTGTTTGCATCGTTGATTATGGCAAGTTGCATCGCTGTGACGGCAATGGCTCAGCCGAAGAAGATGACAGTTTTCTTCAACAACGGCAATGCGGCTGAAGCAACCGAATTGTCGGGCATAGCCTCTCTGCATTTCAGCGACGGCAATATGCTGGTGAAACAAAAAGCCGACTGGAAAGAGAAAGCAATCGCACTTGCCGAAATCCTTTCCGTCAAATTCACCGATGCCGACGACTTGGTGGCTGCCAACGAATTGACGAAGATAATTGTGACCACAACGCCCGATGCGCTTTACCTCATCGGTTATGACTCAACTCAGCCGCAACCAGCGGCACTCTACAGCCTCAGCGGCGCAACAGTCTATTCAGCAGCGGCACAGACCTCTACGAGCATCAACATCTCGTCGCTGCAAAAAGGCATCTACATCTTGAAATTAGGTAACAAATCATTTAAAATCTGCAAGTAATGAAAAAAACTATATTCACTCTCGTTCTGGCGGCTGCATGCACCGCCGCGGTGTTCGCACTGGAAGAACCAACAAAGATGGTGGTCGTACAGAAGGACGGCTCAACAGCATCCTATCTGCTCGAAGACATCGACAGCATCTATTTTGAAACCGTCAGCACTGTCGGGAAAGTCTACAAGGTGGAAATCCCTACCGACTTTGAGTCGGGCAACGTGCAGAAGGTGATGGACGGCAACGAGCAGATTGCGGAAGTGTGCAAGGAATATGTGCGCAGTTGGGTCGACGGCAAGGGAAATGTGGTCGACGACGTGCTCACGGTGGTTTATCCTATGGGTGCCAATGGCAAAGCCGACCTCTCCAAGGGTCTTGCCTCCAACGGTGCAAGCATCGCTTGGGACATGGAAGGCGACTCGATTGCCACCTACACTCCGGGAGAAAAGGAACTCACTACAGTGCTCATCTCAGCCGACGGCGAATATCTGTCGGAACTCCCAGCGGGTGCTGAAGAGGTGTCTACAACGCTCACTCCATACCTCATTCAGGACAACCGTAGCAAATCTGACAAACAGACTTACAAAGTTGTGAAAATCGGTACTCAATACTGGATGGCAAGCAACCTCAAGGCTGTAACGATGCGCGACGGCACAGCCATCAAACTCTACAAGTCTACGCAAGCTGACGCATGGGCAGCAGCAACCACCCCATCCTACCATATCTACACCGACGACGAAGAATATTGCTGGCCTGACTATGGCGCTTTGTACAACGGCTATGCTGTGGTTAGCGAGGCAGGACTTGCTCCAGAAGGTTGGGAAGTGTCATCAGTGGCTCAATGGCAGGCAATGAAGGACTACCTGAGAACTGGTCAATCCACGAAAATCAAGACTGATGTGTATTGGGCAAAGGCTGGCAACAACAAGACTGGTCTCAGCATCTCTCCAGGCGGATACTTCACCCGCGCAACTGGCGACAATATGGAAGGCACGCAGGTGTACTACTGGACAACCGACAAAACCACGTCGTTCTCTTCCGACGCTCTGTTTGCTGCGTTTATCGTTAACGGCATCACGCTGACCAGCACCCACACTTACGACTTCGGTCATTATGTGCGCTGCATCCGCAAATAGGCTATAACATCACAACATAATGGAGGGCGGACTTTTACCGATGAAGCCCGCCCTTTTTATGCCAAAATTTCCGCATCCATGATATACTATATTGCCGCCTTCTGCGTTATTCTATAAGCGGAAGTGCAATCCGCCCATTTGGATTATGAATTTCAGAAAACTCATATACACCCTATTGCTTGCCCTCGCAGTAGCCTCGGCAAATGCCCAGGACGGCACAGCCTACAACTACCTCAACGTTCCTACGTCGTCGCATGCCTATGCCCTCGGCGGAGTGAACATCAGCGTTATCGACGACGACATAAGCCTCTACGAGCAGAACCCTGCCCTGCTTGGACCGGAGGTCGACATGCAGGCTGGAGTGAGTTACATGCGCTATCTCGGCAGTAGCAACTTCATGTCGGCACGCTTTGCCAAAGAGGCTGGCGAACATGCGGCGTGGTCGGCTGGCATTTCCTATTTCGGCTACGGGTCGATGAAGGGGATGGATCAGACGGGTCAGGAAACGGGTTCGTTCAACGTGAGCGACATCGCTTTCAGCGGCATGTATTCGCACGACTTCAACGACTATCTCCGCGGCGGTATTAACCTGAAATTCCTCTACTCCAACTATGAGCAGTATTCGGCTTTGGCAATAGCCACCGACCTTGGTATCAACTACTACAACCAGGACAAAGACCTGTCGCTGTCGGCTGTGGTGAAAAACCTCGGCGGACAGGTGAAACGCTTCGACGAGCACTACGACCGCTTGCCGTGGGACATCCAGTTGGGCTACTCGCAGTCGCTTAAAGGCGGTCCGTTCCGCTTGTCAATCACTGCCTATGGCTTGACGAAGTGGCATCTGCCCTACTACAAGCGCGAGGACAAAAACGACAATAACTCAGATGTCGTGGTGCAGGACAAATTCATGAGCAATTTTTTCCGCCACCTCATTTTCGGTATCGACTATGCGCCAAGCGACAAATTCTATGTGGCTTTGGGCTACAACCACCGCACACGCACCGATATGTCGACCTTTGCACGCAACTTCATCTCGGGCTTCTCGCTCGGTGCCGGACTGAAATCGTCGAAATTCCGCGTTGGCGTAGCAATGGCGCAGCCCCACACAGGAGGCTTCACTTTTATGGTGAACCTCTCGACAAACTTATATGAATTCAAAAAATAAACGACAATAAATGGACAATCGTAAACTCATCACTATAGCCATCGACGGCTTTTCCTCGTCGGGCAAAAGCACCATGGCAAAGAAATTGGCAAAAAACATCGGATATGCCTATATCGACACAGGTGCTATGTACCGCGCCGTGACGCTCTACTGCTTGCGCAACGGCTTGTTTGACGGCACAACGCTCAACACCGAAGCCCTCGAAAAGGCTCTGCCAAGCATCAAAATCACATTTGGCGTGGATGCCGACGGTCGCACACAGACTCTTCTCAACGGCGAAATCGTGGAGAAGGAAATCCGCCAGATGGAAGTGTCGTCGAGAGTGAGCATCGTGGCTGCCGTGGGCAGCGTGCGCCGCGCTTTGGTGGCACAGCAGCAGGCCATGGGCAAGGCTAAGGGCATCGTGATGGACGGCCGCGACATCGGCACTGTGGTGTTTCCCGATGCCGAGATGAAGGTGTATGTCGACGCTTCGGCTGAGACACGCGCACGCCGCCGCTACGAAGAACTGAAGGCGAAGGGCGACGAGGTAAGTTACGAGGAGGTTTACAACAACGTGTGCGAGCGCGACCGCATCGACACTACGCGTGAGGAGAGTCCGCTGCGCAAGGCAGACGATGCCATTGTGCTCGACAATAGCAATATGACCATCGAGGAGCAGGACAAATGGCTGCTCGACCTTTACAATAAAATCTCCAATGCCGGAAAATAAGGTAAACATAGAGATTGACAAGAACTCGGGGTTCTGCCCGGGAGTGGTCACCGCCATCCGCAAGGCTGAGGAAGAACTCGAGAAAAGCGGACGGCTCTACTGCCTTGGCGACATCGTGCACAATAGCAACGAGGTGGAACGCCTGCAGAACAAGGGTTTGGTGACCATCACCCACGAAGACTTGCACCGGCTGCACGGCGTAAAGGTGTTGCTCCGCGCGCACGGCGAGCCGCCCGAAACCTACCGCATAGCGAAGGAAAACGGCATAGAAATCATCGATGCCACCTGTCCGGTGGTGCTGATGCTGCAAAAGCGCATCCGCAAGTCGTTTGAAGAGGCCAACCGCCCGCAGATTGTAATCTACGGCAAGGTGGGACACGCCGAGGTCAACGGACTCGTTGGACAGACTGGCGGCGAAGCGATTGTGGTGGAGGGCGTTGAGGGCATCGACAAGATTGATTTCAGCCGCGATGTGGTGCTCTACTCACAGACCACCAAGTCGCGCGACGGGTTGCACCAGATTGAGCAGGCCATCGCGGAGCACAAGCCGTCGGGACGCTTTGAATGCCACGACACCATATGCCGTCAAGTGGCTAACCGCATGCCGCGCATGCGCCAGTTCGCGCAGGAGCACGATCTTGTGCTGTTTGTGAGCGGACGAAAGAGCAGCAACGGTAAGATTCTCTTCGACGAATGCCGTAGCGTGAACCCTGCAGCGAAAATGATTTACTCGCCAAGCGACATCGACCCGAGTTGGCTCGACGGAGTAGCCTCAATAGGCATCTGCGGAGCCACGTCGACACCGCGATGGCTTATGACCGACGTGCGCAGCAAAGTGGAGGAAATGCTCAATGAAAAGCATCGCTGAATATAGCCGTCTGGCGTTTCTCGACGACATACGCCGCACCATGTGCCTCGACGCTGAGGAAGAGCGCAAACTCCTCAACAGCATGAAATTCAGCAAATTCAAGAAAGGCGACACCATCGAGGGGCAAAACGAGATACTGAGAAACATGATTTACGTGATTTCGGGCTCGGCGCGCACTTACTATATTGAGCACGGGCTTGAGCACAACTATGCCTTCACCTTCGCATCCAACTTCCTTCTGCGCCCAGAAAAGATTATCCGTGGCGGTCACTACCAGATTTTCGTACAGTTTATGGAGCCGGCAGAAGTGTGCTACATCCCTATGCCGGACCTCAACACACTCGACAAGAAGCGTCAGGGCGAAGTGTACAAATACATCTGCCTCGGACTGATAAAATACGCTGAGTTTCTTGAAGACCAAACCCTTATGCTCCACCTCTCAGCAAAAGAACGCTACCAGTGGGTTCTGGAACGCTACCCCAAACTCCTCGACCTTATCACCATCACCCAACTCGCATCCTACATCAACGTCACCAAAGAAACCCTCTACCGCATCCGCAGCGGCAAATACTAACTCAA
>CAVAPE010000105.1:0-5510 GCA_963590405.1 Eubacterium sp. CAG:180 | reverse complement strand
TGTATTATGTTATAAAACATAATTCACAATGTTGAATTTTTACCTCAACATTGCACTTTACAGGCTAAAAAGCCGATAATTTTTAGTAAATTAAAAAAGGACGGCGATGAAGAGGCAAATCCTCCCATCGCCGCCCGTTGGTTTTTGATGCGGTCTATTAATGGTTTCTGTTAGTAGACGGTGTTTTCAGGGTCGAAGTTGGTCCAAGTCGACAACCAGTTGTCAGTGCCAAATGCACCGATAAACGATACGCTGTCGAAGTCAGAGAAACTACCGAACGATGCGCCCGAAAGAAGTGGGCTGCCTGACTGTGGCAAGAAGTTCACGTCAAGACCTTTCATCACGCCGCTGCCCGAAAGGAGCATCTCTGCGAGAGTGGCAACCTTGTTGCCAGTCTGAGCCTTGAAGAATGTAGAAGAGAACGAAGGTTGAGTCTCGTCGATGATGGCTTTCTTGTCGCTGTCGTAGCCAGTAACGAGGTTGTCTTGGTAAACCTTGTTGGCATCAGAACCGATTACATCCATATCGGCAAACCAAACGTTTTGCAAAGAGATTTTGCCTTCAGTTGCCATTGCCTGAGTGTTGCCCTTCTCGCCGTCGAGGATGAGACCAATTGGGAAGCCCATTGCGATGGAGTTAATGCAGTTCAGGCGGCTGCTGCGGCGAATCTGCATTGCTGCCTGGAAGCGACCGAGGGCTGAACCGTTCTTAGGATTCATCGAGCCGCCGTCGATGTATTTTGTGGTGTTTTCAAACGCTGCGTCGGAAGTCTTCGGACCAATGAAAGTGACGTTGGAGAACACTGCAGTGGTGTAGGGAGCCACCTGTGCGCCGTCAGCGCAGTTGTCGCTCTCAAAGCCGTTGGATTGCGAAACATCGGCGATGCGAGAGTCGCGCACTGCAAGAGCATATTGCACATGACCAGAGAAGCCGTTGTCGGTGTCGAAATCATCGTCCCAGCCCTTGAATGCCACGAGGTGCTTGCAGTTTACTGTGCCGCCAAACCACTCGAAAGAGTCGTCGTTGGAGTAGGAAACCTGCACATAGTCGACTGTTGTGCCGCTGCCGACAGAGCCGAAAGTGATGCCGTTGATTTCCTTGTCGCGCTCAAATGGATAGCCAGCGAACTCTACGCGGACGTATTTCAGGATACCCGAATTGTCGGCATCGTTGTCACCGCCGTGCTTAGTGCGCGGACCGCCTTCGATTTGTTGAGTAGTCTGGTTGTTTTTCGCACGACCGCAGATGATGAGACCGCCCCAGTCGCCAGGACGACGGCTCCCGGCAGCCTGTGCGGAAGTAAACACGATAGGCTGCGAAGCAGTACCCTCAGCGTAGATTTTTGCACCTGGCTCGATGATGAGTGCTGCCTTGGTGTCCTTGTCGCCTTTGATGACTGTACCAGCCTCGATGGTGAGTTCTGAACCGTCGGCAACATATACCCAGCCCTTGAGCGAGTATGTGCCTTTCTTGATTGTCTGCTTACCCTTAAAGATTACTTCCTGATCGCCGTTACCGATAGTGTTGTCGGCGAAGAGGATGTCGTCGTAGATCTTGATGATGCCGTCCTTACCGATGGGTTGTTGCTGCCCCTGTGCCGGCTGGTCTTTCTTTGGTTCGTCGTTGCTGCACGATGAGAATGAGGTTGCAGCGAATGCCACCAACGCAACGGCGGCAAGCGATTTAAACAAGTCTTTTTTCATTGTTGTTTGTATTGTTTGTAAAATGGTTAGTATTGTCAGAATTTATATGTGAGCGAGAGGTTGTAGTTGCGACCTGGGACGTAACTGCGGGTCACTTCCTGCACGTCCTTCACTGTGCCGTTGTTGAGATGCACGTCGTTTTCAAACTGCTTGAACTGCACGCGCTCGCCGAGGAGATCCTTAATGCTGAGTTTCACCTCCCAGTGGCTGGCGAACTTCTTCGACAGACTGATGTCTACGGCGTTGCGAGGCATCTCGTAGGAGTCGGGGATGCGCACGTTGTCGTCGACAGAGCCCATGCTGCGGCCCACGCCCACGATGCGCTTGCCGATGCGGTTGTAGAGCACGGCGGCGCTGATGCCCGTAGGTTGGTTTTGGTAGAAAAGGCCGGTGTTGACAATGTAAGGCGACTGACCTTGCATCGGGCGGTCAGCCTCTTGGTCGCCGGCTTCAAAGTTGACGCGGCTCTTGATGAGTGCGCCGTTAAACACGAGCGAGAGGTCGGGCACGCCGATGAAGTCGAGCGATTTCTTGATGTCTACCTCAACGCCGTAACTGTATGCGCCCTTGGCATTCTTATAGGAGTAAATGGGGTCGGTGCCGCCTGCCACGGTGTAGGTCCACTCGATTGGGTTCTGGAAATGCTTGTAGAAGAGTGCCACGGAAATCAGTTCGGATTTCGAGGGATAGAACTCATAGCGGAAGTCGGCATTGTGCACGTAGCATGCCGTAAGGTTGGGATTGCCCTGCACGTTGCCGGAGAGGTCGAAGTCGTAGAACACCGACGACGACACTTCGCGAAACTCTGGACGGTTGACGGATTTGCCGTAGGCAAGGCGCAACTGGTGCTTCTCGGCAAGGTGATAGGTGGCGTTGACAGATGGGAAGAAGTCGTTGTAAGTATAGTAAGTGCTTGTAGGGCTCTTGCGGCTGTCCTGAGTGTTCGACACCAGTTCCATGCGGTCGTGCTCAAAGCGCACACCAGCGTAGATGTCAAACTTGCCTACAGGGATGTTGACCGAGGCGTAGGCAGCGCCGAGGAGGCTGTTGCCGTCGTAGTTGTTGCGCCATTTCACTTCCTCAATGAGGTAGAGGGCATTGCTGCCGTAGTTGGTGGCGTCGCTCAGGAGCGTAGGGATGTCGGCATAGCGCATCGACGCAGGGATTTCGCCGTAGATGAAACTGCGGGTGCGATAACTGCGGGTGCGGTATTCGCCGTAGGCTCCAGCCTTAAGCAGGGGATTGATTGAGCCGAGGGTGAAGGTGCGGTTGTAGTTGGCTGCCGCCGAGGCTATATGCTCTTTGAGAAGTGTGTATTCGCGGTTCACGTCGTTGCCTGCGATAAGTCCATAGTTGCCGTCCTTCTGGTCGTCGGTCTGGATGTAGCGCTGGCGGTCGGGCATGTTGCGGTCGGCATAGGAGTAGCCAGCGCTCCAGTCGATGATGTTTTCGCCGAGGGTGTGCTTGCCGGTGAACTGACCGTTGTAGGTGGCGCGGCTGCTGTAGTTGTATTCGGCACTGTGCACGAGGTCGCTCTGGGCGTTGTAGCCTTCGCGCCATGTGTAGCGGTCCTTGCCGAGTTGGTTGAAGATGTTCTTAAACTCAAGATGGTTACGCCCCGACGGGGAGATATAGACGAGGTTGAGCATCGCACCAAGGCGCGCGTTGCGTGTGTACTGGTTGTCTACGCTGCGGTGCAGGTAGTTGGGGGCGTCGTGCTCCACATCGTAGGCGCCGAAGAGGGAGTTTTCCATGCCAAGCACGGTGCGAGTGGAGTAACTGTAGTTGATTGCGCCGAGCAGACCGAGTTTCGCTCCGCTGTCGGTGCGGCGCACACGGGTGATGTCGGCTGAAAGCGACAAATCAGCCCACGGCGTGGACTTGCTGATGCGCCAGTCGTTGTTGAAGCCGTTGCCGCTGAGGTCAACGCCGCCGTCAATGGGGTTGAGTGTGCCGTTGATGCCTCCGTTGAAGTTACGCATGCCGTTGTCGAAGCCGAGGAAGTCGGTGGCGCTACCCTTGCTGTGGAGGAAACTGCGGAAATGCGTCTTTTCGTTGATGTTGCCGCCGAGCGTCACGGAGAAACTGTTGCACTCGGGGATATCCTTGGTGTTGATAAGAATAAAGCCGCCGCTGAAGTCGGCAGGATATTCAGGCGCAGGCGACTTGACAATCATAAGGTTGTCGAGTTGCGAACTCGGGATGATGTCGAACGAGAACGCGCGCGAGTCGGCTTCCGAACTCGGCACTGCGCTGCCATTAATCCACACATTATTATAGCGTTGCGACAGTCCGCGAACCATCACAAACTTGTCATCGATAATGCTAATGCCCGGCACGCGGCGTATCACCTCCGAGGCATCTTTATCCTGTGTGCGCTGTATCTGTTGCGCCGACACGCCCGACTGCACCGTCAGACTCTTGCGCGCTGCTTCGAGCACCGAAGAGTCGAGGTTGTGGCGCTTCTGCGCCGACACCGTAACCTCGCTCAGCGTCTGGTTGTCGGGCGCAAGGCTCACGGTCATTGCCTCCGAAGCCCGTGCCGAAACGGTTTTGTACGACACGTAGCGCACCGTCAACTGCGAGCCTTCCTTGCAGTCGATGGTGAAATTGCCGTCGATGTCGGTCACTGTCCCCGTCTTGGTGCCATCCACTTCAACCGTGGCACCGATAAGGGGCTCTTTCGTGGTGGCGTCGACCACCTTTCCCGTAAAAATCTTTGCATTGGCAGCCTGCGAGATACATGCTGCGATTGTCAAACCTAAAATAAACTTCATCTAAACCTTTGCAGTTGTTTTTTCTGCTGCAAAAGTCGACAAACCGTGTAACACCACGATTACACCCACATCACATTCCTGTTGCCAAAACATTACAAAACCGTAACTCCCCCCCCGAAATCATCAGTCCATCTCAATAATAACGGACTGTTCCAACACTTCATCGAGCGGAACTCCGTCTATCGACAGATTTGACCAAATTTCAGACGGGTCATCAAAAGTCTGAATAACAACACCATCTGAAGCAGTTGTAGGACCGACGTCTGAACCTGCTTTTGTCAGTTCACACTCGCCATCCCAATTCGGATTTGGCTTTACACGGACAACCTCAACGGGCGTTTTTTCTGTTTTTATCGCATAGAAGTTTCTGTCCTCTAACCAATAAAACAGAATATTCAACCCGACGTCCTCAACCCAGTAGCGGAAAATATACTCGGAGCAATCGGACCTCGCAGCCTTTTGAGAACTTTCAGACCAACCCAAATCATCAGAATATAGATTTCGGTCGCCGTCATTACCAACTCTCCAGAAGTTTTTTATCAATATCTGCCTTCCCATTTTATTATTTATGTAAATGAAATTTTTTTGCCTTGTTCATCTGTAGAGTCCAACAGCAAGTGCGAAATTATGGAAATCTCCCAAATGCGCATAGCGCATTTTATATAGGCTGAAAGCCTTATTCGACCATAGCACTAAGATTGCATAGCGACACTAAGATTGCAGAGCGGCGACATTTGGATAGGCTGAAAGCCTTATGCCACCATAGCCCAAGGCAACGCCTTGGGTATTAGGGGGTTGGTGGTGTACGCCCTGAAAGGGCAACACAATACGGCAACGTTGGTGATTAGTGTTGCGCTTACAGCGCGCATTTTATTAACATGCTCTCACCCAGGGCGTTGCCCTGGGCTATGGTAGCATAAGGCTTTCAGCCTATTCTTTACCCACCGGCACCATAATCATCACGGCATCGGTTGGTGCTGGTGGCGCTGCCTACGGGGTGCTTTCTCTCGTTTGTCAGGGATTTAGTTAA
>CAVAPE010000104.1:0-5601 GCA_963590405.1 Eubacterium sp. CAG:180 | reverse complement strand
ACTTAGGATAGCAATAGCCACGACCGCATTGATACCCGCCGAACAACTCACAGAGCTCATCTTCAGCAAGAAGACAAGCATTGCCGTTCATACCTAATCGCAAAAGCACTATTTCTTGACCCTGAATATTTCTCGATTTTCTACCCATAACACAAAAAGAAAAAACAAATCAAATTAAATTCTGTAAACAAATTTGATTTTCAGTTTGCAAATATAAACTGTTATTTTCATACAAACAACAATATTTAATATGTTATAAAACATACATACAGCTCTTTCATTTAAAGTTTTTTCACAAATTGAGATATATTGCTGTTTGTCTTACATCCATCCCATTTTAAATAAAAGAGACGTGCCAGTTGACATCAACCTGTGATGTTTTCGCGGTAGCCTATGGCGAAGAGTGATTTACAAAATTTGGCGATTTATAATTTTCGATGATTTTATGGCATTAATTTGCAAATTGTTGTATATTTGCAAAAGGATAAAATTTTTGAGCCTGAAACAACTTTTCAACTCTTTCGATTTTAACCATTTGTATTACTGAACACTGTCAATAAAAACCCAGAAAAACTTACGCTTTACTCTGGAATAAAACTCTTGGAATGAACGTCAACAGGACGGACGAGGCTGATTTTGCAGGAAACTACATTTTCTCACCTCAAACAACCATCACAGAACTGCTGAAATCGGGGGCAATATCCGGGCACCTCTACAGTTGTTTTAAAGCAGCAGGATTCAACGATTTCAAGTCGGTATTGTCATACCGACAAAGGTATGGTTTGTTTGCATTTCTGAACATCATACATTTCGGCAAGAAGGCTCTGAAAGAGATTGAGCAACTTGTCCACGGCACTTCCACTACTATCCGCATTGACAATGCCAAGGACTTTGACATGCTCAACCAGCAATGTTCGGCAATCTACCCGCAATATTCCGACAACATTGCGTTCACGTCAGCATTCCCCACGGCGATGGATTTCAGCAAGTTTATCGCCGGGCGCTCGAAGGTAAAACTTTCCTCGCTGAAACATCTTACGATAAGCGATGCAGCGGAAGTGTGGAAAGCCACACATGCGCTGGTTTCAACCTTGCTGGAGGACAACGACTTTTCGGAGTCGCTCGTCTACCATTTGAGCATCATCGCCCGCGTGGCGGCGCACCACCACGAAGAGTCGCTGTTCAGGATTGAATACCACGAAAAGATACAAAATCCCGACGTAGACAAACTCCTGTCGACGAAATATGCGCTACTGCGTAAAGACCTGTCGATACGCACGCAGCACATACTCGACAAAAAGATACCAACCTACAGAGACGCGATTGAGGAATACCTCAACGGCGACATCTCGAGCAACCTGCTTGGTGCGTGCGGCAAGAAGAGCATCTTCGAAATCAACGGTCTGCTGAAGCAATTCTTCGACTACACGATTTACATCAGGCACAAAGGCATCCGCCAGATTGTGCACGTGCAACTGCAGGAACAGTTTGGGTTTCTGACGGAGGAGCAACTCGAATTTGTGGAGCAATTCAAGTACGAGCACCTGCATTTGCCGATGCTTTACATCCTCTACCACCACCTCAACACGTCGGAGTTGCGCTACGAAACAATCATTCGGCACTTCCACGGAATAGGCTGCAAGAAGATTAGCAAACAGCAGATTGCAGAACTCTTGGGACTCTCGTTTGAGCGCATACGCCAAATCATCACCACGGGTTCAATCAGCCAGTCGATAACCTGCATCAAGGATTGGGAGCATTACAAAGGGCTGCTTGACAAAGACTACTTCCTCGCCAACGACGCCCCGTTCAGGGTTGTCCGCGAAAGAGAGCAACTTACTGACATCAGCGACAGCCTGTTCGGACTGCTATGTAGCCTTATGGGGAAACACACCGAGATAGCGCTTCCCAAAACGTCGGTCTACATAAAGACGGACATTGCCGGCAAGTCGAGAATAAAAATAGCCGTCAAGCAAATTGCAAGAATGTCGGCATTGAAACAAGCCGGCACGCACGAAGTGACTACAAGAAGCCTTTTCGACACAAAGAAATGGCAGGCAATGTCGGCAGAGGAGCGGCAACGCGCTACGGAAATCATTACCGACTTTGCGCTGCGCATCAACGGCGTGACAAGCCCCGCCGAAGGGGTGCTGGCGATTAAAAGCAAAGGGAATGTTAAAATAAAAAATTAACATTTTAACACTTTCGTATTAAACCTTTCCCCTTTTCCGTGGTCATAGAGACAAAGAACTAAAAATTGAGAACTATGAAACGGATTAATATTTTAACAATCGTACTGGCAATGGCATTATCAATGCCGGCATTCGATGCTTCAGCACAGTACACCGGCTACCGCGGCGGCTCGACAACATCGTCGGGGAATCCAGGCGGACGTCGCCCTGGCGACAATAGCAACAACCAGTCAAACCGTCAAAACAACAGCACCCGCCCAAGTCAGCCGAGCAACAACAATCGTCCGAGCCAGCCGAGCAACAACAATCGTCCGAGCCAGCCGAGCAACAACAATCGCCCGAGCCAGCCGAGCAACAACAACCGCCCGAGCCAACCGAACAACAACCGTTGGGATCGCCCGAACCAGCAGAACCACGGCTATAATCCAGGGTATAACCCCGGATATAACCGCCCTAATCCCAACAACCGTCCGGGCAACCCCGGTGCGATACAACGCCCAGGCAACTACGGCTTCCGCCCAACGCCTCCGCCATCGCGCCCCTATCGCCCAGTGTTCAGCCCATACAAATGCCCAGTGCCGCCGACCTCGTTCCGTCCCTACGCCTCAGCACCAATCCTGAGCACCATCCTCGGACTTGCCTTCGGCACCAGCATCGACATCAGCATCAATTCGCTTCGCAACAGCGGCTACTATATTGACGGCTACAGCAACAACGAGGTTTACCTCCGCAACGTCTACGAGATGAACTACTCATGGGACGACGGCGTGGTAATCTACAACGGAAGCGGCATGCAGTCGGTAAGACTTTACCAGTCGACCTACGGCTATGACATCACCCGCTACGACAATCTCTACTCTACGCTCTGCGCACAATACGGATTGCCAGCATCGACCAACTACAGCAACGGAAACCGCGAGGTTACATGGTATGACCGCAACGGCAGCCACTACGTTTCGCTCGCCTACGACTACATGACCTCCGACGGCGGCTACCCACGCTACTACACCATTCTCAGTTACGGATATTAGGTTTTAAACAATCATAAGCAAATATGGAACAACAACCGACTTCAAAAAAGTCTTGGTCTAAGAAAACTAAAATTTCCATCAGTGTCGTGCTTGCCATTGTAGTGGTAGGCGCGGCATTGGTTGTTGCCCTCTTCTCAGCAAAAGCCGACAAGGCGGGCATGCTCTATGTGCGTCCGGGCATGACCCGGCAGCAACTCACCGACACCATCGCTGCCCATTTCGGGCAAAGCGTGGCAAGTCGCGTGAGCCTCCTCTCCTCAGTGCGCGACATTGACCCGGCAAAGCGCATCGGTGCCTACCGCGTGGACGAAGGCATGAGTGCCGTGAGCCTCTGGCGCAAACTCTCGTCGGGCGCACAGACACCGATAGAATTTACGTTCAACAACGTGCGCACAGTCGACGAATTTGCCGAAAACGCATCGCGCCAACTGGCTCTCAACAAGCAAGACGTTGAGAAACTGATGACCGACTCTGCGTACTGCAGCAAACTTGGTTTCACCCCACAAACCATACCGGCGATGTGCATCCCCGACACCTACGAGGTGTACTGGTCGGTAAGCGCCGAAAAACTCCTCAGCAAGTTGCTCGACGCCTACAAGCAATTTTGGACGGCAGAGCGCAAGCATAAAGCCGAGCAACTGGGGCTGAGCGAGGTAGAGGTGTCGACACTCGCATCGATTGTCGACTCCGAGACCGCCTACAAGCCCGAAAAGCCTACCATCGCACGGCTCTACCTCAACCGCCTTGCGCAGGGCATGAAACTGCAGAGCGACCCTACTGCCAAGTTTGCCGTAGGCGATGTAAACCTGAGGCGCATCACCCTTGAGCACATCAAGACACCGTCGCCCTACAACACCTACTACGTCAACGGTTTGCCGCCGGGACCAATCCGCATGGCAGAGAAATCGACGCTCGACGCAGTGCTCAACGCCCCCGAAAACAACTACATCTACATGTGCGCCAAGGAGGATTTCTCTGGCACACACAACTTCTCGGCATCCTATGCCGAGCATCAGCAGAATGCCAACCGCTACCGTCAAGAACTTGACCGGCGCGGCATAAAATAAAGTTTTTATATTTTTAGTTCTCATCCACGGAAACCGCAAGACAGTGATTGCCTTGCGGTTTTCTTTTGCTGGGAATTTGATTAATTTCAAATGATTTATGTTAACTTTGCAATATAGAAAATTAGTATGCTATGGACAAACCGGACGATTTAGTGACACTTGGCTCTTTCGACCTTGCTCTCGCCCACATCATCAAGGGCGCGCTCGAAAACATCGGCATCGAATCGATGATTAGCAACGAAGTGATGTCGACCATCTACGCCCTGCCAGCATCGAGCATCGGACAGGCTAAAGTGCTCGTGTTCCGCCGCGACTACGACAAGGCACTCGAGATGCTACGCCAAAACGAAGCAGAATACACCACTGAAGAACCCGATCCAGAAGAATAGACAACGCACCCAATGATGAAGCATTTCAAACCAATACTCACCATAATCCTGCTCGTGGCAATGGCTCTGCCAGCCGCGTCGCAGAGTTATTTCAACAGTCGTGCCCTTGCCAACCGCCTGAAAAAGGATAAGACGCCAGTTTACCCCACCGCCGTCGACAACTCCACCGCGTTGCTGGAAACGGCCGACTCGCTGGCACAAGAGTCGAGCAACTACGACCCGTCAATCCTGTTTTTGCCTATTGTCTACACCTCATACCAAATCACGCCGGAGATGTCGCTGCAACAGCCCGACAGCATTTTTGCGCTCCAGCCAAAGACGCAAACCTCGCTCGACTACGACCACCAGTGGCTCGACAATCTCCAGTGGCAAAACCGCATGAACAGCGAACACCTGCAGCGAATCGCCGTGGAGTCGCCGTGGCTTGTGCCCTACAACCTTGAGATGCTGCCCGAGCCGCCGAAACAGTATGAGGCAAAACTCGACCCGAAGAAAAACATCCTCACCATCGAGGAGCGACAGATAGAGATGCCATCCTACGCCCCGAAGCAAGCCATCCAGCACCGCAGTTGGATCCACGCCTTCGATGCTACGCTGCAGTTCTCGCAGGCATATATGTCGGAAAACTGGTATCAAGGCGGTGAAAACAACATCAACCTCCTTGCCAACATCTACTACGACCTGCAACTCAACCAAAACATCCACCCGAAACTACTGTTCGACCTTACGCTGCAGTACAAGGTGGGCGTAAACTCCGCACCAGCCGACTCGCTGCGCGGCTACAACATCAACGAGGACTTGTTTCAAGCCAATTTGAAGTTCGGTGTGAAAGCCACCAAGAAATTCTACTACAGCATGAACATGCAGTTCAAGACGCAGTTGCTGCAGAACTTCAAGACCAACACGTGGGACCTCTCGGCAT
>CAVAPE010000103.1:4171-5618 GCA_963590405.1 Eubacterium sp. CAG:180 | reverse complement strand
GCGTGCGTGGTGGACGTTGTTGGCAACGTAGCATTCTGGTATCTTCAACTCGGCGGAAAACGTGGGCAAATCCTTGCCTCCCACGGTGTAGGGTTTCACAAGGTGCATCGCCACCGAAAGATTGAGGTCGGTGGAAAATTCGTCCAAGCCTTTCTTGTAGGCGGCTGGAACATGCGTTAGCACGCGGCTTGCGTAGACAGGTCCTACGGTAAGGTCGAGTTTGTTGACTTTTGTCTTTTCGCCCATAACCACGTCGGCATCGGCGAGCAAGGGGATGTCGGCAACGTTGGCTGAAAAATGACGCACTGCCAGCGATTCCGGGCGTGTGATGTCCCAACTGGCGTAGCCGCCGAAGGCAAACGGCACGTCCTGATCGATGCCTTGCTCCGGCAGGGTGGCGTGTGCCCGTCCGTTGAGCGACAACTTGTATGCTTCGGTCTTTTTGGAAAAGTCGAGCGAAAGGGTGTCGGTGGTGATGGAAACGTCTATGCCGCTACTCAGGTCGCGGTAGCGTATGCCTTTGTTGTTGACAATGTTGAACTTCTCAAGCACGAGCGATTTTATTGCCATCGGCGAGGTGGTTTCCTCCTTTTTTTCGCTCGGCGGAACAATCATGTAGTTGTTAAGGGAGTCGTTGACCGCAACGAGGTTGACTTTCGGCGAATCAATATAAATCTCTGTCACTTCAAACTCCATCAGCGGCAACCGTGCGAGGTTGAACTGCGCACGCATACAGCCTACGCTCAGTAGGGAGTCAACGCCCACGGGCAGCGATGCTTTCTGCTTGTCGAGGGTGCGCGACCGCACGTCAACGCCGTCGATGTCGATGGTCATGTAGGGGAACGTCTTCCACACGGTCAGTTCCATACGCTCGATTTTCACGTCGGCATTCAGATTTTCGTTGGCGATGCGTTCTGCAAGAGGCGTGAGCCGCTCTGGCGTGAGAATCCACACCGTGAGGCACAGCGTAAGCACGATGAGAGCCACCACGCTGCCCACTGTCCACGCTGTGATTTTCAGCGTGCGTTTCAGCCATCGTGGCATTTTCCGCTTTTTTGCCTCTTCGGGCTTTATGCTTTTGTTGTCGGTAGTTTCCGTATCCATAAGTGTTGCACAAATTTACAAAAAATAGTGCTAATCATCAGTCGGAAACGACAAAACACCTTAATTTGAGCACTAAATTTCGGGAATGTCGGAGATGTAGCCGTTCATTATGGCATAGACGCTAAGCCCGGATACGCTGCGTATGCCAAGTTTGGCGGAGATGTTCTTGCGGTGGGTGAGCACAGTGTTGGTGCTGATAAACAGTTTGTCAGCAATCTCTTTGTTGGTCAGTCCTTTGGCGAGTTGGCAAAGCACGTCGATTTCGCGTTGCGACAGTTCTGCGCCCTCGTTGCGGTTGCTGCGCGTGGTTTCCACTATTGCCGAGAGTTGGCTGAGGTAGGTC
>CAVAPE010000103.1:0-4066 GCA_963590405.1 Eubacterium sp. CAG:180 | reverse complement strand
AGGTAGGTCTGCTCGTCGCAATGGCGGGCTATGGTGAAGCCTGTGGCATCGTCGGTGGAGTCGGTGAGCAGTGCCAACTTGGCGCGCTTGGGAATAAAGAATCCAGGCATCGCGGCAAACGTGTCGGCGTCGGTGATGAAGAGGTCTACGCCAGCCATATCGGCATCGCGCAGTCCACCCGATGGTTTGAGCCACACGGCATCGATGTCGAAGAGGCTGAGCAGCGTTTGCTTCATGCCTATCGCAACGGCTGCGTCGCTGGTTATTATTCTTACGTTGATACTCGACATTGCTTCCTTCTCATCTAAGGTTTCACTTTCTTCAGCGCGGCGGCAAGAGGGTAGAGCACCCGGTTGCGGATGCGGTTGTTCTGGCGGATGTCCTTCTCAAGACTGATTACGGCGAGCAGCACGGCGTGGCAGAGGTTGCGGTCGTAGTCGCCGCGAAGGTGCATGACAAACATGTTTACAAGGTCGCTCAACTTGTCTTCAATCTGGTCGGGCTCGTCGTTGATGCTTACGGCATCGGTCGGGCAGATAGCATCGATGGATTTCTCGGCGGCAATGATTTCGTCAAACCATTGGTCGTCGGCTTTGATGCGGCGCTCAATCTCGCTGCGCACCTCTTTGTAGAAGTTGAGCAGGAGGTGGAGATTGTTGTTGGTGTCGCTGTGCGAAATCAGTGCGCCGAAATGCCTGTCGATGTTGGGCAACTGGTTGGTGAGGTACGACTTGTTGGTCTTGCGCAGGTAGGTCACCACACTTTCGGCATCAAAAGCCCCGGCAACGTTTTCCGGGAAAAACGACTCGTTGATGAAGGCGTTGAGGATGGTGATGAAAAACGTAGGGTCAATGCCTTTTTCGTGGCATATCGATTTTACGGAGCGGTCGCCTACGCCGAGAGCAATGTCGAAGCGGTTTACAACCGGCACTACCGACGGCTCGTCGATGATTACCTCACACAGTTTGGTTTCGGGGGTGACTAATGCCATATTATAGTGTTCTGATGATTTCTTTTTCTGTTACGATAGCCGTCATCTTGATGTCGTGCGGCTCTGCTGGCAACTCTTCAACGATTTGCAGCCCATAAGCCACACCAATAAGCGGACACCGTGCCTGGCAAAGCAGTCGGTCGTAGAATCCGCGTCCGCGCCCCAGTCGGTTGCACGAGCGGTCGAACGCCACGCCAGGAACAATTACGAGGTCAATCTCCGCAATGTCGTAGCAGTCGTTGCCAGTTGGCTCCTCTATGCCGAATGCACCTTTGCCAGTGGCAGAGGGCTGGTAGGGCAGGATGTCGAGGTCGTCGCCGTTGACGCGCGGCAAAAACAGTTGCTTGCCGCTTTGCCATTTATCGATGAAGGCGGCTGTGGAAATCTCGTCGGGGAGCGATGCGTAGACGAGTACGTTGCTTGCGGCGGCAAACTCTGGACATTGCTCCAGCAGGTCGAAGCACCGGCGTGCGGCATCGGCTTTCTCCTGCACGGAAAGCAGTTGCTTGCGATGCTTGATGTCGCGGCGGATGTCGGCCTTCGTTGCTGCCATTTTTATTTCTTGCTTTGCAGTTGTGACGTAATCGGGAACTTGCCCTTGCCTTCGTTGAGCGCCTTCAGCGCCGCATTGATGGTGTTGTCGGTGCGGTTGTAGTAGCGGTAGAACTCCTCGTCGCCGAGCACGTCGCGGATGAGCAATGCGCGCAACTGCCGTGCCAGCAGTGAGCGGCTGAGGTTGATGTAGTACCAGCGCATCGGCACTCCGTTGTCCTTGGCGTAGCATACGAAGTCGTAGGTCAAGCCTTCGTCGCTTGGCATCAGAGCCATCAGTTGCTTCACGGTCTTTACCTTCTTCAACTGGTCGCGGTTGAGGTCAACGTAGGCGTAGGTGTACTGCTGCAGCAAGCCGAGGTTGGCAACGGCACGATAGTAGGTGGTGATGCCCGTAGTGTCGTTAGGCACAAAGATGTCGGGCACGATGCCACCGCCGCCGTAGACGATGCGTCCGTTGGCTGTGCGGAAAATCTTGCTCTTGTCCACCTTGATGCTGTCAGCGCTATAGAGTTCGCCGCTGGTGTAGCGGTCATAGAGTTCTTTTGAGTAGTCGCTCTCGTCGCCGAGTTTATAGTCCTTCTGGATGCAGCGGTGCGACGGCGTGTAGTAGCGGGCAATGGTGAGACGGATGGCGCTACTGTCGGGGAGGTAGATTTGCTTCTGCACCAATCCTTTGCCAAACGAGCGGCGACCCACTACGAGTCCGCGGTCGTTGTCCTGCATGGCTCCTGCCATAATCTCACTTGCGCTTGCCGAATATTCGTCGATGAGCACTGCCACCTGCGAGTCGTGGAATGAGCCTTGGTCGTCGCTCCACACCTGCACGTCTTCTTTCTTCTTGCGCCCCTTGGTGTAGACAATCAGTTCGCCCTGCGGCAGGAACTCGTTGACCATCAGGATTGCCATTTCCATATATCCGCCCGGGTTGCCACGGAGGTCGACGATGTAGCGCTGCGCGCCCTCGTCCTTGAGTTTTGCCAGTGCGCTGACAAATTCGTTGTAGGTGTTCTTGCCGAATTGCGCCACCTTCACGTAGCCAGTCTTGTTGTCGAGCATGTACGCCACGTCGACGGTGTTCATTGGGATGTCGTCGCGGGTGATGACAAATTTCAGTATTTTCTTCGACGAGTTGCGCTTCACCTCGATTTTCACCTTGGTTCCTTTCTCGCCGCGGATTTTGCTGCGGATGCCCTCGGCAGTTATCGTGTTGCCCACAATAGATTCGCCGTCGACCGAGATGATGCGGTCGCCAGCAAGCAGACCAACCTTCTCTGCTGGTCCGTTGGGTATCACTTGGTCAACGTTGGCAGTGTCGCGCATCATGAAGAACGACACGCCGATGCCGCTCAACTGTCCGTCGAGTTTCTCGTTTTCCGCACGCACATCGCTCGCAGGAATGTAGTAGGAGTGTGGGTCGAGGTTGCCGATGATGGCAGGAATGGCTTGCTCCACAAGGTCTTTCACGTCGACAGAGTCAACGTATTCGCTCTGGATAAGGTTGAGCACAGCGTTGATTTTGCGGTCCTTGTCGAGGATGAATTTCTTTGTGGAAATGTAGTTGCCAATCACGACACCGAGTACTATCGCAATTGAAATTACAAGAGGATACCAAATTATGGAATTATGCTTAATTCTCATCGCTAAAAGTGTACTTCTTCCGTTCTATAGATTGTTGTCTGTGTTGTCGTTGCTGAGGTCGATGTAAGAGCATTCCACTCCAGCCTCTTTCAGTAGGTTGAGCCCGTCGGCAAGACGGTAGAGTTCTGAAAAGACAACACGCTTGATGCCCGACTGGATAATCAGTTTGGCGCATTCGATGCAGGGCGCTGCCGTCACGTAGAGCGTTGCCCCGTCGCTGCTGTTGTTGCTGCGAGCCACCTTGGTAATGGCATTTGCTTCGGCGTGGAGCACATAGGGAAAAGTGTGGTCGTCGGCGTCTTCACACACGTTGTCGAAACCCGACGGAGTGCCGTTGAAGCCGTCTGAAATAATCATTTTGTCTTTTACTAACAATGCACCTACTTGCCGGCGGCGGCAATAGGAATTTTCTGCCCAAATCCGTGCCATCCGCAGATAGCGGTGGTCGAGCACATGCTGCTTTGTAGAGTTATCCATTTATTGCTGGTTGAATATCAGAGATTTGGCGACAAATTTCACTTCGTTGTGCCCATCTCTACAATCAATCTGCAAAAATACTAATTTTTAGCCGTTTTGCCCCCAAAAGCACATTTTTTTTCAAAAACCAGAATTAGCCTGTCGGACACTATGATTCCCCATCCTCCAACACATTTGTATTACTATTGCTTATTTCTTAACTCTTCTATCAAGTCATTGACAATATAAGTATCGCTCATCAAATGCAAGCCAAGTTCTTTCTTGTGGAGCATTTGGCAGACCTCGGAGTCGTAGAATATCTGCAATGCTCTGTCTGTTGATATCTGCAATGTATCGGATAATTGTGCTATGACACGAGCTATTTTGTTCCATAATAAAAAGTCTAACATCTCTATACCCTTTCGT
>CAVAPE010000102.1:4077-5772 GCA_963590405.1 Eubacterium sp. CAG:180 | reverse complement strand
AAAGGATGCTACCATCCGTGACTTTTTTGCTGGTTCAGGCACGACCCTCCACGCCACGATGCAATTAAACGCGGAGGACGGCGGTCATCGCAGATGTATCTTGGTGACCAACAACGAGAACAACATCTGCGAGAATGTGACTTACGAACGAAACAAGCGAGTGATCAAAGGCTATACTACTCCAAAGGGAGAGCAAGTGGCAGGGTTGACTGGCAACAATCTCCGCTACTACAAAACCGATTTTGTTTCCCGTTTGCATTGCAACAGA
Organism: Eubacterium sp. CAG:180; assembly: GCA_963590405.1. Classification (GTDB taxonomy): domain Bacteria; phylum Bacteroidota; class Bacteroidia; order Bacteroidales; family Muribaculaceae; genus Limisoma. The sequence goes on along the minus strand of CAVAPE010000102.1, from coordinate 5,504 downwards.
AACCGTAGACGCTTGATGGCGTCCCTCGTTGACCTTCTCTGCATCAAGAACGACATATACAAAGAGCAGGAAACCTTTGGCGGCGAAAGATTTGAGGCGTCGACACTGCGCTACTTCAAGGACGAGGCAGGACAGATGCTGATTGTGCTTGACGAGAGCATGGTCGGCACCGTTGTTCCCATCATAGCCAAGGTGGCCACAGAGGACTATCCGCTAAAGGTGTATGTGTATGGCGACGGAGCATACGCTTACGAGGACGAGTTTCACGAGGTGATGCCCGTGATTTCGCTCTGCGCTCTGCCCGACGCCTATTTGCAGGCTCTGGAAAATGACGAAGGCATCTTGCCCGAGCAAAAGTATAGTGAGGCGATGGTGGAGGAGTTCAACCGAAGTCAAGCCCTGGCCGAACAGGACAAGGAAGCAGTGGCGGAAGCCCTCAAGGATGCCTATCAGTATGTGGAGAGAGCAACCGAAACGGCTGAAACGGTAACTGAAGAATAAGGAGGCGACGACAATGATAGAACTGAGAGATTACCAAAAGAAGGCGGTGAGAGACCTGAAGCAGAAGATGATAGAGCTGCTCAACGAACCGGAAGACCGTCAGCGGCTGATATTCAAGGCGCCTACGGGGTCGGGCAAGACGGTGATGGTGAGCGCATTGCTCGACGAACTGACCCGTGAACTCCCTATGCGCGGCGACTGTCAATATCCAAGGGTGGCATGGGTGTGGATTGCCCCAAACAAGTTGCACCAGCAGAGCTATCGCTCCATGCGCAATTTCTTCAGTGAGCGCAGGTCGTTGCGCCCCGTGATGTTCGACGAGTGCGACCATATAGACGGTTTGCATCAGGGCGATGTGCTGTTTCTCAACTGGGAAAGCATCAATAAGGACAATGCCGTGATGATACGTGACAATGAGCAGAACCGCACCCTGTATGAGTTGATACGCAAAACCAAGATAGAGCGACACGTGCCTGTGGTGGTCATAATCGACGAGGAACACATGTTTGCCGGGCGCACCGCGAAGAAGAGCGAGATTGTGCTGAAAGCCATTCAGCCGCACATCGAACTGAGAGTGTCGGCCACGCCGGAAACTCAAAGCTACAATGCTGTGGTGGTGAAACGTCAGGATGTCATCAATGAGGAGATGATCAAGAAGGGCATTGAACTGAATCCGAACGTGACGAACGACGACGGGCGAACGGCGCTCTCCGTGAACCAACGTCTCTTGAAGAAAGCGTTGGCCAAGCGCAGCGAACTGGCTGAGGCTTACAGGGAGCATGGCATCAACCCGTTGCTGCTCATCCAGTTGCCCAACGACAGTAGCGAGGCGATGTCGTCGAGAGACAAGACCATTGCTGAAGAGATGAAAGACTATCTGGAGAAGATATGCGGCATCAGTGTGGAAAATGGCAAACTTGCCGTGT
>CAVAPE010000102.1:0-4067 GCA_963590405.1 Eubacterium sp. CAG:180 | reverse complement strand
GCCCAACCTCCAGAACATCACCCGCAACGATGACATCACCGAGGTGTTGCTCTTCAAGCAAGCCATCGCCTTGGGCTGGGATTGTCCCCGCGCGTCGGTTTTGCTGATATTCCGTGAGTTGCACAGCAAACCTTTCACCACACAAATCTTAGGTCGAATACTCCGTATGCCAGAACAGAAGTTCTACCGCAACGACTGTCTGAACTACGGTTATGTGTATACCGACCTTTCGGCAGATATGATAGAGATAGACCGCGACGAGATGGGCTATATCAGTACGCTCTATGCCAACCGCAGGGAAGACCTGCACGAAGAGACTCTTCTGTCGTCGTATGCAGACAAAAACGGAACGGAGAGAAACCGTTTGGGGTCTCAGTTCCGCAGTGTTTTCTGTAAGGTCATGGAGAAGGAATGGGGAGTGGAACGGCAAGAATCTTCCTCGCGAGGGTGTCCTGGCGACGAAAACCAGGAAGGAGACAAATCGAAAACCGTACAGAACCGGTATAGCGCCAAGCAGCATGGTGTGCAGACCGACGTGTCGCGAATATTGGTGGCGATACCTAAGGACACTCCGCTGACGGGCGATATGGGTAGAGTGGAGATTACCGACAAGGCAAGGCTCGCCCTCAACGCCACAGAACTGGACAGGCTTTTCACACTGTTCTGCCGCAAAAACGTGGGCGGATACTCCAAGTTTGACAGTACACCGGTGTTGCAAGGGGCTATCGAGAGAGCCTTGGAAGAATATATGGAAATCTTCGGGGTAGATGTGGCGAAGGTGGTGTTGTTCCATAAAAACCGTCCGCGCTTTGAGGAACTAATCCGCAAGGCGTTGTATGTATATGAGGATGTCGTGAAGCGCAAAGCTAAGGATGCGAAAGTGGTATACAAGCAGTCGGTGTGGCAGGTGCCGGCAACAAGACTCTACAACGCCAACATGGTACATACCACGGAGGGAGAAATCTTCAATCACGCCCTGTATCCGTACTTTGAGGAGAACAAAGCGTCAAACCCGGAAAAAGAATTTGCCCGATGGCTGGACGACAAGATGGAGTATGTGGACTGGTGGTATAAGAACGGCAACGAGGGCAAACAGCATTTCGCCGTGCCGTACACCGATTCGAACGGCAGAAAACGGTGTTTTTATGTGGACTTCATCATTCGCCTCAAGTCGGGCACCGTCTGTCTCTTCGACACCAAAACTCCGGGCAGCGATGCCGATGCGCCCCAAAAAAACAACGCGCTCCTAAACTATATCGAGTCATATCGGGCGAAGGGCAAGAAGATTGTTGGTGGAGTGCTCATCAAAAACAATGGCACGAGCAACTGGTATTATCCCGACGGCATCATCCAAAGCACCGACAGCACCGACGGTTGGGTGTCTCTGCATTTGGAAAGGTTGTAAGGGAAGTGAAGAATTGTTTTTGAACGTTTTATTAAAAGAGGTTGTCGTAAAGTTGTCTCTCATTGTCTCTATTGTCGTTAGTGATTGGTACGCCGAGGGCGCCGTACCTCCTACGGCTGCGCTTAATCTGCTTGTAGTAGGCGAAGCGTCCTCGCTTTGCCCTTCGCGCATATGGTAATCATATGGTAATATGGTAATCTTGACGCATATTTTGAAGAAAGAAGCCGAAAAGTTTGGCGGAATAAAATAAAAGATGTACCTTTGCACTCGCAAAACAGCAAAGAGATGCGCTTGTAGCTCAGTTGGTAGAGCACCTGACTCTTAATCAGGGTGTCCAGGGTTCGACCCCCTGCAGGCGTACTTGACGAGGGATACACTAAACAGTGTGTCCCTCGTTCGTATTTTATGGCGAATGAAGCGCTGCGCCAAGAGAATGAAGAATGAAGAATTGCTGCGCACCACGTGAAGCCACGAAGCCTGTAGTAGGCGTAAGAGGCGCAGCGCTTGACAGTGTCAAGCTCCATATTCCTGTAAGTCTTATAAATTCAAATGTTCGGACGAACGTAAATTCTCTAATTCTCAAATTCTTGACAAAGAAAATAAAACGTTCAAAACGAATAAAACGGGGCTGCGCCTTTTAGTAATGTGAAAAGAATAAGTTGTGCAAGTTTGAATTAGACAAGAAAAAAGATATTGACATATTCAACAAATTTGCTCAAGTTCTTTTTTTGAACATTACTAAAGCTGAAACATAGAATAAGCAAAAATTATTATCAAAGAATATGACAGAGCAAGAACTACTACAAATGCGTGACTTGGCAGAGGATGGAAAGTTACAGTTTAAGGAGCGTGCGAATGATCGATATGACATAAGTTGTGAGATAGTGGCGTTTTGCAATTCTCGTGGTGGACAACTTGTCATAGGTATAAATGACAAGACGGGGGTAATCAATGCTCTGTCATATCAAGAATTGCAGGAAGTGACAAATCTACTGACAAATATTGCATCAGAAAATGTTATTCCCAATATACTAATAGAAGTGGAGAATGTTCCAGTGAAAGGTGGTGGAGTTGTTATCGCCACAATTCCAGAAGGTAAGAACAAGCCATACCATGACAACAAGGGGATTATATGGGTGAAGAATGGTGCAGACAAACGTAAGGTGTTCGACAATTCAGAGCTTGCGGAGATGATGAGTGAATGCGGTAGCTTTGCTCCTGACGAGGCTGCTGTACCTAATGCCACTATTGATGATTTGGATGCAGATACTATCAAACTTTATCTAATGAGCCGTTTTGCACCGGTATTTAAAGGGAAAAACATCGACGAGTTGAATATGAAAGATTATTCGCTTAATGCAATAGCCGGAACCATTATAAAAGGAACGACTATCGAAAAATTGCTCAGGAATCTGCATTTCATCCGCCCGGATGGCCAAATTAATGTGGCGGCAATGCTGCTATTCGGCAAATACACTCAACGGTGGCTACCTGTTATGACAGCAAAATGTATTAGCTATTTCGGTAATTCTGTTGGTGGTACACAATTCCGTGACAAAATGCACGATATGGAGATTGAGGGTAACTTGCTCCATCAATTCCGTACTATCATGAATTTCTTTACTCGCAATCTGCGTAAAGTTCAGGTCGAAAAGGAATTCAATTCTATTGGTGAACTGGAGATACCTTACGAAAGTCTTACCGAATATGTCGTTAATGCACTTGTACACCGCTCGCTGAATATTAAGTCTCCGATTCGTATTTTCATATTTGACAATCGTGTAGAAATTCACAGTCCGGGAACCTTGCCAAATGGATTAACTATTGAGGATGTTAAGAATGGTACATCAATGCCTCGAAATATGTTTTTGTTCACGAATGCAAATTACTTGTTGCCCTATACCGGAGCAGGAAGTGGGGTGCGCCGTGCGCTTGAATACAATCCAAATGCCGCTTTTTCAAATGGGGTAGAAGACAAAGAAATCACTCATGCTGCCAACGAGTTTGTTATTACCATACCTCGCGAAAGTAACCAAGTTCAAGCAGAAAGTAATCAAGTTATGATTGCTAATGAGCGTAAAAGTAACCAAGCTAATGAAAAAAGTAACCAAGTTCAAGCAGAAAGTAACCAAGTTATGACTGCTAATGAGCATAAAAGTAACCAAGCTGACAAGGAAAGTAACCAACCTCGCGTAAACTTAGTTACTCGTAAACTGACAAAGAAAGAAGAGGATATTAGGAACTTTTGTTCCGTACCGAGGACTGCGCAGGAAATTATGGATAGGTTGAAAATTTCCAATCAATCTAAAAATCGGCAGAAGTATATTACTTCCTTAATAGAGCTCGGTGTTCTTGAACGTACTATTCCCGAAAAACCCAACGATCCAAATCAGAAATATCGTCGCAAAAAATAACTACACAACAAGAATTTCAGTGCCATACCTCCGAGGGCGCCGTACCTCCTACTCAATATTGTGCCCTTTTAGCTAAGGGCAAAGCGAGTACTAAAGTTTTGGCTTTTCATTTGACCATCGAGCGTTGTTAATAGCACAAATGTTTCCACGCTCATAATGACGCATTGTGGATAGACTTGATTATCTTTGCAGCCGAATAACAAAATCGTTTACCTAAGTAATGTTCAAAAAATAACTTGCGCAAGTTT
>CAVAPE010000101.1:3816-5775 GCA_963590405.1 Eubacterium sp. CAG:180 | reverse complement strand
CATGAGGTGCAGCACGCCATACAGTTCATCGAGGGATTTGCAAAGGGTGGAAGTCTGGAACAGATGGAAAGGGACTTCAAAGCGGCAAAGGCGGAATGGAAGGCACGCGCCTATGCCCATGAATTGGAAGAAACTGCAAAGGAAATAGGCGAGTACAACCAGGCGGAAGTGGAGAAAGCCCTGATAAAGGAGTATGAGGATATGGACATGCTCGATTGGTTGCCAGACAAAGACACCCGAATCAAGGGCTTCAACTATTTTGCCCGCGGTTATGCGGACAGAAGTTTGGATGATGCCATTAAGCGTTTCCGTCTTGAAACATCTACTCGTGGCAATTTCAGTCCATACGTGGAATACAGTAAGTTGTCTGGCGAAGTGGAAGCACGCAATGCGCAGGAGCGCATGAGCATGAGTGCCGATGAGCGCAGGCGTTCGCTTGCGTCGGAGACGGAGGACGTGGCGAGGGAAGACCAGTTATTCCTATTCGGCGACGGCGATAGCGCAAGCATCGACCACTCCAAGCGAGAGGATGATAGAACTTTGTCTCAGTCATTGACCGATGAAAAGGCGTTGTCTGTTTTGGAAAATATGTTCAAAGACGGTACGGAAACCGCTATGCCAAAGAAGATTTCATCTATCTCTGAATTTAGGAGCATATTCAACAAACCGATAAAAACCTTCCTCAATGAAACAATCAATGTCGGCGATGGCGTGTTCAATAAACTTGTCCATAAAAATCGCTCAAATATTTCGGGCGCGATATTCCCGACATTGAGAGATGCTGATTTCGCTATACACGATACCGACGGCAGCACACTCTATGTAAAGCGGTTCAAGAGTGGCAACGACCATTCTTATAATGTTGCCGTGGTTAACAAATATGGAGAGGTGGAAGACTATGTAAGTTCGGTACACATAAAGAGCGACAACAACATTCTTAATAAAATAAGAAATGGTGCAGAATTGTTACTACCGAATAAACGGAATGGCGATGAGCTTTTGGCTCAAAACAATTCTACACCAACGGCAAAGGTAGCCGAAAAATCCGACAATGCCAAATCCTCTCCGCTCAAGCGAGCCGAGGGCGAAAGCATCTTCGACTTCACCAACCGTGCAGCCGAAGGTGCAATGTCCCGTGATAAACAATCCAACATCGACCGCAGCAGGCGTGAAGACCGCGACTATTCAAGACGCACACAAGAGTCGGCGCGCGACCGCTATGAGAGACGCGTGAAGAGCGGCATGTTCCAAACCGTGGAAGCCTTGCAAAACAGTATGCTCGGCTTGCAAGAGGCTGCTTAATCAACTATTCATATTCGTAGCCGTCAGCATCGAACTCGTCTTCGTTGAATCCGTCTGAGCCGTAGAAATCAGCGTCTAAATCGTCGGTAGAATTCGTCGAGGCTACCGCTTTCTCCAATTGATCTTCAAAGTCGTTCATATTGACACCTTCTGCCGGTGGAAGTCCGACAAATGAGCATTGGGGCTTGTCGATGGTCTTAGAGAAAATCTCTTCTCTCATCTCCATAAAGAATGCCCGATTTGTAAGGTAATCGAATACGAACATCATCCGTTGACCTTCATCCTCAATCAAGTCAGAAATGTGTGTTTCGTCCATTAGCCAAACATCCTCATCGCTATCGCTACCCATGTCCGTTAGAGTGACCTCTTTTTCTTTATTCCAATCTTCGTCACAGATGACAAACGAGTCCATCTGAGAGTTGTCGTATCCGACAGCGTCAAGGATTGCATTACGAAGATTCAAAAACGTATCATCGGAGTCGATTAAAATCTCCATTTTGAAATCTGGAGCTTCATCTGATATTAAGTGGAATTTGTAAATCATAAAATTTCGTGGTTATTTTATGCGAAGATACAAAATTCTGTTTGATAATCTACGACGAACCCGACAAAAAGCGAAATTGTGAAAATTTAGACTGTATGTGTAGAGTCCAACAG
>CAVAPE010000101.1:0-3760 GCA_963590405.1 Eubacterium sp. CAG:180 | reverse complement strand
AATCTACGACGAACCCGACAAAAAGCGAAATTGTGAAAATTTAGACTGTATGGGTCTGTGTTAATAGGATCGGTAAAAAGTTCTAAAATTCCACAAATGTGACAAAATGGTTGGATAGCGGTTGCGCCATGATGGAAAATTACTAATTTTGCAGAAATTATATAGAAAGTTTTTTTATGTTATTTATAACATCATGTTTACACACCTTTGGCATGTATGCATTGTTTATGCGAAAGGTGCTTACAAAGCCTGACCGTTGGCGAGAATCCCTGAAGCGCTATGTCGTGGAGATTTCAAAATTGGGCGTGGATTCTATACCATTGGTGATTGTCATTTCACTCTTTATTGGCGCTGTGATTGCAATCCAGATGCAAATAAATTTTGCCAATCCATTGTTGCCGTCCTATACTATCGGTCTTGCCACCCGTGACGTGCTCCTCTTGGAGTTCTCATCGTCAATTCTTTGCTTGATTCTTGCTGGAAAGGTGGGGTCAAACATTGCATCGGAAATTGGCACAATGCGCGTTACTGAACAAATAGATGCTTTGGAGATAATGGGAATTAACTCATGCAACTTTATCGTGTTGCCAAAGATATTCGCGCTTCTCACATTTATGCCAGTTCTTGCCATCTTCAGTATGGCTTCAGGTTTGATTGGTGGATATTGCATTGCGCAGTTCACAGATATGATTTCTGTTTCCCAATACATTTACGGCATACAGACAATGTTTGTGGAGTGGTATGTTTGGTATGCAATTATAAAATCCCTTTTCTTTAGTGTTGTCATTACCACCGTTGCTTCATTCTATGGCTATTATGTGAAAGGCGGAGCGTTGGAAGTGGGTAAGGCAAGTACAAATTCAGTGGTTGCAAGCAGTATTATAATTCTATTGTTGGATGTTTTGTTGACCAAATTATTGTTGCAGTAATGATTGAAGTAAAGAACATAAAGAAATCATTCCCCGACAAAACTGTATTGAAAGGGATTGACGCTCATTTCCTCAATGGCAAGACAAACTTGATTATCGGACAGAGCGGTTCAGGAAAGACGGTACTTATGAAAAGTATAATTGGCTTGCTCGTGCCTGATTCTGGAGAAATTCTATATGACGGTCGAGATATTGTCAGTATGTCTGCATCTCAGAAGAAAGCATTGCGTACAGAGATCGGTATGCTGTTCCAAGGCTCTGCATTGTTTGACAACGAAACGGTACTGGGCAATGTCATGTTCCCGTTGAAGATGTTTTCCGATATGACATACGCACAGATGCTTGATCGTGCAAAGTTTTGCTTGAATCGTGTAAATCTAATTGGAGCAGAGAATAAATACCCTTCAGAGATTAGTGGCGGTATGCAAAAACGTGTCGCCATTGCACGAGCCATTGCATTGAATCCGAAATATCTGTTTTGCGATGAGCCAAACTCTGGACTTGACCCTCAGACATCAATCTTGATTGACGAGTTGCTTTGGGATATTACTCACGAATACGACATCACGACAATTATCAATACGCATGATATGAACTCTGTGCTTGGTATAGGCGAGAATATCGTGTTTATATGCAACGGCAATGTTGATTGGGTAGGCGATAAAAATAGTATATTCCACGCAGAGAGCCAGACATTGAATGATTTTGTGTTCGCGACAGATTTGTTCAAAAAAGTCAAGAAGGCGGCACTTTATTTAGAACAATAGTCTTTGCGAAAAGATGGATTATTTGTAGTCAGAAATAACCTTAAAAATATTCAGTATGAAACAATCTTCGTTCGTGGCAGTGGCAATGGTCGCCATTGTTACTATGTGTGGCACTGGATGCAAGACGAAGCAATCTGTGCAGTTCGCCCAGGTTGACAACGACGGCTGCATTGCACAAGTCGGCGCTGATGTCTTTCGAGTAAATACAATCGCTTATGATTCTGTAGGGACTGGTATAAAATGCAACATCAGAATTGGATTTCCGAATGGCGATGACAATATTGCTGAAACTACCAAGCAATTTATAGCAAGAGAACTCGCTTCAATCTGCTTGCCTAACAATTCCGATGAAGCAGACGAGAAAGTTTTGCGCGAGTTCCCAATTTATAGAAAAAGCGTCAGCGATGGCTCACAAATGGTTGACTATTATGGCGACAATATAATGCGTTATTTGCAGTCGGCGCGAAAGGAACTCGAAGCCGAACGCATCCAAAAGAACGAAATGCCGATATTATCGCAACAGATAATGATAGACACGGATGAAATTACACCATCGTACATCACATACTATGTTACTGGCGATAATTATTTAGGAGGGGCACACCATACATGTACTTATTATTGCAGGAACATCAGCAGAAAGACTAATAAGATTGTAGACAGTGTGGTTGACACCACAAGGGTGCAAGGAATGCAGCCATTGTTGAGAGAGAATGTGTTGCGGTGTCTTAAGGCCAGCGGTGTAGATGCTGTAACGGACACTACGCTCAAGGACTTTTTGATATTGCCCGATGATGAACAAATACTATTGCCAATCCATGAACCATGGCTTGAGCATGGATGTGTGAAGTTCGTTTATCAACCCTACGAAATCGCTTCTTATGCAGTAGGCTCCATCATTTTCAGCGTTCCAGTTAAAGAAATGATGCCTTACCTGACCGAAGAGGCGAGAGAGCTGCTGAAATAATTCGCCCCAATAAAACGACAAAGGAGCCGCGAATTTTCGTGACTCCTTTGTCGTTTATTTAGAGGTCGTCTTAAGCCTCTTCGCTTACGCCTGCCAATTCTGGGTCAATTAAGATGCGACCACAGTATTCGCAAACGATAATTTTCTTGCGCAGTTTGATTTCCACTTGTCGCTGTGCCGGAATGCGGTTGAAGCAGCCGCCACAAGCATTACGTTGAACATAAACGACACCCAAACCATTGCGAGCATTGCCACGAATACGTTTGAATGCCTTGAGCAAACGTGGCTCGATTTTTTCTTCAAGTTTCTTGGCCTGTTCTCTCAACTTTTCTTCATCCTGCTTAGTCTCAGAGATAATCTCGCTCAATTCAGACTCCTTTTCGCTGAGAATGTGAGTGCGGTCCTCCAATGTTTCTTTGGCATTCTTGATATCCTCAGTTTTGTGGGCTGCCATCTCGGTGTACTCACGGATTCGCTTTTCACAAAGTTCAATTTCCAATTGCTTAAAGCCTATTTCTTTAGCCAAATAGTCATATTCCTTGTTGTTGCGAACATTGTTCTGCTGCTCGGTGTATTTTGCTATAGCATCCTGTGCATTTTGAATTTCGACATTCTTTGTAGCGACACCTTTACGAAGCTCCTCTGCTTCATTCTTGAAGTTTTGGATGCGAGTATTCAAACCTTCAATTTCATCTTTAAGATCATCAACTTCGAGAGGAAGTTCTCCTCGCAATGTCTTGATGCGGTCAATCTCTGAAAGAAGAGTCTGCAATTGGTAGAGTGCCGACAAACGCTCTTCTACAGACAATGCTTCTTTTGTAGCTGCTTTCTTTTCTGTTGTCATATTAAAAATATTTTATTGTATTATTTTCAGTTATTGATTGTTTTATCCTAAGTTTGGGAAATTTACGTGAAATCTCATCTTGAAGGATTTCTTTTGCACATTGTTCACTCTCGTAGTGACCGATATCCGCTATGACTATTTGTCCAGTTGCGGATGTAAAATCGTGATATTTTACATCTCCAGTAACATAAATATCAGCACCTTGACTGATGGCATCTTTTGTAAGGAAACTACCACTGCCACCACATAGTGC
>CAVAPE010000100.1:0-5916 GCA_963590405.1 Eubacterium sp. CAG:180 | reverse complement strand
TTTGCTATGATGGTGAAATCCCAATGTTTTTTGCAAACGGCAATGGCAGATTGGAGCGTGAGGGATATTATGCCGAAGGGACGCTGAGATTGACGGCTTCGACAGATGAATCCCTGATGTCGCGCTACACTTATGTAGACTTCAGCGGACGCAAGGTGGCAGAGATGGTAGGCGATGCGTGGACTTATTGGGCGTACGATATATGTGGAAGACTGCGTTTTATAGTTTCGCCAAAGGGTGCTGAGCAACTCGCCTCTGATGGCGTTTGCCAAGATAGTGTGGTAACTTCGTTATGCTCGGAATTGGCGTACGACAGTCGAGGGCGCATGGTGATGAGCCGTCCGCAAGGTGTTGCGCCAACTTTCTACGTCTACGATGCTCAAAATCGACTTGTCTGCGAGCAAGATGGGCATCTGCGACATAATGGACAATGGCGTTTCTATGCCTACGACCGCAAGTCGAGACTTGCGGTGGCGGGCATTATTACTGGTGACTGGTCGCAGGAAGAACTTACCCGTAAGTATGCATGTGGCGAGATCTCTGCGACATTCTCTTCATCGGCAGATAAGGATATCAGTCTATGCTATCGTCTTGACAATGAGCCGACGGGAAAATGCGAACTGACCAATGCTTATTACTATGACTCTTATGATTTCTGGACATCCGACTGGGCGTTGCCCTTCTCCAGTGACTATAAGTTTACACCATCGGCGTCACGCACTGGAAAGTCTACAGGCTATGCAGTGATGGGTAGTAGCGGTTTCCCAGTGTTTTCGGTGTCGGTTTGCGACGAGCGCGATCGGGTCAGGGCAGTGTGCCGTCGGCAATACACCGGGGAATTTGTGGAAAACACATTCACCGACTATAATTTCATCGGTCAGCCAGTGCGTCAAACCACAGAACTGTCGTTCCCTTTGGGAGAGTGGCAAAGCAATCCAGATGAGGTGCGCATAGGCAAGCGATACACCTATCTGTGTGACGGCGGTAAGATTTATAAGGAAGAAATCCGTGTTGACAATGGTGAGTGGCAATGTTGCGTTTACGACTATGATGCAGCCGGACGACTTGTTGGAAAGCGTGGCGGTAGTGGCGGCGATGAGGCGTATGTGCTTGATGTGCAAGGGCGCACAACGGTTGCGGAGGGCGAAACACACAAGGAACGGCTTTCTTATATCGACAACGGCATGGTTCAAGAGCGGACGACGAGAGTGGTGTTTGACGGCGACACAATCGGTTCTCGTATGGAATATCGCTATGACGAGCAAGGATTTGTGTCGGTGGCGTTAAGCGACGGTCCCACATACGATTCGTTTAAATATGACCTTAACGGCAACATAGTTAGGCATTACCATGGAGGCTACTCTATGATTTTGACCGACTATGCAGGAAACAGAGTGAGTTGTGTAGTCGATACCATACCGATGTCGGATGAATATGGAGGCACGGAGGCGTTTCCATCACGCATTAATTCCCCGATAACCTATGATGCCTGCGGTCGTGTCGTTGCCGACAAGTTGCATAGTATCAAAGAAATACGCTATAACGACTGCCATCTGCCTCAGGCTATAACAATGGACAGTGGCAATGCGCTCCGATTCGGTTATGATGCCGATGGGATGAAAGAAAGTGAAACTACAACGTTGCGTCTTGCCAATGGTAGACTGACCACGACCCGTCGCGACTATTATGGAGCAGTACAACGTGTAAACGGTATAACACATCGGGTGGAATGGGACGGCGGATTCTTTCTCAAGGATGCTGAAGGACATTGGCATAGCCATCGATACGTGCGCAACACACAGGGTAGCATTATCGCCGTTGCGGATAGTGCAGGACGTATTGTTCAAGCCGTCGACTATTATGTTTCGGGCTTGCCTATTGTCTATGCCAAGGACGAGCAGCCTGTTACGCGGCGGATGTATGCAGGTAAAGAGGTAGTACAGTTTGAGGGGCTGTTGCTCTACGACAACGGTGCCCGCTACTATGCCCCCGATGGTATGCGTTTTTGATTTTGAAATCATTAACTCGCTGAAATTATGAAACCAAAAGTAGCGCTTATAGCGGTGATTATCTGTTGGTTTGCTGTGGCTTTGGCACAGGAAAACGCTCTTGGCGTAGACTCTGTGAACGGGAAATTTCGAGGGCTCAGACTGTTTCCATCGGAAAAGCCTACATCGTCGGAAATAGCCTATGCTACTGACACAAAAATCTATAAGATATTGAAGACCAATGACACTATCGTGGTAGTGACCGATAATGCAATGGTTTTTGAAAATCCTCTGATGAATTTGACAAGGGCGCAGATAAAGAGAAAATATGTCAAGGGAAGAAAAGAATTTTGTGACGACGATGCTCCAGAGACGGTGTTTATCTCTTTGGGTAAGGATACAATATTCTATATTCGCAATCTTCCTATGCCAAATCAGCCATACGAACTTGAACAAGGTGTGCTTGAGAGTTTTGAACTATTAAAGGTAAACCGCAGTTTCTCTGATTTTGTAGAGATACTTCGACTTGGACAATTTGTTGATTTATCAATCAATACCATCATACTTATTCATTCGAGTGGCGCAGAAAATTTGTGGGCGAAGCAATATGGAATAACGAGCGATGACTATGTGTCGGCCAATTTGTTCGCTTTTACGAGGCGTGAAGATGAAATACTACGAGTGATGATTTCCAGTACATATAACCTATGTGGAAATTCGATAATTATTTGGTAAATAAAAAGAGATGACAATGAAAAGCATAACAAGTATATTGGCATTTGCTCTTGCAACTTTTGCGGTTGCGGCTGACAGTCGTGACTATACACCCCATAACTTCTCACAACTGCCGCCACGACCAACCGTTGAAAGTCTTGACGGTGCATTGGATATAGATGTGACGTATGCAACAGGGCAGCCGAACATTAATATTCCGATTTATGAGGTGGGGCAAGGGGCGCTGGTTGTGCCCATCGGCATTGCGTATCATGGCGGAGGCATCAAAGTCAATGAGACGGCAGGCATTGTGGGGTTGGGGTGGAGCCTCGATGCCGGAGCGTCAATAACCCGTACGGTCAATGGCTTGCCTGACGAGATGCTTGAGGAAGATGTAGAGAAAAGTGAATATGAAAATAAATCGGCCAGGCATCTCACGAAAATCAAGACCATTCAAGGCGATTCCATTATGTTCGAGTATCAGGAGGCGGGCAAATTGCTGAAGCGTATTGTTGCTGGAACTGAAACCGTTGAGTTTGAGTATGAAACAAAATCGGTGTCGCTCAGCGCATTTTCTACACGCTACGACAGGTTGGCGCAGATTGTGGTGCATCGTGGCGATGCAAAAAGCACGGTGGTGAAGAAGTTCGAATTTACACAGACTCAAAGTCCGTTTGACGGCAAGTATGGCGGTCTTCTCTCTCGTGTTGATTGCTTGTCGGCTAATGGAAAGGAGAAATGTATGCTATATTCGTTTAACTATTATCCGAAAGGCGACCGCCAGCCAGATGAGGCGCAGACAATGATTGGTGTGCTGCGAAGGATAAATTATCCGACGGGGGGCTACCAGACATTCGACTGGGAACAGCACGATTACTGCTATGTTAATGGGCTCAAAAACGAGGAACGTGTCACCACGACATCAATACCTCGCAACTATACGCTGTGCGGCAGAAAGCATTCCGAACATACCGAGCAGCCAATAGCGCTGGGGGTGCGTACGGTTATAACTGTTGATGTGTCGAAATATTTCAGTATGTTTGATGCTCTTGGTTATCTGAACGGAGATGACGGATGGAAAGACTACAACAATAGCCATAGCCCGCTATATTCCGATTATTATCCGTCGGTTAAGATTTTGGACGGGAACAACAATGTGGTCAATATGGTGTTTATAGACCGAGAGAACAGCGCTTCGCCTAATAAGATTGCGCTGGAGGCAGGGGCATACAGGATTGTGCTCTACAATCCGCGCAACATTGCTTTGGCTGATTTGAAGGATTATTTTGAACGAGAAAATGCCGAGGGCGATTTTGGAATTGTGGATATTGCGTTTGAAGAGGTGGTTGAGGAGCGGAGCGATGCACGCCGCAGATGGGGCGGACTAAGGATAAAGGCAGTATCGTCATTTGCCAACGACGATACTAATGCGACATTGCGACGAACGTTCAAGTACTGCGACTCTTATTCTAACAGCCGCAGTTCAAGCGGAGTAGTGTCCTTTGAGCCTGGATATTCTGGCATTCTTTACCATAGAGTGTTTGAAACCAGGGAGACCGAGTCGGGAGATATTGTGACGCAGTACGATTTTTCAACCGCGGCTTATAAAAGGGGACACCTGATAAGTAAGACGGTGTTCTCGCCCAGCGACAAACTGCTTCGCAGACAATACGACTATCAGTATTATTCTTTGACTGCTTACGCAAGCAGGATTACTGGCATCACGGAAACTGAAACGTCAGCCACAGGGGCAACGTCTGTGAGAACATCTGGATATAGTTATTTTTCAGATCAATCGCCAGACAATAATCTTTGTCGCTTGGTGAAATCAGTTTGGACGGTAAATTCGAGAGGGCAGAAAGAAGAAACGTTTTTCACCTATATGAATAGCAATCGCAATCTTGTGGTTTCGGAGGTTATGGTATGCGAAGGCACAATCATCAGAGCGAAGAGAAACGAATATGATGACCACGGGCGCGTTGTGCGCACATTCTCGGGCGAAATGGGGCGCGCAGTGCTTGATAAATACCATTTGGGCGAAATGCTTGTAAGTGATGAGTTGGTTGCCTATATCAGCATTCCAGAGTTTGAATATGTCTACGACAGTAGCGGCAACATTGTGCAGATAAGTTACAAAGGCAGAGTGTTGGCATCATATCTTTGGGCGTATGGCGGTAGGTATCCGATTGTCGAGGCGCTTGGGACTGATTATGCCACACTCGTTGACAAGGCAGGTGTTGGCGCCGCCGCATTGCAGCGATTGAGTGATGAGTCGGAGTTGAAATCAGTGTTCAAGTCGATTCGCCAAGGGCTGCCCGATTGTGATATCACCACAATGGTTTATAAATGGCTTACGGGTGTGACTGAGGTCGTAGATTCGAGTGGATTGACAACAGTCTATTCTTACGACACATTCAACCGACTTGAGGGCGTAAAGGACGCAAACCAATACTATATAAAGAAATTTGAATATCAATATAGACAACAGTAATGGAAGAATTTAATCAGCATAACAAGCAGGAATATCCGCCGATGCACACGGCGGAACACATACTCAACGGCACGATGGTGAAGATGTTTGGCTGCGCACGATCGGCGAATGCCCACATTGAGCGCCGCAAGTCGAAGTGCGACTACCGCATGGCGGAGCCCCTCACGCAGGAGCAACTGGCGGCGGTTGAGGCGGCGGTGAACGGAGTGATTGCCCGCAATCTCGACGTGACGACCGAGGTGGCGCGGAAAAGCGACGTTGCCGACAGGTTCGACCTCTCGCGTCTGCCCAACGATGCGTCGGAAACTGTGAGGATTGTGAAGGTGGGCGACTACGACGAGTGCCTTTGCCTCGGCACGCATGTGAAAAACACTTCCGAAATCGGATATTTCCGCATCTCTTCCGCGCGCTTTGCCGACGGGGTGCAGCGCATAGTGTTCCGCCTCGATGAATAACGCTTTTTCACAGATAATGTCGCAAAAAGCAGAGAATTGTAAAAATTCGGTAAAATTTTTTCTTTTCGCAACCGCTTGATTTAAAGCGAGAAGCGAAAAAGAGAAATAAAAAATATGTTTTACAACATAATTTTTTGTCAAAAATATTTGGTGGGAAAGAATAATCGCCGTACCTTTGCACTCGCAATCGGGAAATGAGCCTGGTTGCGATGAAAGAGAACATTGAAATGATGCGATAAAAAGACAAGACGAAGGAAGAGGGCGGGAG
>CAVAPE010000099.1:0-6476 GCA_963590405.1 Eubacterium sp. CAG:180 | reverse complement strand
CTTGCAAAGAAAGGAACCACGCCAAGTCGATGTTCAGCACCTCTTTGTCCAACTTGCTGTTGCGCACCACAAGTCTGGGGTTGCTGCCGTCCATAATGCGGGAAGTGTTAAAGTCCGCTACCACGGCATTATCTATCGATGTTTCGTTATTTGTTTCACTGCTTTTTTCCAAGTTCTGGTAATATGGATAGTAGGTCAACGGGTCTGGCTGATACGGAGAAGCATCATAAGCAAGCCAACCGGTTTTACCATCTATATGTATGTCATAATCGCTGCTGTCAAGGGTTTTGCCAGCTCGGGTTGGCATTAATATCACGCGGATGGCATTGGTGCATTTCATCATATCGATGGTCAGATTTCTGTTTGTGCCCGAAATTTCCGCTTCCAATGTGCCATTCAGCAAACTGTTCAATCGATGGTTTGCCTTATTGTCAACTCGCTGAAGGCGTGACGACAAAGCCTCGATTGTAATATTTGGCTCCTGTGCCTGCAGTTTGAAGTTTGCCAAGTCGTCTTGCTCTTTGGTGCTGTAAGCCCAAGCCACAAATGTGTATTTACCCGATTTAAGCATTGGCAACTGCATTGTGCAGGTTTCTCCGTCACTCACGTGACTGGAATACTTGCCCACAAAATTTTTGTCGGAGTCGAACACATACACATCCACCTCATCGGCCTCATGTGTAAAGCCGTCGGCATTCTGCATATTGTAAACATACCTAAACCTCAAGTTTAAAGCACAGTCCGACTGATCGTCATAGACACACGAACTCATGACGGCCATAAAGAATAAAAGAATGACAATGATATATTTTGATGTTCGCATTATTTTATATTTTCGTTGATTCTATAAATATATAGCCCCCACCAGATTCTGAATGTCTACTGGCAAGTTTTAACTATAGAAGTTTAATGGAACGGGGCGTTGCCCCGTTCCAAAAGGATTAGATTCCAGGTCCTATTGGCTATTCAAGCTCGATGTTATTTTCTATGCTCAGAACCCAATTGTTAACCTTAGCTTCTACAACCATATAAACGTTGTTTGGCTCTACTGGATCTGTAGGCTCGTCTTTGTCCGGAGTCCATCCGCCAGGGATGTCTGTACCGATGCGAAGCAAGTTTGTAACAGTAAGGTCGTAGATGGTGTTACGCATCACTGAGTAATAGCTCTTGCCGTCAGCTGCATTCTTGTAGTTCTTGTCTTTGATGAAGTAAGTGTAGTACATAATACCATCGGTATAAACCTTAACACTGTACTTCACACGGAATTTGGAAATTTCAGTTTGCTTGTCGGCTGACGCATAGGCAGTTGAAAGTTCTTCTTCTGCTGCAGCCAGTTTCTCTGCTGTGCTGGTGCCTGAAGCCAAGTCAAATGCGTGAGGATAAGCAGCCTGCAATGCAGCCAATGTTGCGAAATACTTGTCGTTGTAGCCGTAGAAACATCCATTGCCTGCCTTGTTGTCGCTGCCAGTTACAGTAGACTTAAACTTGTATACCAAACCAGTGGTGTTACCAAGCAAGGCTTCTTCTGGGTGGTTCTCCATACAGAAGATGCTGGAAGAAGTTCCATAAGAGGCGATAGTTTCGTAGAGGTCTTTTACTACAGTGTAATTGCCATTTTCCATATTGATGGTACGGAAGTTGGTCAAGTGGTTGTAGTAATCCGCATCATTTCCTGCGTTAGTACCCTCGCGCATGGCTGGAGTCTGGAGCAAGTTAATCCAAGGGAAACCATTTCCATTTTCAGCCAAAGTATTGCTCCATTTCTGTTGCAAGTTTACTTTGGTTGCACCATTCAGCAACTTGTAGCTTTCCAAGGTAGCGCCTGTCAAGAAGGCATAGCTTGCGGTAATGTCGGATGTACTGACAGTCTCTGCCTTGCTTCTGATTTGCACAGCCAAACGGTCCAAATAGATTACATCGCTATGTGCTGGATTGTCATAATCGTTGGCTGCTGTAATTTCAATGTTTGCTCCGCCAAGATCATCAGAACCGTTGCACTCGTTGAACATGATAAACTGGTTGTCCTTTGCATACTGCGTTTGCATCAGTTGCTCGGTCACATTCTCGATGGTTTGTCCAGTCATATCTGTACCGATTGCATAAGTCTGACCTTGTGGAGGATTGGCTACTGCATACACGTCATAGCTGCCTGTTTTTGTTGTAAGTCGAACTTTAGTGGTTACGCCATCTGTTGTGGCAAGCAAATCGCTGGAAGTAAGCGAATGAGCCTCAACTACCTGATGAGTAGTCTTGTCGCACAACAGAACCAAGAGGCTTGAAATCTTGTTTTGTGCTTCTGTGCCCTGCTCGGTCTGATCATAACCAGCCATTGTTCTTGTAGTGGTCGTTGACTTCGGTCCAACCACCTGCAAGGACATGTACACTCCAACTTTGTCTTCATTATTAGCAACAACATCATCATTGCTGCATGATGTCACTGTCATGGCAAGGGCGACCACGCCCACAGCACCGTAAAATAAATTTTTAATTTTCATTTTTTGTTAATTAAGGATTTAAAATGATAAGTTACTATTACATGTTTCTAATTTGTTCCAAATTTGATGTTGCTTCCTCGACTCCCATCGACTGCGCCTTGGTAATCAGTTCAGTGGCTGTTGCCACATCACCTTTCAGCATAGCCAGCACGCCACGTGCCAAGATGCTTTCACCGCTGTCGCCGGCTTTCTGCAAATATTTCTCAGCCATTGACAAATCACCATGCTGCAACGCTGAGTTTGCGGCATTCAGATTAGCTGTAGCATCTTGCGGGAACATGCGTACTGCCGTGGCAAAAACATCATTATAGGCATCGCTGCCGGGCTCGTAAGTCTGTGCCACATTGTACATTTCCTGCAAACTGAGTTTCTGCGGCTGAGTGTTTATCAAACTTTTTGCCTCTTCGATGCTGAAGGAACGCACTGTAAACTCAACCCTATAGTCTGTCCGGCGCAACATAGGATAACACTCGGTCAGCAACTGGCGATAAGCATTGGGATAAGTGCTCTTGATTTTCCATTCGCGACCGTCGGGATTATCAGCAAACTCCGGCGAAGTAATGATTGCAAGCAACTGATTTTTCTCAGGCAAATCACTTTGACGGATAAAATCTTCCAACCCTGCCCAGTTCTCAGCCTCATACGACGTGGATATCGGACAGTTCAACGATGCTCCAAAAGATTTCTCCACATAGGCGGCTACTGCCTCCGTTCTTGATTTTGCCAAGCGAGCATTGTCGTTATAACTACCCTCTGGCGAAGCATATCCCTTCAGTTGCATTCCCGTAATTGCCACATCTTTGTCATTGCGCACCTTCGACAGAGTGTCAAGAATTTTCTGCAGTTCATTTCGGTTGTTAAGGTAAGACTCGTTTATGTAACTCTTCGAAACTGGGAATGTTACGTAGGCCTGCGCCGATTCGGCACGAACTTTCACTGCCTCTGCCTTAGGAACTATGTAGGCAAGCACTGGCGTAAAAGCACTTTGTCCTAAGTGCTTTCCCAGTTCAGCCTGTTCAGTGGCCAACAACGTTTGGCAACAGCCGCAAAGGTCTTCGTTGAGCATCAATGTAGATTTGTCCATCCACTTTTGATAAGGTATTGACGCTTCATAATGCACCGCACCGGTTTCCGAGGCTTTATAAACCTGCGATTTGGCAGCGTTTGAGATGTTACGCAAATGGTATATATAACGGTTTCTACCCAAAATCTGCACAGACGGGAGTGTATCCTGATTTTCATCGTTTCCAAGGACTGGAGTAAGAACGATAGCCCGATTGGACTTAACATTCCATTTCTGGTTTGGGACAATATCCATTGACACCTGCATCTGGTCAGACTTCTTTTCTATTTTCACGTTTTCAACAGACGCTTCACCGCTCAAAATTTCCTGGCCATATGCAGATTGTACTGCGCAGACAAATGTCAGTGCTGCAATATAACTATATACTGGTTTCATATCTGACATAGATTAAAATACATAAACTAAGTTGATTGCCACTTTCGTAATCCCGACAAAGTGATGACTTTTGTCTTTCTCCACTTGGCTGCCACAAGTAGCGCACTCAAAACGGGAATAACGAGAATAGTTGTAGCCCACTCCAATTTCTGCCTCTAAGTTGAAATGCTTGTTGAGCATCCAGGAGTAACCATATCCAATGCCTGCGCCAACAAACCAACCCTCATATCTTGAATCCTTCAACACTGAGAAGTCTGTACCAAGCATCTTAAAGTCCGTATTGATGTTGCCGATGTTGTACTGTCCACCGTTCAAATGGAGTCCCAAGAAATGTCCGCCCATTTTCTCGCAGAACCAATAACGCAACTCCGGCTGCACAAGCCAGTGTTTCCACTTCTTGTTGTTGGAAAAAGTCCAAGGATTATATCCTCCAGAGACATCGAGAGACCACTTTGGAGCCAGTGCCACTTCCACGCCTAAATTGGGTGTTGTCGTAGCCCAGTAAGCCGCGTTGGTCTTCAAAGCCACTTTTTGCGCCGTCATTCCTTGCCATGAAAGTGCCAGCAGAAGGATGCAGAATGTTTTTATACACTTAAACTTCATACTTGTTTTTTATTTGCTAAAAATTATTACTTTCGTTGAAACGCAAACCGTCATAGCAACGGAAACATTTTTCTTGTTTCCGCTGCTATGACGGGTCGTTGGACATATAAGATTCCGGCGGGAAGAAAATTCTTTCTGCCTGTAGTTGTTCGCTTATAAAAGTAAGGGGAATTTATGCGCGCCGATCTGCGTACATTAATAGGTGATTGTGTGTGTGTGTGTGTGTGTGTGTGTGTTAGCAGATTATTCCACATAACCAAATTTCCAACACACTTTTTTATAAAAAATTTCAGGGCTAAATAATAGACAACAAAAGAACCCTCCACTACTTGTAATGGAGTTTTACCGTTCGCTAATTCAAGAACCTTCTTTAAACGACACGATATGGCTATACTATTGCTATTACCTATAGACATAAAAAGTGCTTAACGTTACTTCTGGGGCAAAGATAGTGCGCCATCAAATAAGCACAAAATATTTTTTGTTAAAAATTATTGACCATATTTGCATAAGCAACCAACAAGTCAATGACTGAAGTCATCAATCGGCGCCAAGTCTGCATTCTTCCACATCGAAACTCTTGCGTATCTCCGCAAGCAGTTGTTTATTCTCATCATCAAATTCGGAGTTTTTATCCAAGGCGAGGATGATGATTGAACCATCGTTGATGGGTGCATACACCTTGCCGATCACCTCCTTGAAATGGCTGTGGATATACTCATTCGCATTCACGTCCGCATGGGGTTGCATAGCATAAAACTTGAAATCCTCCTGCAACCATTGCTGAATGGTTTTGCGAAATTTCGCTCTGATGTTGTTCTTCCACTTACTGATTTCCGAAGTTCTGTTCTTGCCATAGAGAGCGAGAATAAAGAGAAAATTTATGTCGTAGTGGAAAAGCAAAAGAGTGTCGCGGTCGAACAGACGGTTCTTGAATTGGTAGCTTCTTCGTCGTGTCTCTTTCTTGTTGCTCTCCTGCACGCCGTCTACGTTATAGCTATAACTTTTGTCGATATGGGCGGATATGAAGAAGTTGGGGATGATGTTGTAACCCTCAGTCACGTCGTCGCGCAACTTCACGCCCGATGCAGTCTGCTTGCCGCTGTTGAAGAAGTCAAGGTTCCATTGTATCACGTTCCGTGCGTAGGTGTACTGTTTGTATTCGCTCGTTTCGCCCAGCTCTCCGCTCAATTTGTAATACTTGCTGTCACCTATGTAGTAAGTGTTGCCTATGTTATCTATGAGACTCTTGGCAGTGTATAGGTGATCTACCACCTTACCGTCGCGCTGCACCTTGTCCATTTCATCAGGCAGAGGGTTATCGCCTATCAAGGTGTCAATGATGGCTTCAAACACTATGTGGAAGCTCTTCACCAACAGATACTCCCGTTGGTCGGTATTCACGCTAATTTGTCGCGACTCGTCGAAGAAGGCGTAGCAGAGCGTCCACAGTTGCAAGGCTTTGTCAGAGAAATACTTGTACTTAATATGTTGCAACCGCACCTTGCCGTAGCCGTTCATATACTTCTCAAACTGCCGTCCACGTATCAGCGTAAAGTTGCAGGGGATAGTTGCCTCTAAGCCATAGGTGTCGCCGATATATTGGAGTATAGAGAAGAAGATGACAAGCAACTCCTCATCGAAGTTTATCTGCCGTTTTTTGTTCACGGGGTTCAAATACACCGCACTGCTCCCTTGTATGATGGCGGGAGTAGAAGAGATGGTGCGTGTCCAGTTGATCTTGTTGAAACCAGCATGGAGGTTCTTCAGCACAAAGAAGAAAAAACTTTGGTTGTCCTTGTTAAACCGCAAGAGTGCAAGCAGTATGTCGAGCAACGTTTTGCTCTGCCTACGTCTACCGCGCCCGGCTTGCGCTATCTTCTTTTGGTAGATGATGGTGGTGTCGTTGTTGCTGTCGT
>CAVAPE010000098.1:0-6639 GCA_963590405.1 Eubacterium sp. CAG:180 | reverse complement strand
GTTTATATTTGCACCGACGAACAAATACTAACCTTTAATTCAAAAATTTTATGAAACAAAAACTTATAAAAAGAAACACCATTATGAAACCATATTTGATATCATTATTAACAATTATCTGCCTCCTCTCATTTGGGTGTAAAAATGATGAAAACTTTGATAATGGCTATGATGCCTACACCCCCCCGCGTTGTTTCGAATTTATCATCACTGACAAGGACGGCAACAACTATCTTGACCGAGCTGACAGAATGGAAGTTATCAAAAAATTGCTTACCATCGATTACAAGGGTCACACATCCGTTCTAAAAGCAATTGGAGAACCATCAAAAATTATTGGAAAGGGTCCTATATACGAAAAATCGCTGCGTGTATATCCCGAGATAATAGATATAGACCCTGAGAACTTATTATTCGGCGATTTTTCCCCCTACGACAATTACGTAGGCGATGAATTTACAATAAACTGGTGTGACGGGACTAAAGACCTTGTCCAATTTGATATTTGTTACAACAGTAAAAAAAAGGAAATTAGAACAAAATTTCTCATCAATGGCAAAGAGACAAATGAACGTAGCCAAGGATTTGGCGGCGCTGTAATTCGGAAGACCATAGACGAGGCCTACATAAAATAAGACACTATTATGAAACGATTTTATTTTTTAGCGATATTGTTATTAGGGCTATTGTTGCCTAGTTGCAAACAAGATGCAGAAGAACCTGTTGACTGCGATAGCCCGGTTATCTACTTTAAAATCATCGCAACAGATATTGACGGAAACCAAATCATCCAAAAAGAAGGTGGTGAAGAAGCAATAAAAGAGATACTCTCCATCGAGTATCTCGGTCATACTTCAACTGTTAGAAAAAAGGGAGACCCCTACAATGAAAAATTTCTCGGTACTGGAAAGTTTGGTGCAATTTACACACTATCCCCCTTTATTAGCTACACGGACAACAAACCCGAAACCATTCTTTTCGGTTGGTTCATCCCTGAGCATAACTACAAGGACGAAACCTTCACTTTAATTTGGAGCGACGGTACAAGAGATGTAGTTATATTTTCAACAAATGTATCATACAAAAACAAGAAATATAACTACAATTGCAATGCCACCATTAATGGACTTCCATTCGAGTGGGAAGACCCGTACACTCCAATAATCAGAAAGACAATCAAATAAGATTTTCACTTTAGAGCAACCAAGCCTGCCACGAGTCGGAAACGACTAGTGGCAGGCTTGGTTTTTCGTTATCAGGCAGGCACTTTAGCCTTGCACTATGAAACTTGCGAGTAGTGGGTGAAGATTGCGGCGAAGGCGTTGAGAATTTCGTTGGAACTGGCAAGTTGCTCATTGAGGCGGTCCACTTTCGTTTGGATTTCCGCCACAAGCCTCTTGTCGCCCATAGTGAGCGCCAACGCCAGTTCGTAGCCGAGATTGGCACCAGCAAGGCAATAGTCAGCCATCGACAGAAATTTCTGCGCCTCTGCCTCCCCTTTCACCTTGCGATATTTGTCAGCCACAAGCAGCAAGGCGGCGTCGATGTCGGCAGCGGTAGCGAAGTCGTCGACGGCTATAGCCGACTGCTTTATCACCGCAAACAACTGTGCATGCCCCTCTATAGCGCCTGGCTGAAACGAGTCGTCGCAGAACGCGCGGAGGATGGCAATGATTTGCCGACGGTTGTGATAGTGAGTGGATATAAGGCGGATTTCATCGCAGAGGGCTTCCTCATTGTCGTGGTCCACCCCATCGTCGGCAACGATGCGCCCCAAGATGCGCCCTTTGGAAATCAAGTCGAGAAGAGTTTCGCCCGACAGCAATTCATCATCGCCGTCAGGTTGCGAGGACGACAACCCAGCCATTGCCGCCATTGTTGAGATTGTACGATAAGAACAGTTCATGATTCGGATTAAATAGTAAGGCAGTGTTTTTATAATGCAAAAATATGCACTAAACCGTATGCCGTCAATATGTTACACTGAGATTTTTTGTTAAACATTTTTAAAGAGGCGACATCTTAACTCGCTGATTTTTGGTCTAATTAGTTAAACAATATTAATTCCACGAAAGGAGCGCAGTTGAATAGATTTTTCATAGTATTTTTACAAAATATGCGTTTATCACCTTGGAACAAATGAAGAAAGCGATTATCGTAGGCGCTACTTCGGGCATCGGACTTGAAGTGGCACGACTGCTCCGCAGCGAGGGCGTGGCGCTCGGCATTGCCGGACGCCGGGAAGACCGTTTGCAGCAATTCTGCGACGAGGCCGGAGCGAAAGCCATCTACAGCCGCATCGACGTAACCGCTGGCGATGCCGGCGAACGTCTTGCCGACCTTGCCGACCGCATGGGTGGCGTGGACACTATCATCCTCGTGGCTGGCGTTGGCAGTCAGAACAAGACTCTGCAACCCGACATCGAATTGAACACCGCACAGACCAACGTCGTGGGCTTCACACGCATGATTTGCACCGCTTACAACTACCTCAAGAGCCACGGAGGTGGACATATCGCCGCCGTCAGTTCGATTGCTGGCACAAAAGGCATCGGCATTGCCCCTGCCTACTCCGCCACAAAGCGCTTTCAGAACACCTACATGCAATGCCTCGCGCAACTCTCGCGCATGACTGGCGCAAAGGTCACGTTCACCGACATCCGCCCAGGGTTTGTCGACACCGACCTGCTGCGCACTGGCAGTTACCCGATGCTTATGAGTCCGCAGCATGTGGCGAAGTGCATATTGAAAGCCATTAAAAAGAAAAAACGCATCGCCACCATCGACTGGCGCTACCGTCTGCTCGTGGCAGCATGGCGCTTGATTCCGGGATGGCTTTGGGAACGAATGGAAATACAAACAAAACAATAACAAAAGCATGAAAAGACTTTTAGCAACAATCATCGTCGGCAGTGCCAGCGTGGCAGGCTTTGCAGCCACACCGCTATGGATGCGCGACGTGAAGATTTCGCCCGACGGAACGCAGATTGCCTTCTGCTACAAAGGCGACATCTACAAAGTGCCAGTCACTGGCGGCAAAGCCGTGCAGTTGACCACACAGGAATCCTACGAGTCGGCCCCCATATGGTCGCCCGACGGCAAGCAGATTGCCTTTGCGAGTGACCGCTACGGCAGCAACGACATCTTCGTAATGCCCGCCGACGGAGGACAAGCAAAACGCCTCACCACAAAGTCGGGCAGCGAAACACCAGAAGCGTTCACGCCCGACGGCAAGAGCATCTACTTCTCTTCCAACAACCAGAAGCCAGCATCGAGTGCGCTCTATCCCGGTGTATTACTGGAACTCTACAAAGTGTCGACCGACGGTGGACGCCAAGAGCAAGTGCTCCCGACCCCAGCCGAATACATCTCGTTTTCGAAGGACGGCAGCATATTCCTCTACCAGGATCGCAAGGGCTATGAGGACATTTGGCGCAAGCACCACACCTCGTCGGTGACGCGCGACATCTGGAGTTACGACACCCGCAGCGGCAAACACACCAACCTCACCGACCGTGGCGGCGAGGACCTCAACCCTGTATTGTCGGCCGACGGCAAGACTGTATATTTCCTCAGCGAGCGCAAAGGCGGCTCTATGAACGTGTACAGCATGCCTCTCTCGCAGCCATCGGCAGCGAAGCAACTCACGCAGTTTACCACTCATCCGGTGCGCTTCCTCAGCGTGGCTGACAACGGCACAATGTGCTACACCTACGACGGCGCGATCTACACCCAACGCCAAGGCGGACAACCAGCGCTCGTGAATATCGACATCGTGCGCGACGACGAGTCTCAGCCCACAAAACTCACGTTTACCAACGGAGCAACCTCGGCAAGCGTGTCGCCCGACGGCAAGCAAGTAGCGCTGACGGTGAGAGGCAACGTATTCGTCACCTCAACGGAGTTCGGCACTACGAAGCAAATAACCAGCACGGTTGAAGGCGAAGCCGACGTGGACTTCGGCTCGGACAACCGCTCGCTCGTCTACGCCAGCGAGCGCAACGGGCACTGGGGTCTGTACACCGCGAAAATCAAGCGCAGCGAGGATCAGAATTTCCCGAATGCGACGCTTATCGACGAGCAGCCGCTCCTCGCCGACACCCTCGCCGACCGCCAAAGCCCTAAATTCTCGCCCGACGGCAAAGAAGTGGCATTTATCGAAGACGAATGCCGCCTGATGGTGATCAACGTAGCGACAAAGGCGGTGCGCCAAGTGACCGACGGCTCGCAGTGGTATATGGGCTCATTCAACTACTCATGGTCGCCCGACGGCAAATGGTTTGCACTTGAAATCATAGGCAACGGACACGACCCGTACTCCGACGTGGCAATTGTGAAAGCCGACGGTAGCGCTGCGCCAATCAACATCACTGGCAGCGGCTATTTCAGCCAGCAGCCGCGATGGGTGCTCGACGGCAACGCCGTGCTCTTCATCACCGACCGCTACGGCATGCGTAGCCACGCTTCGTGGGGCTCGCTCAACGACGTGATGCTCGTGTTTATGAACGAGGACGCCTACGACAAGTTCCGCCTCAACAAGGAGGAATACGAACTGCTGAAAGACCTCGAAAAGGAGCAGAAGAAGAACGCCGAAAAGGCTGAAGCCTCAAAGAAATCCGACAAGAAAAAGAAGGATGACAAGAAGAAGGATGAGAAAAAAGACGATAAAAAGAACATCAACGTGGAAATCGACGGTCTTCAGGACCGCATTGTCCGCCTGACGCCAAACTCGTCGGAAATCTCAGATGCCATCATCGATGCCGACGGCGACAATCTCTACTATCTGTCGGCCTTTGAAGAGGGTTACGACTTGTGGAAACTCGATTTGCGCAAGAAAAGCACCCAGTGCCTCAAGAAACTCGACACCTCGTCGGCTTCGTTCGACGTGCAGAAAGACGGCAAATGCATCTATATCCTCGGCAGCCGCACAATGCAAAAACTCACAGTGGCATCGGACAAGTTGGAGAAAATCAACTACACCGCCACGATGAAAATGGACCTTGCAAAAGAGCGTGAATATATGTTCGACCACGTTTGCCGTCAGGAAGCACGCCATTTCTACAACAAGAATATGCACGGCGTTGACTGGCCAATGATGACTGCAGCCTACCGCAAATTCCTGCCTCACATCAACAACAATGCCGACTTCGCCGAATTGCTCAGCGAGATGCTCGGCGAACTCAACGTGTCGCACACCGGCGGACGCTACCGCGCGGCTTCGAAAGGCGACGTCACTGCCAACCTCGGACTTATCTACGACCTCACCTACGAAGGCAAGGGCGTGAAGGTTGACGAAGTGGTAACGGGCGGACCGTTTGACAGAGCAACATCGAAGGTGAAGAAAGGCACAATCATCGAGAAAATCAACGGCGTGGAAATCGACGAAAACACCGACTTCTACTCTCTCCTCAACGGACTTTCGGGCGAGAAGATTCTCGTGTCGCTCTCCGATGGCGGAGCAAAGTGGGACGAGGTTGTAAAACCAATTTCTGGGTCTGATTACTATCAACTGCTCTACAAACGTTGGGTTAAGCAACGCGCAGAGGATGTTGACCGCTGGTCGAACGGTCGCCTCGGCTATGTTCACCTCGAATCGATGAACGACGACAGTTACCGCACCGTCTATTCCGACGTGCTCGGCAAATACTACAAGAAAGACGGCATCGTGATCGACACTCGCTTCAATGGCGGAGGTCGCCTGCACGAGGACATCGAAATCCTGTTCAGCGGCGAGAAATACCTTACTCAGGTGTACCGCGGACGCGAAGCGTGCGACATGCCAAGCCGCCGCTGGAACAAGCCTTCAATCATGGTGCAGGGCGAAGCCAACTACTCCAACGCCCACGGCACTCCATGGGTCTACAAGCACATGCACCTCGGCAAACTCGTCGGTGCACCAGTGCCTGGCACAATGACAAGTGTTTCGTGGGAGCGCTTGCAGGATTCGTCGCTCATCTTCGGCACGCCAATAATCGGCTATCGCACCGCAGAGGGCACTTATCTTGAAAACTCCCAACTTGAGCCAGACATCTACGTGCTCAACACACCTGAAGATGCCGCAAAGGGATTTGACGCGCAGTTGAAAGCCGCAGTCGACGAACTTCTGAAAGAAATCGACGCAAAGAAATAGCGACCTACTGCGAAACTCTTGCTAAGGGGGATTGACGCAAACGGCATCAATCCCCCTTACGCATTAATAATGCGCACGTTGCGTCAAAAAAACTCCGCAATTTGTTTGTCGGTTGAAAAATTAGTCGTAAATTTGCACGCCATTACAGAAGTCGCCTTTTACCAGCGGCGCGTAACTTTGTAATAATTAAAAAGATATAGAAATGAAAAAAGACATTCATCCATCCAACTACCGCGAAGTTGTTTTCAAAGATATGTCGAACGGCGAAACATTCATCACTCGCTCGACTGTCGCTGCTAAGGAAACTATCGACATCGACGGCGTTACTTATCCGCTTGTAAAACTCGAAATCACAAGTTCTTCTCACCCATTCTTCACTGGCAAGCAGAAGTTGGTCGACACAGCAGGTCGCGTGGACAAGTTCATGAGCCGCTACGGCAACCGCCTCAAAAAGTAAGGTTCGGAAGAACATATTTTATATCCTCAAAACAAAACACAAAGCAGAAAAT
>CAVAPE010000097.1:0-6676 GCA_963590405.1 Eubacterium sp. CAG:180 | reverse complement strand
CTATGTATAATATTTATATCTGAATATTTACAATTTGGTTATTCTTCATCAAGAATTTCCGTTTTTGACCTCATTTCGTTGTATTCATTCCATTCATCGTCTTTTTCGGCATAAATTTCCAACGGTAGAAGTTCGAAACTAGATAGGGCAGAGTTCATTAGAAATTGGAACTTGCTCAAGTTGCGTACATAGAAAATCCAGTTTCGTTCACCATCGCCAGTATATATGCCAGTTAGGATAGCAGCCTGGTCTTTGTTGAATGCATTGGCGAGAGCATCAGAAACCGCTTCCATCAAAGTGGAAGTCTTGAAGTCGGGCATACCGTCCTTTTCTGGGGTATAGCGCCAAGTGATCTCAACTCTGTCAGTAAATTTCCCTGAATCCATTGCAGGTTCCACATTCCTACGCCCAGTTACAATAATGCGATTGCCATTTTCTGCAGATGTTGGGGTAGTCCACCAGTCATCTCCAATTTTGAATTTTGTCATATCTTTAATAAATTTGTCACTAAGATAGTAAAATCTTTTCATAAAAATCAGATTTGTCATTAACTCATAGAAGAATATAACAATGGAAATTGCTTTGGCTATTGTCGTAATTATATGTGTGATATTAGGTTGGCTACTTTTGCAAAAAAGCAAAACCATGAAGGAGCAACAAGAGCAAGCCGAGAAACTTAAAATTGAAAATGCCCGATTGAATGAGAAAATCGTCAATGCAGAGGAATTTAACAAGGCTTTGCGTGAAGAGGCACAAAATCAATTTAAGGCTGTAGCAAGTGATATTTTTTCAGCTCATTCTGAAAAACTTAAGGCCTCAAATAGTGCGCAGATGACGGAAATCTTGAATCCATTGAAAGAAGAAATTAAGGACTTCAGGAAAAAAGTTGATGATACATTCCATAATTCGGCAAAAGAACGTGGCGCTCTTGGCGAACAGATACGCCAATTGATGGATTTGAACAAGACAATAGGCAAAGAGGCCCGCGAACTGACCGAGGCTCTGTCTGGCAACTCAAAGATTCAAGGCGATTGGGGAGAGATGATTCTCCAGACAATTCTTGATAAGTCGGGCTTGAAAGAAGGCGAAAACTATTTTATGCAATTAACCAAGAACGAAGACGGTCAGCAAATAAAGAACGAGCGTAATGAGCGGTTGCGCCCCGATGTTGTCGTGTCGTTGCCCGACAAGAAAAGCAGCGTAATTGACTCGAAAGCGTCTTTGACGGCATATATCAACTATGTGAATGCCGATAATGAGCAAGACCGTGAAAAATATGGCAAAGCTCACGTGTTGTCGGTTAGAAGCCACTTGAAAGAACTGGACTCTAAGAATTATCAGGATTATGTCGGCGTTGATAAAGACGGCAGAATTGACTATGTTTTAATGTTTATCCCCAATGAACATGCCTATATGGCGGCAATGTCGCTCGACCCCAATTTGTGGATGGATGCATATGAAAAGCGGGTGGTAATAATCAGCCCTGCGCACGTCATCTCAACACTTCGCCTGATTGCTCAACTTTGGACACGCGACAAGCAGACCAAAAACGCATTACTGATAGCCGAAGAGGGCGGAAAACTATATGATAAGTTTGTCGGATTTGTCGATGATATGCAAGCAATAGGGGAAAACCTTGCCAAAGCGAATGAGGCTCATCAAAGTGCACTTAACAAGTTGAAAGATGGTCGTGGAAACATTATGACCAAGGTTCAGAAACTGCAAGAACTTGGAGCCAAAGCATCCAAGTCCTTGCCGAAAAATCTTATTTCCGAGGAGTAACCAGTTAGTCAAAAGTA
The DNA here is from genome assembly GCA_963590405.1 of Eubacterium sp. CAG:180. Lineage (GTDB taxonomy): Bacteria > Bacteroidota > Bacteroidia > Bacteroidales > Muribaculaceae > Limisoma. Next base: position 4,877 of record CAVAPE010000097.1, on the reverse strand, counting down.
ACGTCAGCCAAGTCAAATCCACGGAGAAAGGCAGCTGCATCCATTCTCTTCTTCCCAGACAGTTGTAGTGATTCAATTTTAAGGCGTCCGTCCTTGCAGTCAACGAGAATCGCATCTTTATCGACTGTCACTTTGCCTGGTGTCGTCTCTGATGATGCAAGAGGTAGGCTCGTCGTGAATATTTTTAGTGTGAACTCCTTGCCGTCTTTGACGAAACTTGTCCATGCTGCAGGATAGGGGGAGAGTCCCCGAATCTTGTTGTAGACAGACATCGCCTCAGCATCCCAGACGATTTTGCATGTGTCCTTGAAAATCTTTGGCGCTGGTGTCGGCTCTTGAGCGCCTTGGAGTAAACTGTCTTGTGGAATACGTTTGACATCGCCCAATAGAATGTCGTTTACGGTTTCCAAAACCATGTCCGCTCCGATATTCATCAATTTATCGTGGACTATGCCAACATTGTCGGTTATCTCTATGTCGGTCTTCCTTTGTTGTATAATGTCTCCCGTGTCAATCTCGTGTTTCAAGAAGAACGTAGTGACGCCAGTCTCCTTTTCGCCGTTGATTACCGCCCAGTTTATCGGTGCTGCGCCTCGATATTTTGGTAGTAAGGATGCGTGTAGATTAAATGTGCCGAGACGGGGCATTCCCCAGACCACTTCAGGAAGCATCCTGAAGGCAATGACGATAAATAGGTCTGCATTAAGTGACCGCAATTTCTCGACAAATTCGGCATCCTTGAGTTTCTCTGGCTGTAGTACGGGGAGGTTGTGCTCCACTGCATACGTCTTTACATCTGATTGAATCAAATGATGCCCTCTGCCGGCTTGCTTGTCGGGCATTGTTACAACGGAAACGATATTATATCCGTTTTTTACCAAGTTGTCCAAACTTGCCACGGCAAATTCGGGCGTGCCGAAAAATACTATTTTTAAATCTTCTTTTTTCATGTAGTAAGTTTTTTAATCGTCTGAGAAATGTCGAAGAACGCGGCGGTAAGAGTTGAAAATCTTCGATTTTGAAACAAAACCGATATACTTGCCATTTTCTACCACTGGCAGATTCCAAGCGTTGGTTCGGTCGAATGTTTTCATTACATTTTCCATATTGTCGCCAACTTCAATTTTTGCTGGCGGCATGCACATGAATTTCCGCACATACATTCTGTCGTACAATTCAGGACGGAACATTATGTTTCGTATATCATTTAACAAAACAATACCCAACAGAGTCCCTTCGCTATCGGTTACGGGGAAAAGGTTACGGTTGGATTGTGAAATCTTGTGCACCATCTCGCGGAGCGACATTTCTGGGTGAACTTCAATGAAATCTTTTTCAATGACGCTATCCATTTTCAGTAGAGTAAGCACTGCCTTATCTTTGTGGTGGGTAAGCAACTCTCCTCGCTTAGCCAAACGCATTGTGTAGATGCTGTATTTCAAGAATATCCTGATTGTGCAATAGGAGATGGTTGACACCATCAGCAGTGGCAAAAACAACTGATAGCCGCCAGTCATCTCTGCGGTCAAGAATATGCCCATCAGTGGAGCGTGCATTACGCCAGCCATCACGCCAGCCATGCCCATCAAGGCGAAATTTTTGCACGATAGTTCCATACCAGGGAACAGCCCCAGTGTATTTGTTAGATATGCGAAGAAGAACCCAGTCATGCAGCCGACATATAGCGACGGCGCAAATGTACCACCTACACCGCCTCCGCCATTGGTCGCACTTGTGGCAAATACCTTTGTCAAGATAATCATAAACAGGAAAAGCAACACGAACCACACATTGTCACGGAAACTGTAAAAAACGCTACCGTCGAGCAGGGTTGTAGGGTCACCTTTTAGGAGTTCTGTTATTGCTCCATAACCTTCACCGTATAACGGAGGAAAGCAGAATATCAAGCCGCTCAAGATTATTGAGCCGATGATGAACTTGTGCCACGGACCTTTAAGTTTGGAGAACATTCCCTCTACAATTCCTATGACCTTGGTAAAATATAGGGATGTGAAACCACAAACAACGCCTAATAGAATGACATACGGAATGTTATTTGTAAGAAAGGCTTCGCTTTGGTCGAAACTAAATTCTGGACTATAACCAGTGAAAATGTAAGAAACTGTAGCAGCTGTGACAGAAGACAGCAGCAGGGGCATAACCGATACGGTTGTCAAATCGAGCATTAAAACCTCCACCGCAAAAAGCATTCCCGCAATGGGGGCTTTGAAGATACCAGCCACACCAGCCGCCGCTCCGCTACCCACAAGCATCATAAGGATTTGTGGCGACAGACGGAAAAGGCTTCCTAAATTGGAGCCAATCGCAGCTCCTGTATTGACTATAGGACCTTCCGCACCGACAGAACCACCGAAGCCGATAGTAATGGAACTGGCAACGACCGATGTGTATGTGTTGTGCAGTTTCAGTCGGCTTTTGTTTTGGGAAATAGCATATAGCACACGCGTCACACCATGTGAAATGTTGTCCTTTACAATGTATTTCACGTAAAGGCTAACTATCAAAATACCCAATGCTGGATAGAGAAGGTACAAATAGTTCGCTCCCGAAACAGAAAAGTGGGTCGTGAGCATTGTCGAGATTGTAGCGATTAAAAATTTCAGCAACAATGCTGCAAATCCGGAAAGAATGCCAATTATAAAGGCCAAAATCAACAAGAAAGTTTTTTCCTTTATGTGGTCTTCTCTCCATTGTAGCACGCGCATTAGTAATGAATTTGCATGCTCTTTAATTGATATGCTATGATTTATCAAATTTATATTCCTTTCCCGGTAACAACCGTTTTTATCGTATACATAATGATTTTCAAATCAACGAGAAGTGACATATTCTCTAAATAAATCAAGTCGTATTTAGAGCGAGTAATCATCTCGTCAACATTTTGGGCATAGCCATATTTTACAACGCCCCATGAAGTTAGTCCTGGACGGATTTGATACACAAGTGTGTAGTATGGGGCTCTGGAAATTATCTGTTCAGCAAAATATTCTCTTTCGGGGCGGGGACCGACGAGCGACATATCTCCTTTTAAAACGTTCCAGAATTGTGGCGTTTCGTCCAGTCTGTATTTGCGCAACACACGACCGACATCGGTAATTCTCGAATCTGCCTCATTTGACAATTGTGGCACGCCATTGCTTTCGGCATCAGACACCATAGTGCGGAATTTGTAGATATTGAACGGTTTGCCGTTCCTGCCAATACGTTCTTGTGAGTAAAACACATTGCCAGAAGAACTCCTTTTCACTAAAAGCGATATAACAGCAAACACAGGTGACAGGATGATTAGAGCAATGGCGGAAATGATGATGTCGGAAGCCCTTTTTACACTTTTTTGCCATTCGGGCATACTGCTTTGTGCAATGTTTACGAACGGTATGCCTTTTATATTTGCATGTCGGATATTTGATGTGATAATGTCATATGTTTCAGGCGCAATTTTAATCTGAACACCGAGGTGAAACAAATGACTTATCAAATGAAGAATCTCTGTATTCTGCATCTTGCCAGGTACAATTACTATTGTGCTGATGGCTTTATCGATTGCTATTCTGCAAATAGCATCGGGGGCAGTTTTTAAAGTGCAGATGCTGACAATGTGGTAGCCGGAGTATGCTTCTGAATTGTTTATTGCCTCGACAACGCTCGTTGCTTCCTCCTTGTCGCCAATGACAAGTGTGTTGAAACGAATTTGTCCAGCACTGATTTTATTTGATATGACTACAGCGACGATAGCCCTTGGAATGTATAATAATCCGAATATAATGCCGCAAAGAGAACCTAGCAGTTCATAATTTATGCGACGGATGGGCAGGTTGTCGTTAATCAGGATTATAAAATAAATGGTTAATGTCGACAAAATCGCAGTTACCAATGTCGACAAAATGATGTGAGAACCTTGCTTTTCAAGAGTTTTGTTGTAAAAGCCAGATAGATAGCAGAGTGCAACTATAAGAAAAGGAAATGAAGATAACCCTAAGAGTATATTCGGATAGCCCATATAGGTGATGAACGATTCTACGTTTCGCAAATCGCCATAGTCTTTTGTAATATAGAAGCGAGCTATCGTAAATAAGAGTAATGCGATAACTGATGCAATAAAATCACAAAGAATAAACGTTAATCTAAATTTCTGTTCACTCTTCACTGTCTGATTATTTTAATAACATTATCTTGCGACAATTGCACAATGCTTGATGCTGTGTGAGGCGTTTTGTCGTCTTGCCTGTATTTAACGATGTAGTCAACGGCTGATTTTATCTCGTCGGTTATTTCATCGAAATAGGCAGGGGATGGGCATCCAGCTACATTGGCTGAGGTCGATACAATAGGTCGTTTCAATAAAGAACACAATTTTTGCGAGAATGAATCGCGCGACACGCGAATGCCGACACTGTTATTGTCGCCGAGTAGCTCATTCGCAAGTCCGATGGCTCCATCGTAGATAATTGTGATCGGCTTTTCGCTTAATTCGTTTAGTTGATATGCCATTTCTGGAACATTGTCAACGTACTTCTCGATAATATCCATACTGGAAACAAGCACTAACATAGCTTTGTTGTTTGCCCGCTTCTTTATTTCATATATGCGTTTTACAGCTTCGGAGTTAGTCGCATCGCAACCAATTCCCCAAATGGTGTCGGTGGGATAGAGTATTACCCCGCCTTTACGCATCGTTTCAACCGCAACTTTTAAATCTTCTTCCATATTTACAAAGATAATATGTTTGTAGACAATTTCAAAAATAGAACGCCAAATATCAAAAAAGAGCAGTAGTTAAATGTTATAGCTTGATTAGTGTAGAATCCAAATAGAAGTGCAACGTTTTTGATGCTAAATGCATGAAAAACACTGCA
>CAVAPE010000096.1:0-6718 GCA_963590405.1 Eubacterium sp. CAG:180 | reverse complement strand
GCCCTGCGGTTCTTGCTGAAATTCTTCACTCATAATCGCTTAAAAATCGCGTATCGCTCAATAAATCAAACGAATAACCGCAATTTGTCACCTATGTAGAAATTTGTCAGAAAAATCCGTTTTGCCATTTTGCTTTTGAAATTGCTGATTTTATGGAAATTATTTTTATTTTTGCAAGATATTCATTCAGATAATAGGTTTCAATGGCTTTAAATTACATTTGGATAGGTTTCTTTGCCCTAACATTCATCTTTGCCCTGTTTGAGTCGATTGTCCACGGCGACATCGACATCTGGTCGCGGATCATGAATTCCTCGTTCGACTCGGCAAAGACGGCATTCGAACTTTCCCTCGGTCTCACCGGAGTGCTTTCGCTCTGGATGGGCATCATGAAGATTGGAGAGAAGGGTGGGGTGATACCGTTCTTCGGCCGCCTCGTTAGTCCGCTCTTCTCGCGGCTCTTTCCGGGCATCCCGAAAAACCATCCTGCCATGGGATCTATCTTTATGAATATCTCCGCCAACATGCTCGGGCTCGACAATGCCGCCACGCCGCTCGGCTTGAAGGCGATGCAGCACATGCAGGAACTCAACCCGAAGAAGGACACCGCCACGGATGCTATGCTGATGTTCCTCGTGCTCAACGCCTCGGGACTTGTGCTCATACCCATCGGCATCATGACCTACCGCGCCAGTTGCGGCGCAAGCAACCCGACCGACGTGTTTGTGCCTATCCTTATAGCCACCTTCGTCTCGACACTTTTCGGCATCGTGTCGCTCTGTCTGAAGCAGCACATCAAAATCTTCGACCGTGTAATCATCTCGTGGGTACTCGGCTTGCTTGCCGTGGTGGTCGGCGTGGTTTGGTATTTCTCTACACTCACCGCCGAGGAGATGCAGCGCTACAGTTCGTTTGTGTCAAACATCATCCTTTTCGGTGTAATTCTTACGTTTATTACCGCAGGCGTGCGCAAGCGCATCAATGTCTACGAGCACTTCATTGAGGGCGCTAAGGACGGCTTTAAGACGGCTGTGATGATAATCCCTTACCTCGTTGCCATTCTCGTGGCTATAGGTATGTTTCGCGCCTCTGGGGCGATGGGAGTGCTCACGGGCGCAATCTCCGACCTCGTCTCTTCGATGGGCTTCGACTCCACATGGGTGGAGGCTCTGCCAACGGCGCTGATGAAGCCGCTCAGCGGCACTGGCAGCCGCGGTCTGATGGTCGACGTGATCAATCATTTCGGTGTCGACTCTCTCGTGGCACGCATCGCTGGTTGCATCCAGGGCAGCACCGACACCACATTCTATATCCTTGCCGTCTACTTCGGTAGCGTGGGCATCCGCAAGACGCGCTACGCCGTGCCTTTCGCCCTTATGGCAGATGTGGTGGGCTCCATCACTGGCATCGCCGTTGCCTACTTCTTCTTCGGATAAAATCCCATCTCCTCCATTGATAGGGTAGGGCAGAGCCTATTTTACGCCGATTTTTTTAGTGAAAGCGCCGAGAAGTCAACAAAAAACATTGCAAAATCTTGGCGATGTTTCAGGATTTTAGTTATCTTTGTGGCTGTTTCTTAACGGAAATGGCAGAACTGACGATTATTACAGACGGTGTGGAAATGCCTCACGTCGACAAATCGTTGATGCACGATTGGATTGAGGCTGTGGCCCGTGGTTTTGGTAAATCTCTGGGCGACATCTCGTATATATTTTGCAACGACGAAAAGATTATCGAAGTAAACCGCCAATTCCTCAATCACGATTATTTTACGGATGTCATAACGTTTGACTATAGCCGCCCGCACCGCATTTCGGGCGACATCTTCATTTCGCTCGACACCGTGGCAAGTAATGCCACCCTCGTTGGCGCGCCCTATATGCGCGAATTTTACCGCGTGTTTATCCACGGCATTCTCCACCTTTGCGGAGTCAACGACAAGGGTCCGGGCGAGCGCGAAATCATGGAGCACCACGAAGACAAGTCGCTCGACATCCTCTCAGAAATGATTGCTCACAGACAATGAAATTTGAATACGACGTTATAGTTATCGGTGCCGGCCATGCCGGTTGTGAGGCTGCGTGCGCTGCTGCCAATCTTGGTTCAGAGACGCTGCTCATCACAATGGACATGAACAAGATTGCGCAAATGAGTTGTAATCCTGCTGTTGGTGGCATTGCTAAGGGTCAGATAGTCAGAGAAATAGATGCTCTCGGCGGACAAATGGGTATAGTCACCGACGAGGCTTCTATCCAGTTCCGCATGCTCAACCGCTCGAAGGGACCGGCTATGTGGAGTCCGCGTGCGCAGGCCGACCGCGTGAAGTTTATCGAGGCTTGGCGCCGCCGCATCGAGAACACCGACCACCTCTACATGTGGCAGGACTCGGCAACGGCTTTTGTCGTTGAAGACGGTCGCATCACGGGTGTAACCACGGCGATGGGCGTAACGTTCCGCACGAAGGCTGTAGTGCTCACCGCTGGTACGTTCCTGAATGGCTTGATGCACATTGGTCGCGTGAAAATCGGTGGCGGACGCATCTCCGAACCTGCGTCCTACGGACTTACGGAGCAACTGAAATCGCTCGGTTTCAGCGTAGGCAGGATGAAGACTGGCACGCCTGTGCGCATCGACGGCAGAACTATCCATTTCGAGAAATCTATCCGTCAGGACGGCGATACGGACTTCCATAAGTTCTCTTACCTTCCGTCGGTTAAGCGTCAACTCAAGCAGCGTCCGTGCTGGATTATCTACACCAATCCCGAGGTGCACGAAGTGCTGCGCGAGGGGTTGCCTGACTCGCCGCTTTTCAACGGTCAGATTCAGAGCGTAGGCCCTCGCTATTGTCCGAGCATAGAAACGAAAATTGTCACCTTTGCCGACAAGGATAAGCATCAACTTTTCCTTGAACCGGAAGGGGAGACCACACAAGAATATTATCTAAATGGCTACTCGTCGTCGCTGCCGCTGATGGTGCAGGTTAATGCTATGCGCAAGATTCCGGCACTCGCCGATGCACAGATCTACCGCCCCGGCTACGCCATTGAGTACGATTATTTCGACCCTACGCAGTTGCGCCACACTCTGGAAACGAAACTCCTTCCAGGGCTTTTCTTTGCAGGGCAGGTCAACGGCACTACGGGCTACGAGGAGGCTGCTGGACAGGGTTTGGTTGCTGGTATCAACGCGCACCAGAAAGCCGCGGGAAAGGAGCCGTTTGTGCTTGGTCGCGACGAGGCTTACATCGGTGTACTTATCGACGACCTTGTTACCAAGGGTGTGGATGAGCCGTATCGCATGTTTACTTCCCGCGCCGAATACCGCATTCTTCTGCGTCAGGACGATGCTGATATGCGCCTCACTCCGCGCGGCTACGAAATCGGTCTTGCCACGCAGGAGCGCTACGATCTGATGATGGAAAAGAAGCGCCAGCGCGATGCTCTCATCGAATTCGCTCGGGAGTTTACGGTTAAGGCTTCGCGCATCAATCCGTTCCTCGAACAGGCGGGTCTCTCGCCGTTGAAGCAGTCCGTGAAACTCTACGACCTTATTCTCCGTCCGCAACTCACGATTATGATGCTTGCCGATGCTATCGAGCCGCTTGCTGAACTAATCGCGGGCTTTGAAGAGAGTAGGCGAGAGGAAATCGTGGAGGCTGCGGAAATTCTGATAAAATATCAGGGCTATATCGACCGCGAAAAACTTATAGCAGAAAAAATCTCACGCCTCGAACATGTCACTCTGCGTGGAAAAATAAATTATATGGACGTGAAAACTATTTCAACGGAAGCACGCCAGAAATTGACAAAAATCGACCCAGAAACTGTGGCGCAGGCATCCCGTATCCCGGGAATTTCGCCAAGCGACATCAATATCTTGCTCTTGTTGCTGGGAAGGTAGAAAATGAGTGTTCCACGTGGAACAATTTTGAACGAAAAAATTATAATATAAATAGATATGAAACTCGAAGAAGTAAAAAACACTATCCGCGACATCAAAGATTTTCCTCAGGAAGGAATAATCTTTCGCGATTTGACCACAGCGTTTAAAAATCCGGATGCATTGCACACAATTTCGGAAGAATTGAAAAAACGCTACGAGGGTCTCGGCGTAACAAAAGTCGTAGGTATCGAATCGCGCGGCTTTATCGGCGGCGCAATCCTTGCAAATGACCTTAAGGCTGGCTTCGTGCCAGTGCGCAAACCAGGAAAATTGCCTGCCGACACCATTAGCAAGTCCTACAGCAAAGAATATGGCGTTGACACCATCGAAATCCATCGCGACGCTATCGAGCCAGGCGATGTTGTTGTGCTTCACGATGACCTTCTCGCCACTGGCGGAACAATGGCTGCTGCCTACGAACTGGTGAAATCGATGAATCCTAAAAAGATTTACATCAGTTTCATCGTCGAACTCTCAGCACTCAAGGGTCGCGACGCGTTCCCAGACGACGTGCAGGTTGATTCGCTCATCGTTTACTAATCCGAAAACAAATACAAAACAGCAGGCGTGGCATCCCCACGCCTGTTTTGTTTCCCACCGTGAGAGCGCACCCCGTAGTGGGTGCTATCCCCACCAGCCGAAGACCTCACTAATGTGGGTGCCACCTGCACCAGCATATTTTGCTTTTTTGTGGAAATTTGCGAAATTTGCATTGACGCAACCATCCGATAGACATTTTTATGAACGACGTTTTAAAGCAGAAAATCAGTATGCTTCCCGACAAGCCGGGATGCTATCTCTACTACGACAAGCAGGGTGCTGTTATCTATGTGGGCAAGGCGAAGAAGTTGAAACGACGTGTCTCGTCGTACTTCAATCGTGTCCACGACTCGGTGAAGACCAACGTGCTCGTGGCTAATATCGCCGATATGCGCTACATCGTTGTAGGTAGCGAGGACGATGCTCTGCATCTCGAAAACAGCCTTATCAAGGAGTACAAACCGCGCTACAATATCCTCCTGAAGGACGACAAGTCGTACCCATGGATCTGCGTCACCAACGAACTCTATCCGCGCGTTTTTCTCACTCGCGACGTCGCCCATAAGGGCGGACGCTACTACGGTCCGTATGCCAACGTGTCGGTGGTGCGGACGATGCTCGAACTCCTCAAAGAACTCTTCCCGCTGCGGTCGTGCCGCTGGCCAATAACTGCCGAAAGCATCGAGCGCCGCTCGGTGAGGATCTGCCTCGAATACCATATCCACAACTGCCAAGGCTGCTGCGAGGGTAGGGTATCGCCGGAGGCTTATGGCGAATACATCGCGCAGGTGAAACACATCCTCGGCGGCGACACGCAGGCGGTGTCGGACTATCTGATGGCGGAGATGCAGCACCTCGCTGCAGAGATGCGCTTTGAGGAGGCTCAGGAACTGAAACGGAAGTACCAGATCGTTGAGCGCTACAAGGCAAAATCGGTCGTTGTAAGTGCCGCAGAGACGAATATCGATGTCTACTCTTACGAGCCGGACGACAACTTTGCCTTCGTCAATTATATGCACGTGCGCCACGGTTCAGTGGTGCAGTGTGCCACCTTCGAATTTCGCAAAAAACTCGACGAAACTCCCGAACAAATCCTCTCTTATGCGATAGCAGAAGCCGATGCAAAATTCGGCAATTCTGCCAAGACGGCGGTGGTGCCTTTTTTGCCCGACTGCTCGTCGGAAAACCGCGAATTTGTCATCCCACAGCGTGGCGACAAGCGCCGACTGCTCGACATCTCGCTGCAGAACGCGCGGCAGTTTAAGGCTGACAAAATCAAGAATGCCGAGAAACTCAACCCTGAGCAGAGGGTGACGCGATTGCTCACGCGAATGCAGAAGGATTTCCGCCTCACCGAACTCCCGCGGCACATCGAGTGCTTCGACAACTCCAACATCCAGGGCACGAATCCCGTGGCGTCGTGCGTGGTCTTCAAAAACGGCAAACCATCGAAGCGCGACTATCGCCATTTCAATATCAAGACGGTGGAAGGACCTGACGATTTTGCCTCGATGATTGAGGTGCTAACGCGCCGTTATAGCCGCCTGCTTAAAGAGGGGCAGCCGCTGCCGCAACTAGTGGTGGTCGACGGCGGCAAGGGGCAACTCAGTTCTGCCGTCGAAGCCTTCGACCGCCTCGGCATCCGCGGCAAGGTAGCCCTCGTGGGCATCGCCAAGCGCCTTGAAGAAATCTATTTCCCAGGCGACAGTGTGCCGCTCTATATCGATAAAAATTCCGAGTCGCTGAAGGTAATACAGCACCTCCGCGACGAGGCGCACCGCTTCGGCATCACCCACCATCGTAACCGCCGCAGCAAGGGACAGACCGTATCCGCCCTCGACTCCATTAAAGGGGTGGGAGAGAAGACGCGCACCCTGCTGCTGACCCACTTCAAGAGTCTCAAGCGCCTCCGCGAGGCATCCGAAGCCGACATCGCCGCCGTCGTCGGTCCCGCCAAAGCCCGCACCATCCTCGCCGCCCTCAACCCACCATCGGAGGAGAAGAATTAATCCCGACACCGGAGGAAAAGTAAATACCACCATCGGAGGAGAAAAATTAACCCCGACACCGGAGTTAGTAGAGTGGTGACAATAGGCTGAAAGCCTTAAACGACCATAGCCCAGGGCAACGCCCTGGGGAAAGAAAGCCGGCACCAATGGATAGCGCCCTGTAAGGGCAACACAAATCACCAACGTCACCGTTTTGTATTGCCCTTACAGGGCGTTTTGGTTAACTT
>CAVAPE010000095.1:0-7028 GCA_963590405.1 Eubacterium sp. CAG:180 | reverse complement strand
TCCTTTATCGCACTTACCGCCTGTCTGTATTGTTGTATGCTTGTTTCCATTGTAATTTCTTTTGCGGAACTATTTCTTATTATCGGGAAATTATTGGTCGCATTCGGTTTTGAGGTAGTGGTGGGCGGCGTGGCATTGGTGCAGGTTGTGGTCCACAATCCAGTGTCGGTTAGCCATCTCTGAAATCACCGTCATTTCGTGCGACACGAGGATGACTGTGCTGTGCTTGGCAAGGTCGGCGATGATGCCGTAGATTTGTTCAACAAATGCGTGGTCAACATACGACAGCGGTTCGTCGAGCACCACGATGTCCGGGTCGGAAATCACGGCGCGCCCAAGGAGCGTGCGTTGCAGTTGTCCGCCAGAAAGAGTGCCTATTACCTGCTTGCGAAAACCGTCAACCCCCATCATCTTCATAGTGCTGTCGATACGCTCGCGCGCCTCGTCGCTGTAGCGCCCGCGCCAGTTGCGCTTCTCTCCGAGAAGTCCAGAGGCTACGACCTCCTCCACGGTGATTGGAAAACGGCTGTCGATGTTGCTCTTCTGCGGTAGGTAGCCAAACCGCAGCGACTCGGCGGTGTTGCCGTCGTTGTCGAAATAGCGCACCTGTCCCGACGTGGGTTTCAGAAGGTGCAGGATGGACTTTAGCAGCGTACTCTTGCCGCCGCCGTTAGGACCGGTGATGGCGACGAAATCGCCGTTGCAAATCTCCGCATTTACATCGCTCAGAGCCTTGAAATTGCCGAACTCTACCGATAGGTCTTCGATTGAGATAATCCGATTATTTTGAGTTGATTGCATTCGCTATATTCTCCATTTCTTTCATCCAGTCACTGCTGAGAGGATAGATTGTTACTTTCTTTATGCCCATACGGTCGCTCACCGTAGCAGCCTGGCGCTCATCAGCACCCTCCTGAAGGAAGAACACCGAGGCGTTGAGGCGGCGTACCTCGTCGATTTTGGCGGCAATGTGGCTCATCGGCGCTTCCTTGCCCTCGTATTCCATACTGATTTGCGTCATCCCATAGTCGCGGGCAAAATAGGTGAGCGACGGATGCCACACCACGAACGTCTGTCCGCCGTTGCCGATGCTTTGCCTAATCTTCGTGTCGAGTGCCGACAGGCGCGTGTCGAGCGATTTTAGGTTGGCATCGTAGACATCGCCGTTTGCTGGGTCGATGGCTTTCAGCGCATCAGCCATATTGCGCGCAATGATGCGCATGTTTGCCACCGACATCCACACATGCGGGTCTACTTCCGGCTTCCCGTGGTGAGAGTGTCCGGCTATTGTTGCTATGCCCTTTGCGCAGTCCACGAGTAGGTGAGTGGTGTCGCCATCAAGTTGCTGCTTCACCTTGCTCTCGAATCCCAGATTGCCGATTAGAAAATAGGCGCGGCAGCGCTCCAGTTTCACCATCTGCGACATCTCCGGGTCGTAACTCTCCGCCGATGTGGCTTTCTCAAGCATGCACTCAACCTGCCAGCGGTCGCCGGCAATCTGCTCAAGGGCGAACTTTTGTGGCGGTATGCTCACCATCAGCGTGTTGCTTTTGCCGCCCTCGCTGCTGCATGCCGAGAGCACTGTCGCCATAACGGCAAATATGATATATGCTAATTTCTTCATTGTCTATTCTTTGACTTTGTAAACGTCGCGGTGCAACTGGCGGATGTGCCAGTCGCCTGTCGTTATGTCGATGTCGCCGTAGGTCATAAGCATCATTGGCAACGCATTCTTCTCTGGGCTGTAGGGCGGCTGGATGTAGTCCACGTCGCTACGCAGCGTCAAGCCGTTGCGCTCGTAGAAACCGATGCGGCGGCGAGCGATGTCGTCGTTGGGTTGCTCCACCTCGATGACCAGAGGCTTGCTGCTTGAATCGAGAACCATCTTCAGCGCCTTGCTTCCGATGCCTCCGCCACGCTTGTCGGCAAGTACGGCGAAATGCTCCCCGTAGCGGAAATCGTCCCATTCCCAACTGGTGAAGAACCCCGCAAACGCACCGTCGACGGTAAACACGCTGATGCTGAATTGCTGGCAGTTGCGGGCAATGTCAATAAACTCCTCGTCGCTCCTTCGCTCGTCGGCAGGAAATGCTTCCTTGTAGAGTTTTAGAACGTCGATAAAAAATTTATTTCCATAAGAAATTTTCAATTTTTCCATTAAAATTAATTTTTTTGGAGTATATTTGCTAACAAATGCGTAATTCGGCTTCCGCTGTAGCGATGGTAACGCTCTAATAGATAAAGCAAAACATCCTGCGGAAATTTACCAAAGCCTGTCTTACTACAAAGATAGTGCAAATCGAGAGCAAAGAAAAGAGCTTGCTCAAAATTCTTTGCCGAGATGCAGCCAGAGAGAGATGGCGCAAGCCGAGGGCAAAGCAAGATTTGCTCCACATATTATTGAAAATTTTATACAACAAATCAAGGCAATATGGCTAACTCACAATTAGATGCATTGGATTACAAAATCCTGCAAATGCTTTCAGCCAATGCGCGCAAACCCTATCTTGAGATTGCTCGCGAGTGTAATGTATCAGGTGCCGCAATCCATCAGCGCATCCAGAAACTCATCAACACAGGAGTGCTCGTCGGTTCGGAGTCGCTTGTCAATCCCGCGGCGGTAGGCTACGACACCTGCGCCTATGTGGGCTTCTTCCTCAAAGACCCATCGCATTTCGACCAGGTTGTGGACCGCTTGAAAGAAATCCCAGAGGTAGTGGAATGTCACTTTACTACGGGGCAATACGATATGTTTATAAAACTCTACGCCAAAAACAACCGTCATCTGCTCAACATCATTCACGACAAGTTGCAGAACCTCGGTCTTGCGCGCACAGAGTCAATCATCTCGTTTAAGGAAGTGTTCAAGCGCCAGATTCCGATTATCGAGGAAGACGCAGATTTATAAACCGTGCCGCATTGTCGGCAAGGATAAATATCTAATCCGCACAAGGCAATGATAACCTATGAGCAACTGCTTTCCGACTGCGTTCGCTGGGCGAAGGAAGCAGGAAGGATTCAATTGGAACTGTTCCGTAGCGATCGCCTCAATGTTGAGGCAAAGTTCAACGACAGCGATGTGGTGACCGATGCCGACAAGGCATCGGAGGCAGCAATAATTGAGGAAATCCACAAGGCGTATTCCGACCACTCGATACTCTCGGAGGAGTCGGGCGACGACGGCGGACGAAGTGAATACCGATGGGTGATTGACCCCCTCGACGGTACGACCAACTACAGTGCCGGACTGCCCAATTTCTGCGTGTCGATAGGCTTGCAGCATCATGGCACTACGGTGCTTGGCGTGGTCTATGCTCCCTATCTCGGAGAACTCTTTACGGCGGTGCGCGGCAAAGGCGCATACCTTAATGGCAAACGCTTGCATACTGGCACTAAGACCGACATCCATAAAGCGGTGGTGTCGACTGGATTTCCCGTTGACAAAGACCGTACCCCCGACTGCAACGTCGACAACGCAATGCGTGTGTTGCCACTCGTGAGAGGGCTTCGCCGCCTCGGCTCAGCAGCCATCGACATCAGTTATGTGGCAGCCGGACTGCTCGACGGATATTGGGAGATGAATCTCCACGAATGGGACGTGTGTGCGGCGTTGCTGATTGCCGAAGAAGCAGGCGCAAAGCATAAGTTCTTCCGCCAGGATCGCAACATTTCCGTTGTTGTGGCATCGCCGGGGATAATGCCGGCACTCGAACCGCTGATTGCTGAAGAGCCGTTTCTCGGCGATCCGTTCAACTTGTATAACACAAAAGATTGAAACTTATGGGAAAGATAAGAAAGACTGCGTCGATAATAGCCGGAACCACATTGCTCGTAGGCACAGCAGGATGCTATCGGGCTATGCCTATTTCGGAAAAGGTGGGCAGCGAGCCGACTTTCAGCGAGATGCAACTCGGCGGCAACGGCTCGGTTAGGGCAACGCGTCCGGTGACCATCTACAAGACCACCAAGGACTATTCGCAGAATGTGCCAGTGATTATGAATGCCGACCGCACGGAGATAGTGTCGTATCCCGACCCGAAGGACATCCGCGAGAGCGGGAAACCTACGCAACTCAACAACGGTTATCTGCTCGATAACCGTGGCATCGGCGAGAACGTGGCGTTCCTGTCCTACACCTATGAGGAGTATTCAAAACTCAAGACTGCGCCGTCGCGCCAACAGTTGATGAACAGCATCATCGACAAGAATCCGCTCACTGCGATTGTGAATTGCGGACGGCAGTCGGACTTCTCAGGCAATCTTGTAGATGCCCTCAACCAATACATCTCCGACAAAAATCTGAAGTAGGGGAAAACGAAAGTTACAAGACGTAAAACGCCGAGACAATGGCGATGCAGATTACAGAGAGCCCCATCACCGTGGTGACTACGCCCGTGTTGACGCTCTCCGACACTTGCTCGCGGTCTACGCGGTTGGCAATAAACAGTGCCACGGCAGCAAGTGAATAGCCGCAGCCAGCGCCGATAGCCGCGCCCACAAGGAGGTCGCCGGGATAGTGTACGCCAAGATAGATGCGCGAATAGGCGTTGACCACCGCCCACCCGAAGATGGCGAGCGTAAGACGCTTGTTGCGGAAAATGAAAGCCACAAATGCGGCAAGGGCAAACGAATTGGCAGCATGGCACGACGGGAAGCCGTAGGCGCCGCCGCGGTAGCCGTTGACGATGTGGACCATCTGCGACATCGCGTTGCTGGGATTAGCCGGTCGCAGTCGGCACACCTCGGGACGAATCACGGTGGCGCAAATCTGGTCGGCGGCGGTTATTGTCAATGCCACGAACACCACCATCACAACAACTTGTTTCCACCGATAATTGCGCACAATGGCGAAAAGGATGGCGGCATACATCGGCAACCATTCCCATTTGCCCGAGAACAGAAACATAAATGTGTCGAAATATGGCGCATGCAAGCCGTTGAGCGCCAAAAACACTTGTTTGTCGATGTCGGTGAGCCATTCAATCATAGCGGTTATCGTTTGTCGAGGTCGTCGTAGAGTTTCTGCAGGAATGCCTTGCCGGGTTCGAGGTTTGAGCCCTTGGCTTGGCCTTTGTCGAGCATCACGGCATTGGCATCGAGGTTAAACACCAACTGGTTTCTGTCGGTGACCATGCCAAAGAGCGACGGCTCGGTGAAATAGCCGAAATGGGGCGACTTCGGATTGAGTATGTTTTTGCTGAAAATAAAGTCTTTGTGGTCGATGCCCAACTGATAGAGCAGGGTAGCGGCGATGTCGATTTGCGAGGCACAGACGTCAATCTTCATAGGCTTTGCCACTGCGCCGCCGGCAATCACCAACGGGATGCGGTGGCGGTCGAGCGGATTGTCGAGGTGTTGAGGATATGCGCCTTGGTGGTCGGGCACGAGAATTACCACGGTGTTGCTCCATAGAGGCATGGAGCGCAGTCGGTCAACAAATTTGCCGAGGCAGTCGTCGGTGTAGGCAAACGCATTCTTGCGGATGTCGGCAAAGCGCTTGAATGGCACCTCAAACGGCTCGTGGCTGCTTGAAGTCTGGATGATGCGCAGCAAAGGTTTTGCCGTCGTTTCCGCCTTGAGGTCGTTAAGCAGACGGGCAAACACCAAGTGATCCTGTGCGCCCCATTTGCCTGTGCGGTCGGCAGGAGAAAAATCCTTGTCGGAGATGATGCGGTCGAAGCCAGCCGACACAAGGTAAGCACGCATGTTGGTGAAGTTAGCGTCGCCGCCATAGTAGTAAGCAAGGTCGTAGCCAGCATTGCGCATCGCGCGCGGTATTGATGGCAGACGTTCCACCTTCTCAGAGAATTTCATAATGCTGGTGCTTGGCTGTGCTGGGTAGCCGCTGATAATCGACACCAGTCCGCGGTCGGTGCGGAAACTGTTGCCCCAGAAGTTGGTGAAGAGTATGCCTTCCGAGCCCAAGTGGTCGAGGTTCGGCGCTATGTTTTCGCCGCCGAGCGACGGCATCAGGTGACTGCTGAAACTCTCAAGAATCACGATGATTACGTTCGGGCGTTTTGTAGTGAACAGTTGAGGTATGGAGTCTGTCGCTTCCGCTGGTTTGTCGGTGAGCGACTGCATCAGCGCCGTGGCCTTCTTGTCGTCCATAAACCGGTATTGCGAAGCAAAGTTGGTTTGGTGCATTGCCGAATACATAAAACTGAACAGTGGGTTGATGGCGGTGTGGTTAAGCCTCTGGTTCTGGCTGAAATAAGCCACTGATAGGTTCATCGTCGCCGTGGTAAATCCGCCGCGAATTGGAATGAACAGCGCGCCAGTGAGGACAGTCGTCACTACTGTCGCAGCAATACGGTTGGGTAGGGCATAAATCAAGTTCCACGCCTTGCGGTAGGGCAGGTCGAGCAACCAGTATATGCCAACGGAGTATGCCAAAGCGATGACAATGCCCAATGCCACAAACCATAGGCTCACACTCGCCATGGCGTCGGCGGGCGACGTGAGGAAATAGAACATCGGCGTGACGTCGAGGCGGAAGCCCCAGAAGTCGTAGAGGCAAAGGTCGGCGACAAACGAGAACGAGATGATGGCGGCAACGATGGCGGAATATGCTCGGCGCACAATGCTAAGCGCCTTGCTGCGGGTCCACACCGAAGCGATGATGATGAGCCCTGGAATGACAGTCAGGTAGCCAGCCATTGCAAGGTCGAGGCGTAGGCCGTGCCATGTGGCGAGGGCAATGTCGCCGATGCCAGCACCCTGGAGCAGATTGTGGTAAACTGCGGCAAAAATGGGATGCTGCAGAGCAAACACTACAACAAGAATGATGTAGGTGGACAGAAATCTGAAAATCCGTTGTCTCATTATGCTTGATGTCTATCGGCAGCCCTTACAGTCCTGCCGCATTTCACATTGCAAAGATATACATAATCTTTTCCCGCATTCTCTTTCCCTGGTAGAAAAATATTTATACATTTGCAGATAGCCTCAGCTCACGCCGAACCTTCTACGAGGTAGAGACCTCGCGGCAAGGAGGCAAGGGTGGGTAAAGAGGCACGACATAATAA
>CAVAPE010000094.1:0-7032 GCA_963590405.1 Eubacterium sp. CAG:180 | reverse complement strand
CCTCTAGCATCAACTTGAAAGCCGCTTCGCGCTCGTTGGGAATCTGCCCGTCGAGGATGGCATTTTTGAGATGTTCCTTGATTTCACCCACCTCACGACAAGGCTGTATGCCGAAGAGGCGCATAATCTCGTCGCCGTCGATTGGCGGCTGAAAATTGCGGATGCGGTCCTTCTCCTCAATCTCCACAAGTTTGCGGCGCACCTCCTGATAGTTCTGCAAGAAACGCTTCACCTTCTCGGGATTTTTCGAGGTGATGTCGGCCTCGCAGAGAATCATAAGATCCTCAATGTCGTCGCCAGCATCGAAGAGCAGACGGCGCACAGCCGAGTCGGTCACCTCGTCCTCTACAAGAGCAATGGGGCGCATATGGAGTTCTACGAGTTTCTGCACATACTTCATCTTCTCGTTCATCGGCAGTTTCATCCGTTTGAATATTCCGGGAATCATTTTCTTGCCGATGAAGTTATGGTTGTAGAATGTCCAGCCGAGGTTTGGGTCATATTGCTTGGTGACAGGCTTGGCGATGTCGTGGAGCACGGCAGCCCAGCGCAGCCATTCCTTGTCCGACTTTTCAGCCACGTTGTCGAGCACCTGCATAGTGTGCAGGAAGTTGTCTTTGTGTCCCCTACCGTCTTTCGTTTCCACACCCTTCAGTGCATGCAACTCTGGGAAGATAAGTTCGAGCAAGCCACACTTTTCAAGAAGCACGAAACCCTTCGACGGTCGTGGCGAGCGGACAATCTTCTCCAGTTCCACGGCGATGCGCTCACGCGAAATGATGGCGATGCGCTCGCGGTTGCGAGTGATTGCCTCAAAAGTTTCCGGCAGGATTTCAAAATCCAACTGCGTTGCGAACCTAACGGCTCGCATCATGCGCAGTGGGTCGTCGGAAAACGTCACGTCAGGGTCGAGCGGAGTGCGAATGATGCGCTTTTCCATGTCGTCAAGTCCGCCAAACGGATCAACGAGTTCACCAAAATTGTCGGCATTGATGGCGATTGCAAGAGCATTCACCGTGAAGTCGCGGCGCTTCTGATCGTCGTCGAGCGTGCCGTCCTCCACAATCGGGTTGCGGCTCTCGCGGTGGTATGACTCCTTGCGCGCGCCAACGAACTCCAGTTCAAGACCGTGGTAGCGCAGTTGTGCTGTGCCATAGTTGCGGTAAACCGCCAACGACGTTTTCGGGCCGAGACGTTTTGCCAACGCCTCAGCAAGTTTTATACCGCCACCCACGGTAACAAAATCAATGTCGGACGACGGTCGGTTAAGAAATATGTCGCGCACATAGCCGCCGACGATGTAGCACGGCTGCCCTATGGAGTCTGCCACCTCGCCGACTATGTGGAATATTTTTTTGTCTATTTTTTCTTTCAGATTCATCTCAATTACAAAAGTTCCGTAATCTCTTCAGGCATAGGAGTGAGGCATTCGAGACCATTGTCGGTCACCACATAAGTGTTTTCAATGCCCACAGCGCCGACGCCAGGAATCACAAACTTCGGTTCGATGGCAATCACATTGCCCTTTTCAAACACCTGCTTGCTGCGCGGAGCCAGCACAGGCCATTCGTTCACCTCGATGCCCACGCCGTGTCCGATGAAGCCAGCCTTCTGCGCATGCCCCATAAAGTAGTCCTGCTCGCCCTCCTTCTCTACCATCTCCATAGCGAGGTTGTAGGCAGCCTTGGCCTCCACACCCGGCTTGATGAACGTGCGCAGAGCGTTGTGGATGTCGATTGACAGTTGATGCGCCTTGGCAGCATGAGTGTCGAGTTCACCGACATAGTAAGAACGAGTCATATCTGTCATATAGCCTGTGAAGTTGCCGTTCATGTCAATCATCACGGTGTTGCCCGGACGGATAATCGAGGCGTTGCAACCCACTGGAAGCGAAGGGTCGAGACCCTCGCCGCCCATTGCGAAATCATAAGGACTTGGATTGTCGGCATTGTCGCCCGTGAGGATGTTGCCCATGAAAAGTTCCATCGTAGGGCCGTTGATGCGGAACAAGCCGATGCAACCATCAAGACGGAGGATGCGTTCAATCTCAATCTGCAGTTCGACATCGGTCATACCCTCGTGGTACAGCCCCGAGATGCGACGGTAAGAACTACAATGGTGCACGCCAGACTCGCGGAGCAGACCTATCTCGAAATCCGACTTCACCGAGCGAGCCTGAGCAAGCAACGGCGACGCATTTTCTACGGCATCCAAGCCAAAAGCCTTCTGACAACGCTTAGCGTCGGAAAACGACATTGTGTCGAGTTCCAAAGCGAGATGCTGCGGCACCGGCAACCCATTGGTCTGCAAATATTCAAGGATCTGTTCAGGCTTGCGGATATGCACAACGCCGTCGCCAGTCTTGTTGACTGGACGACGCACAAACTGGATTGCGTCGCCACTGACAGGGATATAGACATAACCACTGAAAACGCCACCTGAAATATAGTAGAGGTTGGCATTCGTACTGACAAGCATAGCGTCGTAGCCCGCCTTCGCCATCATTTCCTGAAGTTTGCGGGTGCGCATATTCAATTCCGAGACAGATACATTTCTATTCATAGTCCGTTATTTTATATTGTCAAATATTTCTACTAGTTCGTCAAACGAGTTGACTGTCAGTTCGGCATAATTGCAGTTACCGAATCCATAAGAAGCAAATACAAAAGGCATGCCAGCGAGATGAGTCTGACGGCAATCGCCATCGGTGTCACCCACATAGACAAGTTGGCATAGTCCATACTTCTCGGCAAGCATACGCAGGTTTTCCGCCTTGTCGCGCTGGGTTGCGCCGTAGGTCACGGCATCAGCCACCAACGACCTTATCTGAAGGAAATCCATCAGATTGTCAAGCCCAGTCGTTCCGCAGTTGCTCAAGAGGAAGATGTGGTATTTCTCCGACAGGCGTCGCAAGCCGTCGACAACGCCGGGATAAGGGCGTCCGCCGAGTTGTGGCATCATCCGTTCCTCCTCCACTGCCACATCGGCAAGAAAGTCATCTGGAGAAAACGGAATATCGTCGCCCACAAGCCTGCGTAAAATTTCGCGAAGGTTCAAGCCCATACAGTCAATAAGTTCCTGACGCGTCACGACGCGCGGATACGCGAGTTTTGCGAAGCAGTGATTCCAGATTTCGCAATAGGAGTCGACGGCATCCCACAGAGTGCCGTCCATATCGAAAGCCAGAGCATCCGTTTTCTTCCAATCGACCGTTTTTGAGCCTGTCATATATGTTTTTATATCTTCTTCATTAATCATAGCAGGCATCAGTCTGCCTTGAAGTAGGTCAGCCCGATGTCGGACACATTAGTTACCGTTGCGCTTCGCATATTGTGCCACACGATAATCCTGTCGTATGTGCCGAGTTTCACGCCTCGTTTCACAATCTGCTGCTTCTGGAAATACTTACCCAACCCTGAGCCGCCCCAGTCGCCATATTTGTCACAGAGTTCGATACTAATGGTGTCGTGCTCCACCACCTTGCCGCCCGACAGATAGTCGACCACCAGCGACAAGTTGCGATAAGGATAGTCGTTGTCGTGGCGCACATCCACAGCGATGTCGTACGCCTGAACGCCTCGCACACTGTCGGGTTGTAAAAACACCAATGGGCTGGACTTCGACCAGCCATTGGTGTTTATCGTTTTAAAATCACTGTCGAAGGCTCCGCCCGGCGAACACATTGTTGCCAGCACGCCGAATGAAGCCACCAAAAGCAGCGTGGCAAACTTATTCACCACTCGGCTTAGGTTCCGATGATTTTGGTTTGTTTCCATTGTCTTTACCTCGTTGTCCGTCATTGCGGTTGTCGCGGCGCGGCGGACGGTTGCCTCGGCGCGGACGGTTGTTGCCGCCCTGACGCTGACGGTTTGCGCCGTCGCCCTGTGGCTGTGGCTTGCCTTCGCCGCCTTGCTGCTGCCGCGGAGCGTCGTTGTTTCTGCGTCCGTTGCCTCGCTGACGGTTTTCAGAGCCTTCTTTGCCCTCGCCTGAGTTCGGATTCCCACCGTTTCCTTTTCTGCGTTTTTTCTTCTTCGCCTTGTCAAAACGCGTAAGGCTGTCCTGACCGAGAATGTCGCCAAATGCACTGCGCTCCTTCTCCTCGTTGCCTTTGCCGTCAAGATTATCGGGCTTCACACCGTTTTTGTTGAGTGCAATAACCTCAAATGCCCTTTTGGCATGGATTGTAACAAGGTTGGCAGGCACATTCTTGTCAGTAGAATAGGTAAGCATACGGCTGAAGATATCGGCCTTGAAATAGAAATAAGTATTATCCTTCGTTTCAAGGCGTATTTCCTTCGACGGCAGTTGCTTAACACTCTCCACATAGGCATCAACCTCGTAGTTAAGGCAGCACTTCAGTTTGGCGCACTGACCAGCCAGTTTCTGCGGGTTGAGCGAGATGTCTTGATAGCGTGCTGCACTTGTTGCCACCGAAACGAAGTTAGTCATCCAACTGGAGCAGCACAGCGGTCTGCCACAAGGACCGATACCGCCGATGCGTCCAGCCTCCTGGCGCGCACCAATCTGCTTCATCTCAATTCTCACATGGAAAGCGTCGGCAAGCACCTTGATGAGTTTGCGGAAGTCCACGCGCTCGTCGGCTATATAGTAGAAAATGGCTTTGTTTCCGTCGCCTTGATATTCGACGTCGCCAATCTTCATGTTCAGGTTCAAGTCCTTGGCTATCTGACGCGAGCGAATCATCGTTTCGTATTCGCGCGCCTTGGCTGCCTCAAACTTCTCCAAATCGGAGGCTTTCGCCTTGCGGAACACACGCTTGATTTCCACATCCGGACGGAGGTTGGCTTTCTTGATTTGCAAAGCCACCAACTTGCCGACAAGCGACACGCGGCCGATGTCGTGTCCCGGACTTGCCTCAACAGCAACCATATCGCCAATCTTCAGCGGCAGATTCATACTGTTGCGGTAGAAGCCTTTGCGGGTGTTCTTAAACTGCACTTCGACCATGTCGAACACATTCTTCTCGCCGGGCACATCGCCGAGCCAGTCGTAGCAGTTCAACTTGCCACGCGGTTCGTTTGCCGAAGGCTTGAAAATGCGTTTTTTCTCCAGGTCTTTATCCTGTGAATCATCCATTTTCGGCACTCCTCTTATTTAGCATAACTTACCGAACGGGTTTCACGGATAACGGTGATTTTCACCTGTCCCGGATAGGTCAACTCTTCTTGTATGCGTTGTGCCAAAACGGCTGAAAGTTTCTCTGTCTCTGCATCGTCGAGTTTGTCGGCGCCGACAATCACGCGGAGTTCGCGACCTGCCTGGATTGCGTAGGTTTTGATTACTCCTGGATAAGAGAGTGCCAACTGCTCAAGGTCGTTAAGACGCTTGATGTATGCTTCCACAACTTCGCGGCGTGCACCTGGACGAGCGCCAGAGATGGCGTCGCACACTTGCACAATCGGAGCGAGGAGCGATGTCTGCTCCACTTCGTCGTGGTGAGCACCGATAGCGTTGCAAATATCTGGTTTTTCCTTGTACTTCTCAGCGAGTTTCATACCGAGAATTGCGTGTGGCAATTCAGGCTCTTCGTCGGGCACCTTGCCAATATCGTGGAGCAAGCCAGCGCGGCGTGCTTTCTTCGGGTTCAAGCCGAGTTCCGATGCCATGATGGCACAGAGGTTGGCAGTTTCGCGTGAGTGCTGGAGCAGGTTCTGGCCATAACTTGAGCGGTATTTCATCTTACCCACAAGGCGGATAAGTTCTGGATTCAATCCGTGGATTCCGAGGTCGATGATTGTGCGCTTACCTGTTTCGATAATCTCATCTTCGACTTGCTTGCGCACCTTGGCAACAACTTCCTCGATGCGTGCCGGGTGGATGCGTCCGTCAGCTACCAACTGGTGAAGGGCGAGGCGTGCGATTTCGCGGCGAACAGGATCAAAGCCCGAAAGCACGATAGCCTCAGGGGTGTCGTCGACAATGATTTCCACACCTGTTGCAGCCTCAAGGGCACGAATATTACGACCTTCGCGACCGATGATGCGACCTTTAATTTCGTCGCTGTCAATATGGAATACTGTCACCGAGTTCTCGATGGCGGTTTCAGTTGCCACGCGCTGGATGGATTGCACCACGATGCGTTTTGCCTCCTTGTTGGCGGTCAACTTTGCATCGTCCATAATATCATTGATGTAGGAAGCGGCGGCTGTCTTGGCTTCATCCTTAAGCGACTCTACCAACTTTTCCTTAGCCTCTTCAGCCGAAAGTCCAGAGATATGTTCAAGCGTTTCCTGCACGCTCTTCTGCATCTTATCTACCTCCTGCTCGCGCATCTCCACTGCGGCGATTTGCGAGTCGAGGGCAGCCTTGGTGGCATCGTTCTCGTTGCGCTTGCGCTGCACCTCCGACTGCATTTGGTTCAGTTGCAGTTCGCGCTGCTTTGCCTTCGCCTCGGCAGCCTGAATTTTCTGCATACGCGAGTTCGCTTGTTTGTCGACCTCCGCCTTCATCTTGAGTTCAGTTTCCTTCACCTCAAGCAGTTTGTTTTTCTTCAGGACGTCAGCCTCAAGTTTAGCCTCTTCAATTATATTCTTGGCTCTTGTGTGGGCCATCCTCCTGGTAACGATTAACACTGCCGCCCCACCGACAAGGAGAGCAACAACTGCTATTATCACATTCAATATCATATTATCATTAGTTAGTTAAGTTATATAAAAAAGCACCAACAACGCGTGCCGATGGCACACACTATTGGTGCGGTATTTTCTAATCCCTTATGGGGTGGGTGTCGGTCAACGTCTCTTACCACTCCCCCGCCACATGAAGAACGCCCTTGGCATCCCATGCAAAAACGGTTCGCTTTTCCTTATGTCCTTATATCAATAGCCTTGTGGCTGTTATAGATTATTCCTTGAGTTGCTCGATACATTTATCGACATCCCGCACCAGTTTGGTTATCAGGTCATGACCTTTTTTCAGCGTCTCTCTGTCTGGAGCCACTTGGCGCACCATCAGCAGATAATCATTGTCCATCTCCAATTTTTCGATGCGTGCCTTCTGCTTCATCGTTTC
>CAVAPE010000093.1:0-7169 GCA_963590405.1 Eubacterium sp. CAG:180 | reverse complement strand
GGAAACAAAAAAGGCTCGAGCGATGCTCAAGCCTCATTTTGTCGGGGTACCAAGACAGACTAAAAACGACAATTTTTCCGATAAAATGGGCGATTGGGGATGGTTGATTTCCTCTAAATTTGCGGTTCGTTGGACTGATTTTGTCCCGAATATTCGCCTAAAAGGATGGCGATTGTGCGCTCTTTTTCGTCGAGTAACTTCTTTAATAATTCGTTCTCCCTCTTTAGTATCTCCTCCGAAATTGCTGATTTCCCGCCGTTTGTCTTATTGCCGTCGGCGTCGGCATCCCACTCTGCATCGAAGAAAATGGCGGGCGACAACCCCAATCCGTAGCATATTTTCTCCAAGGTGGAACAATTCACATCCTCCTTGTGCACGATTTTGTTAAACCACACTCTTGTGAGCCCAACCTTCTCCGCTGCCTGAATCTGATTTAAACCTCTTTGCTTCAATATTTTTTGAAGCATCTCTCCAACATTCTTCATAATGTGACTGCGTTTAAAAAAATAAATTTATGATATTTCTCCGTGATACTGTTAGTATCTTTCGGAATATTTTTCTTTTCTTTGTATCGTAAATTTAATAAAAATCCACGAATATGAAAAAAGACGCCACCGCCCTCAGGGCTTATTTCGACCGACTGCCTCGCAAGGAAGCCTCCGCTCTTGCGAGCCAGCTTGCTGAAGGATGCAAAGTTACGCGCTACACCGTGTTTAATTGGAAATACGGAGTTTGCCGCATTCCTGAACTTGCCAAGGATAAAATAACCGAAATCATCGGGCAACAAATCTTTGACAGCCTCGAATTTCCGCAAAATGACGAGGCTCGGCTATAATACGATTAATATCAGTTAATGAGTGCAAAATGAGACCAATCGAATTTTTTCAAGCCAATTCTACACTGTTTGTGACTTCTCCCGACAACACTATCTCGGAACTGACTGAGGCAGACACCGACCTTATCGACTATCTCTACGACCGCATTGCCACCGATTACCCGTGGGCATATTGCGCTTTGGTCGACGAGTTCTCCCGCTGCCGTAAGAATGTGCGTTATTTCCGGTTTCGCATTGTAGACCGTTTCCTGCGGTGCAACTTCGGCAAGTGCGACAACCTCGCCGACATCGACGCATCGGGAGAAATGCACCTCGAATTTGTCGACTGCCCACTGCGTGGACAGTGCCGCCACGAAAGGGTCGTATGCCTTCCACGCCGACAAACAGAACTCTCCCCGGCAGAGATGCGCGTCGGGGCGTTGCTCTTTAATGGTTTCAGTCGTCAGGCTATTGCCGACCGCCTCTACCTGTCGCCGTTTACCGTCGACAATCACATCAGACATATTTACGCTAAACTCGGGGTGCACACGGAAGCCGATTTCGTGCGCGCCGCCAATCTAAAACATTTGTTTGCCAATTATGAAATACAGTGAAAGTGACATTACCCAGGTGCGCGAAGCCGCCGACATCCGGGACTTCATCCCCGAACTGAAGGGAAACGGGGCTTCCCAATACACGACGTGCCCCGAATGTGGCAAGACCGGCAAAAACAAAGGACTTATCGCCACTCATAAAGGCTCGCTCGATATAGCCAAATGCTTCTCGTGCGGCTTTACTCTCAACGGAGCAATCGACGCGTGTATGTATTACCGCAAACTCGACTTCCCTCAGGCAGTGAAAGAGGTAGCCCACCAAAGCGGCGTTTACATCCAGTCGGAGGGGGAGAGGCGCATCGAGCGCATCAAGACAGTGAAGAAAGCGACAGACAACACCTTCGTTGCCCGTCAACTCGCTGCCTCTGGACTGACCGTCGCCGACGTAATGGCGAAAGTCCACACCGACGACTCAGCCAAAACCGAGATAGAGACCTGCCCGTTTGTCCGCGGTGGTGTCGACGCTCTGTGGAACGTCAACTACCACGATGACGAGATGCTCATCTTCTATTACGACCTATGGGGCAACCGCGTGCAGTACGCCAAAAAGGGACTTGCCGGCTCGCTCCGCCAATATGTGCGTGTCCGCTGGTCAAACCCCGAACTGCATCAGGACGGCAGCGGTCGACCTATCAAGTACCAGACGCCCCGTGGCGCTCAGACAAAGATCTACGTGCCTCAATATATCCGCTCCTGCTTCCAGCAAGGCCGCCAGTTGGAAACGCTGATTGTGCAGGAAGGCGAGAAAAAAGCCGAAAAGGCGTGCAAACACGGTATCCCCTCTGTTGGCATTCAAGGCATATTCAATATTGGCAACGAAACTGCGGGTCTCATCAAGGACTTGCAGTATCTCATCCAGACGTGCAAGGTGAAAAACGTAGTGCTGCTCCTCGACAGTGATTGGAACGACCTCCACCGTTCGCTCGCCAATGGCGACCACGCCGACCAGCGCCCTAACCAGTTCGCTAAGGCAGTTATCAAGTTCAAGCAGTACCTGCTCACGATGCACAACGTGGGTGTTGCCATCGACGTTTACTTTGGACACATCAACGAGAACGACAACCACGACAAGGGCATTGACGATTTGCTCGTCAACACTCTCAACGGCAAAGAGGACGAACTCCGCGAGGACATTAACCGCACGATATTCACCCACGACGGCAAAGGGAAATACGTCAACATCCACAAGATTTCGACGCTGAGCGACTACCAGATAAAAGACTTCTGGTCGCTTAACGACCGCAATGCTTTTGCCGAACTCCACCTGCCAGCCCTCGAAAGTCTGGCATCATTCCGTTTCGGACACGTCCGTTACCGCATCGAGGACGGCAAACTCGTGCAGGCGAGCCGATACAACGTGGAGCGCGAGTTTTGGAGCGTTACCCACAACGACAAGGGCAAGAAATCAGTATCGTTCGAGTACGACGTTGCCCTCCAATTTATCAACGCCAACGGTATCTACCGTATCCATACACAGGACTGCGAGGTTGACCAATACAAGTTTTGCCAGATAGATAACGGCGTTGTCCGCCTTATCGGGCCTGTCACAATCCGTAATTTCGTCTATACCTACGCCTGCCAAGCAACCAAAGACCGCGACGTTATCAATATGCTCATCAGCAAACTCGGTGCGCAACTCGGCTCGGACAAGTTGGAATGCCTCGCCCTGATAGATGACGATTTCGACGTGGCGCGCCCCAACGTGCAGCAGTTCTATTTCCGCAATGGCTGCCTATCAGTCACGGCGCAGAAAATGGACTTTGGCGACAACGTGGACAACGTGTGGATAGACCGCGTTATCGGGCACACCTTCAAGCGCGTGCCCATTCTTGAGGTAGTCCGCAACGGCGACAGCACCGACGTGCGCCGCACTGCCGAGGGCGAGCGTTGCGAGTTCCTTCAGTTCCTGCTCAACACGAGCAACTTTTGGCGCGGTCAGACGATGAACGAGGAGAAAGAGGCACTCTACATTCAACACGTCATCAATAAACTCACCACCATCGGCTATCTACTCACCGACTTCAAATATCAGTCAGAATTAAAAGCAGTGGTTGCCATGGACGCGCTCATGGGCGACGTTGGACAGAGCAACGGACGCTCTGGTAAAAGTCTTGTCGGCGTAGCCCTGTCGAAAATAATGAACCAAACCGTAATCGACGGACGCGCCACTAAGAACGACGACGAATATATCTACTCCAACGTTACGCCACGCACTCGCAACATCTTCATCGACGATGTGCGCGTGAATTTCGACTTCGAAAACTTCTTCTCGGCGGTGACTGGCGACCTGCAAGTGAACCCGAAAACAAAGGCGCGTTTCATCATTCCCAACGAAAAATCGCCCAAAATCTACATCACCACCAACCACGCCATCAACGCCCAGAGCCGTTCAGCGAAGGCGCGCCTCGCATATATGGCGTTCTCCGACTGGTACAATGACCTTTACAGCCCCGTCGACGAGTTCGGGCATCAGTTCTTCGTCGACTGGGATGCTGACCAGTGGAATCTCTTTTACAACCTTCTTGTGGAGTGTTGTCAACTTTACCTCCGCTCACTCGCCGAGGAGTGGTATCGCAAAGGTCAGGGTGCAGTTCCGCCGCCTATGGCCGACATTGAGCAGCGCACCCTCAAACAACGCATGGGCGAGGTGTTCTACCAGTGGGCGGAGGTCTACTTCGATGCGTCCTCTGACCATCTCAACAAGCGTCTCAAGCGCCGCGACATGTATAACGCCTTCCACGAGGCATTCCCCGACAGCAAGTTTGCCGTTACCGCCTCGAATTTCCGCACCAAGTTGAACCTCTACTGCGAATATAAGGGTTACAATCTCAATGTGACCAAGCCAGCGCGCGACGGCTCCGCTTATTCTTACTGGCGCGTTGCGCACCCCGGCGAAATCTTTGTGGGCGACCGCGACGTGAGCGGAGGCGTGGAATATTTCACCGTGAGCGACGACGATTTCTCAGCACTTCAACCATACTAAAAATTGTAAGATGAAGAATCCATTTTATGGCCTCCGCAAGCCGGGGAACATGCTCGAGAAGGTGGACGAAACCACGATAAGGCAAATTCCGATATTTGCCGACAATCACGAGACGGTCTACGTCCTTACTGCCAAGTGCGGCGCAGACTATGTAGGCGGCTATGGTATCTACTACGACACCGGCGCGCATGTTGTCACTCCTCCCTCGCCCGTCTATGGGGTGTTTGCATCGGAGGACGATGCTCGCAAATTTGTGGTGGCAGCCATCGCCGAACGCAGCAGGGTAAACAACGTGACCCGTCGCGCCCTCGAACGGATGGTGATTGCAAGTATGCAGACAACTTTGTTTTAGATAGTGTAAGTTTGATTTCCCTCGGAGACTGGCGCATGAGCGTCGGTCTCTTTTTTTACTTGAGGTTCTCAAGAATGTCGTTGATTGCTCCGTTGCGTGTCGTGGCGTGCTGCTCTGCATAAGCGGCGAGAGCATCAGCCGCTTTCTGTGAGAGAGAGAACGAGGCGCGGATATTGCGCGCGTTCTCCTGCACCTTGCGCCCAGCCCCATTGCGGCGACCGCCCCAAGTTTTTTCTGTGGTTTCTGTCATAATTCTAAGAATTTTGTATAACTTTGTTTTGAAAAATCAAACCAATCGGGGAGGATTCCCTCCCCTTTGGATTAAGTGAAAGATTTAGATTTTAAATTGTGACTTCAAAACTTACTCTCACTTTCCAAATCCACAACGAAATTCGCAGTTTCATAATGTCGATTGGTTTGGTTTTTCTCTCTGCTTCAGGTGAGAGAGTTTAACCGTGCAATCATCTCTTTGATCACATTACAAAGATAGCAAACAATCTTGAATTAAACAAGAATTAATCAAGATTTTTGTTATCTTTTTTTGTCGTTATTTGGCGGATAATCAAACCGTTAAACTATCCCATTTCTTATATTTACGATTTTTAACTCTTTTTTTTGTTGGTTAACAGAATTGTTCCGAGATTTGCGGTGTCAACTACGGGACTAACGTCCCAAGAGCCGGTGAGGCTCTGAAACATGCAGGGCTTTTTTTATGTCCATAGAAACACATCAGCCAGCACATTGCTGGCGGTGACATATCAGATTAAGGCGGTTGCCTTTCCCACGCGGCTCTTGGGCCCCGTAGTTGACAGCATAGGGAAAGGCGGCCGCTTTCTTTGTGCGCTTTAGTTTAACGTTTAAAATGTTTTTAAAATGGAAACAAAGACTACAGTTGCATTGAGCAGCACAGAGACCAGAACCTCAATCGCTGGCGCAATCCGCCAATGGCTAAACCAAGAATGCCGCTGGGCAACACGCCTGACGCGCGAACTCACCGACAGCACCGCCACCGCGACCAACGCCACAGTATTGGCAGAAGCCAACCTCTTCACCTCCATCACCACCGCTGCCGTGCTTGCCGACAACCTCTCCACGCTCGGCATCGCCGCCGTCGCCCTGTGGGTGTTGGCAAGTTATTCACTTATGAAGAAAGGAGGCAAGCGATGAAACGGTTATTTGACATTTATCTTGAAAGCCTTGAAGAGATTAATATGCCCGACAAGCAGTTGGTAACTGTTGCATGGCACACCGACCGCGTGGCAACATTCGGTAAGGAGATTTCATTTGAGGAGGTCGACGACTTCCGCTGCCTGCTCGAAAGTATGGTGCAGTTTGCCATGACCAACGGCCTGCTTAATGAACTCGATATTGAATACCTCAGTTTCCTCCTCGATGGAAAACATTGACCTCTTTCCAGTAATAACGACGGCAGCCTACACACGGCGCACTGGCATCACGCCCGCTGCGCCCGTGCGCCGTCCTCTCCAGCCAGTGGAGGCACGGGAAATCAAGTTAAAACCGTTCTTCATCACGCGGCTCGCTATGCGCGAGGCTCAGATGCTGCGTGTGGTAATCTTCGACAATACGCGCCGCTTCATCAAGTGTAACAGGATGATTGACGAGGCGTGTCGAGTAATCGAGAAGTCGCTGACCGACGGGATGACCCGTGCCGAGCGCAACCTGATGCTCTTCCTCGAGTATCATTTTCGTGAAGCCACGAAGAACTCATTGCAGATGCTCCGCCTGCAAGTAGACCAGTTTACCAAGTCGGTTGCCCCAGAGGCAGGGGATATGACCATTACCGCCCAGGCAGAACTCACGCGCTTTCTCGCCCGTATCGCCGTCGAAACTATGGAGGAGGCAGCCATCCGCTTGATAGCGGCTCGCATCGCCCCCGAACTGCTATTCCACAAGGAAACCGTCGACGGACTTGTTGCGCTGCAAACCGCTTGCATTGCCACTGAGGATGTGGTAGCCCACCCTCAGACCGTGGAGGCTGACCCACGCAAACAAAAGGCGCTGGAGGACACACTCGATGCTTGCATCCGAGTGCTCAAACAAACATCCATTGTGCAGAGCGACAAGTTCACCTGCTGCGGCACTTGCAAGCATTTCACCTATCCCGACGAGACACCAGGGCATTGCCTATGGAGCAACTTCAAGGCGAGCATCGACCGCCCCGCCTGCAAACGCTTCAAGCGCATCAATTCGGAATGACGTTTCCATATTAATACTTTACTTAGCATTTTCCCCGGCTGCGTACTCGCGGTCGGGGTTTTCTTATGCCTTCGGTGCTTTTCCCCTGCAACCCCTTGCATTATAAGCAAGCGGCGGTGCATCTGTCCAAGCCGTGCGGAGGGGGCACGGGGGAGGCGCATTGCGCCCCTGTTGATTGCATTTGGGAGG
>CAVAPE010000092.1:0-7245 GCA_963590405.1 Eubacterium sp. CAG:180 | reverse complement strand
TTTCAAAATCTCAGAGATGAGTTCTTCTGCCGTGCCTTGGTAGTTATAAAACTCTTTCATTGAGGAATGAATGCAAACCACAGATCCTTCTTTCATTCCCATTGATTGCATCAAAGCGACCAAATCCTTGGCCGTGTACTTTTGGTGATATAGAATTTTCCCAATTCTCTTTTTCCAGTTCTTGCGCCACAAAGAGATATCCTTAATTCCTGTGATACGCTTAACAAAGATGCCGAGATTGGAATATATGCTTCTTTTCATATGAATTTTGCAGTTTAACCTTTACCCTTTTCTCCAGACCATTTTGTTGACGATGGTGACGTAGGATTGGATGATTTTGACGATTTTGGTTGAGACGTTTTCGTCTACGTAGTCGGGGACGGGGATGCCGTGGTGGCCGTCGCGGCAGAGGGCTACGGCAGTGTCAACGGCTTGGAGTAGCGACTTTTCGTCGATGCCGGCTATGATGAAGTCGCCTTTGTCTATAGCTTCAGGGCGCCCAGTGGACGTGCGGATGCAGACCGCCGGGAATGGATGCCCTACGGAGGTGAAGAACGAAGATTCTTCGGGGAGTGTACCCGAATCGCTGACTACGGCGAAAGCGTTCATCTGAAGGCAGTTGTAGTCGTGGAAACCGAGCGGCTCGTGCTGGATTACGCGCGGGTCGAGCTGAAATCCACTCGACGCAAGACGGTTGCGACTGCGCGGATGGCAGGAGTAAAGAATTGGCATATCGTACTTCTCCGCCATTCGGTTAATGGCAGAGAAGAGCGAGAGAAAATTCTGCTCCGTGTCGATGTTTTCTTCGCGGTGGGCAGAAAGGAGGATGTATTTGCCTTTCTCCAATCCGAGACGCTGATGCACGTCGCTCGCCTCGATTTCAGCGAGATTGCTGTGGAGCACTTCAGCCATCGGCGAACCACTGACATAGGTGCGCTCCTTCGGCAAGCCGCAGTCGGCAAGATAGCGGCGCGCGTGCTCGCTATAGGCGATGTTTACGTCGGAAATGATGTCGACGATGCGGCGGTTGGTCTCTTCAGGCAAGCATTCGTCCTTGCAGCGGTTGCCAGCCTCCATGTGGAAGATGGGGATGTGCAGGCGCTTTGCGCCGATAACGCTAAGGCAGGAATTGGTGTCGCCAAGCACCAGCACAGCGTCGGGCTTGGTTGCCACCATCACCTTGTAACTCTTGTCGATGATGTTGCCCATCGTGGCGCCGAGGTCGTCGCCAACAGCTTCCATATATATGTCGGGGGCAGCCACTTTGAGGTCTTTGAAGAACACGCCATTGAGGTTGTAGTCGTAGTTCTGCCCAGTGTGAGCCAAAAGCACGTCGAAGTATCGGCGGCATTTGTTGATAACGGCGGCGAGGCGAATAATCTCTGGACGCGTGCCCACGATGATGAGCAACTTCAGACGGCCGTCGTTCTTGAAATGTTTTATATCCATCTATTTTTCTACTTTGTCAAAATAAGTGTCGGGCTTTTCGGGGTCGAAAATCTCGTTGCAGTACATCACCGTCACGAGGTTTTCCGTGTCGCTGAGGTTGATGATGTTGTGCGTATAGCCCGGGAGCATAATCACCGACTGGATTTTGTCGCCGCTCACCTCATAGTTGAGCACCTCGTCGGAGCCCTCCTTGCGGAGCTGGATAAGCCCGTGACCGCTTACCACGATAAACTGTTCCCACTTAGTGTTGTGCCAGTGCTCGCCCTTGGTGATGCCCGGCTTGGAGATGTTTATGCTCACCTGTCCGCAATTAAGCGTATGAACCAACTCGGTGAACGAGCCTCGGCTGTCGACGTTCATCTTCAAGTCGAAAATTGCCTTTTCTTTGGGCAAATAGCTGAGATATGTGCTAAACAGGCGTTTGGCAAACGAGTCGGCTGGGATTTCAGGAATCATCAGCGTCTTAGGCATATCGGCAAACGTGTGGAGCAAGTCCACGATTTCGCCAAGCGTAGCCTTATGAGTGACTGGACAATAGCAATAACGTCCCTCAGCCGACGGAATCACCTCCAATCCCTCAAATTCGCAATGATGCTCCTCCCCTTTCAAGGCACGAATCATCTCGTCGACAAGGTCGTCGATGTAGAGCAGTTCAAGCTCCACCGACGGGTCGTTGACCGTGATTGGCAGGTCGTTGGCAATGTTGTTGCAGAAAGTGGCGACAGCGCTGTTGTAGTTCGGGCGGCACCATTTACCGTAGAGGTTCGGGAAACGATAAACCAGCACCTTTGCGCCCGTGGTCTTGCCATATTCCAAGAACAGGTCTTCGCCAGCCTTTTTGCTGCGACCGTATTCGCTATTGCCGAAACGACCTGTGAGCGATGCCTGCTGCGAACTCGAGAGCATCACTGGGCAATTGTTGCCGTAACGCTTCAAGGTGTCGAGCAAAGTGGAGGCAAAACCGAAGTTGCCCTTCATAAACTCGTCGTTATACTTCGGACGGTTTACCCCGGCAAGGTTAAACACGAAGTCACACTCCTTGCACCAAGCGTCAAGTTGCTCGGGCGTAGAGTCGAGGTCGTACTCAAAGACCTCGTCGATCTTCAAGTCGCCGTAGCAGCGAGCCTTGCCGTCCCTTATGTTGCCAAGTTGAGCGCAAAGATTCTTGCCCACAAATCCTTTCGCGCCCGTAACTAAAATCTTCATTATTCTGAACGGATTTCGCGTTTGGCTTCCAGCTCAATCAAACCGAGGTCTGCCTGAATGAAGCGGAGACGCATCAGCTGTTCTTTCATCCCTTCCACATCGAGGCGGCGAGTGTTGTGGCTATGATAGTCTTCGATTTTCGAGACTTCTTCATTTCCATCGGTAAAGAACTTGTCGTAGTTCAGGTCGCGAGTATCGCAAGGGATCCGATAGTAGTTGCCCATATCGATGGCTTTCACCATTTCCTCGCGCGTTACGAGCGTTTCATAGAGTTTCTCACCGTGGCGTGTACCGATAATCTTAACCTCAGTTTCGCCATATTTAGGGTCGACTTTCGAATAAATCTCCTTCAGTGCAGTGGCGAGTGTTGCCAACGTAGCCGCCGGAGCCTTCTGCACAAACAGGTCGCCATTCTTGCCATGCGTAAAGGCGTAAACCACAAGGTCTACGGCATCGTCAAGTGTCATCATGAAGCGAGTCATCTCAGGGTCAGTAATGGTTATCGGCTTTCCTGCCATCATTTGATCCACCCAAAGCGGAATAACAGAACCGCGCGAAGCCATCACATTGCCGTAGCGAGTGCAACAGATTGTAGTGTCTGCCCCATCGCCAAGTTCACGGCCTTTAGCAATAGCCACCTTCTCCATCATCGCCTTGGAGATGCCCATAGCATTAATAGGATATGCTGCTTTGTCGGTCGACAGCACAACAACATTCTTCACCTTATGTTCAATGGCGCTAAGTAGGACGTTGTTTGTACCCTCTACATTTGTACGTGTAGCCTCCATGGGGAAAAACTCGCAACTTGGCACCTGCTTAAGAGCTGCTGCCGAAAACACGAAGTCAACGCCACGCATCGCGATGTCGACACTTTGCTTGTTGCGCACATTTCCAATGTAATATTTCACCTTTGGCGACTGCAAACGGTGACGCATATCGTCTTGTTTTTTCTC
This sequence comes from Eubacterium sp. CAG:180, assembly GCA_963590405.1. Lineage (GTDB taxonomy): Bacteria > Bacteroidota > Bacteroidia > Bacteroidales > Muribaculaceae > Limisoma. Next base: position 3,637 of record CAVAPE010000092.1, on the reverse strand, counting down.
ATCGCGTGAGAAAATGCGAATCTCCTTGATGTCGCTATTCAAAAAGCGGCGAAGCACCGCATTGCCAAAACTTCCTGTTCCTCCTGTAATAAGAAGTACCTTATCCTTAAAAACACTCATATCCTAAATCGCTTTAGTTTTCCTGATTATCTAAATTTTCTCCTTGTATTATCAGTTGTCGAGCAGTGCATATAGTTTACTCAACACCTTATCTTTCTTGAAATTAAGTTCACAATATTTCTTCCCGTTCTCTCCAAGAGAGGGCAAATTGCTACATTTCCTTATTTTCTCATTAATCGTTGTTACAAGCGCATCGACATCTCCCGCTGGAACAACAAAGCCACAATTGGCATCTTTCACAATTGTCGCACCCTCGCCATTGATAAATGCAAGTACTGGCTTGCCAGAAGCCATATATGCCTGCAATTTTGCGGGGACGGTGTTGTTGAAAATAAACTCATCCTTGAGCGACACGAGGAGGATGTCGGCCTGAGCAAACAATGCTGGCATTGCACCTATCGGAAACTGTCCGAGCAACTTGACATTGTCGTGCAACTCATTCTTCTCCACGAACTCATTGACCCATCCACGTTTTCGACCGTCGCCTACCAGTAGCCATCTTACGTCAGTGCCTTTAAGTCTGTTTGCAGCATCCATAATGCATTCAAAATTCTGAGCCTCACCGATATTTCCAGCATACATTATCCGAAAACCTTTAGGCATCGACGGGAGTTCAATCCCTTCAGGCATAGGCTGTGGCGTTATCAACTCATCATCTGCCCAGTTTGGGAAATACACTAACTTGTCGGCGAAATTGCCTTTTTCGCAAATCGATTTACTGAAGCCTTTTGAACTGATAAGAATCTTTGTCGATTTCCGATATAACCATTGCGTAAGTCGGGCAAAGATTCCAAGTATGAACTTATTCCTTATGCCTCCAGCGGCTGTCAGACTTTCTGGCCAAAGATCAAGTACCCAAAAATACATTGGTATGCGTTGCATCACCGATATGATTGCGGCTGGGATACCGACTGTTACTGGCGACGTTTGATGCACAACGACACAATCAAATCGCTTTTGCACGACAAGCACCGACGCACGCGCCACTGCTGAAATCAGAAAACTTAAATAGTTAAGAATCAGTCTAAATTTATTGTTTCCGCGAGTAACTACTGGCACTCTAATCACATCGACTCCATTAACCATTTCTCTTCGACGTTTGAAAACGCCATAGCCAGGAAATGTTCTTCCCTCCGGATAGTCAGGCACAGAAGTTACGACTGTTACGTCAAAACCTTTTGCAGCGAGGTCGAAAGCCACATCATTGATACGAAACACCTCAGGATAGAAGTGGTTGGTTACAATCAGAATCTTCTTCATGCTCGGTTGCACTATCTCAATATAGATGTGAGACGGCGATGCCAGTCGGCATAGGCTGATCGTGGCAACTGTGGAGTGGCGATGGAGATACGCTCCTGCCCTGCTGATGCCACTCTGGTTCGCGCTGCAAGGTCCTTTGGAGATATTGATGCTGCGACGAGAGGTTCTTGCCAACCGTCTATCTGTATGGGGTTGACAATTGCTTCTGGCGCAAGGCGTTGCAGCAAAAATGCCGACCGTTCAATGGCTATCCATAATGTGCCGACAAGATAAAGATGCATACGATTTGCCCCAGCTGCCTCTTGCCGAAGGAGTTGGTCGTGATTGTCATGCAAAAATTGCAGTGTCTGTAATCCTTGATTCTGCATTCTATGAATCAATTGTGTTTCGTCGTCATTCGTGCGTCCGACGTGATGCGCCATTCTATGCCGTTATCTCCCAAGATGCGCAGACGATAAATTGTTGCCGTGTCGTTTTGGCTTGCACTTTCAAACTCGAACTCCTTCCCAGCGAAAATTCCTCCCACGACTTGTATTCTATCACCTTCTTGCGGCATAAGCCCACCAATCGGAGCGACATCGTAATCTGCTGTGAATTGTCCGATGGCTCGTTGGAAACTATCCATCTCGCTTTGCGGAATCACGGCATAGCGACTTTGCCCATTGTCGAAATATTTATACCCCCATGCAAGGTCGCCGATTTTTGCGAAGATTGGCAGTATTTCACTCTGTCGGCAACGGAAAAATGCCACATCGGGCAACACTGGGCGCGATTCTTGTTTCACCTTTTTACCTACCCTTTTTATGATTTCCTCACAAGGATAGAAAATCTCTGTCAGTTGCGCTTTGCGAGCCTTTATCTCTTTAATGTCGACACCACGTCGCAATTTCATTGCATACCATTGCAATGGATTGTTGAGCAGTAGACGGGCAACATCCGAATCCAACGACAACCGACTATCTTTCGGCGTGCAAAGTGCAAGTGCTGGCAATCCTTTAGGCGCGCCACCGAGTCTGTCAATTATTTCGCTCGGTGCCCCTCCTGCCATAAGGGCAAGATGTGCCCAAAGTGTTTTTACCGTATCATCCACATTTGAGCCGACGAGAGGAATGTCAAGGCATCTCAACACGTCCAGAACCCCACGATCCACTTTTCGCTGCAATTGCAGTCTTGTCAAGTTTCCTTGATCAAGAGGGAATACGTAGCTGTATCCAAGCTTTTGATTGCGAACAGCGAACTCGCGGCTCGTTTCCTCGAGCTGTTCGACATCCGCATTCTTAATCTTTGCAACTGAAATTATCGGCATCGCACCGTTGCTCAACGACACGAGCAACATATCAGCGAACATATTGGCTGGACGTTTTGCAAGTCGCATCACTTGTTGTGCCTGAGCAAACGATATCAGCGGCTCAATATTTTGCTCACCTATTCGTTGCCTAAGTTCCTTAAATACGCCTGTTTTTGCGACCAAGCCTTCCTGCGCAGCTGATTTCAGAAGTCCTGAAATATTGTTGACGTAAAGCATCAATGTCGTTGCCTTCAACCCTTTGTTTACCAAATTGGCTGCCCACTGCGAAAGTGACTCTATACAGAACACATCGCTGGCAAGTGCATCCGAAGGGAAGAAATCGCAAAGAGAATTAATACTTGAACGATAGATTTTATGCGTTCTGTCAGAGTAATCCGAAATCTTAGAACTGAAGAAATCCATCAGAGATTGTAGCGTACATTCCTTATTTTCTGCTACTTCCATTTATACAAAAATTAATAATGAAGTAGACTTCCGGGTACTCCTTTCTTCCTCTCACTTAGCATTTTAAGCCAGCAAAAGGCACAATCCGAGCATGCATTTGTGTACGCAATTTCCCTCATCGTCGTTGTCAAAACGTCATACATCTCTTGTTAAGAGATGGACAAAATTACGAATTTTATTTTATATGCAGTGAAATTCTATGCTGAAAAATTATTGACATCAAGCATTATCAGCACTTGAAACCGATGCCTTTTTGGGGTTTATGAACACCCCAAATTATGACGACTGCGACAGTTTGTTTTGCAAATTGTCGCAGTCGCCATTCTTATATCATACAAATTCAATGAGTTGGAGTGATGTGTACCTCTCTTAACAAGAGAGTGACACCATTCCCCTATTTCTTATTTGCCGAAACTTATTCAAATTTCACATAGGGTTTGATAACATCTATACTCCAGGCATAGTTAAGATTTGCCTGAGATCCGTCGGCGAATGTCCCTGAGG
>CAVAPE010000091.1:0-7267 GCA_963590405.1 Eubacterium sp. CAG:180 | reverse complement strand
AGTTCATATAATAATTAAATAATAAGGTTGGTTAGTATATCAGGTAAGTATTCAGTCTTTCATTGTTTATCTTCTTGAATTTAAGTTTTTGCGTGCGCGACAAGGTGGTGAGCACCTGTTCCAGCGTAAGCCCGTCGGAGTTGAACGAGTAGTAGAACGGCTTGTTGCGCAGTGGTTGTGCTATCTGTATCTCGACATTGTAGGTGCGCTCAAGCGTCCTTGCAATCTGTTCGAGCGGCACCTCGTCGAAGTTGATTTCGCCGTGTGTCCATGCGTCGGAGAGCGATGCGTCGATTTTGCGCTTCTGCATCTTGCCAGTGGCTTTGTCCATTACGACGCGCTCGTTGCATTGCAGTTGCTCGTGCTGCGATGTCTTGTTGCTTTCAAGATCCACGCGTCCGCGGATAAGGTCGACCACGAGTTTGTCCTCGCCCTTGTAGTCAGCCACAGTGAAATATGTGCCCAGCACCTTCACCTTTGCGCTCTCAGTAGCCACTGTGAACGGAAGGGCATCGTTGTGAACCACGTCGAAGCAGGCTTCACCCGAGAGGCGCACCTGACGGTTGGCGATGCCGAAACTCTGCGAGTAGGTGATGTCGGAACCAGCGTTGAGCCACACCTTCGTGCCGTCGGGGAGGACGACCTGTGTGCGTGAGCCTTCGGGGGTAGTCACCGAGATGTCGGCGGCAAGGTCAGGCTGAAGACTTGTGGCATAGCGGTAGCCCATGTAGGGAAGCACAGCCAAGAGGATTATTGCTGCCGCCGTGCGGAAGATGCGCACAAGGCGCATGCGGCGCGGCTTGCTTTCCTTCTTTGCGTCGGCTTTGATGCGCTTCTGGAAGCGGCGGTATGCGCCGTCGGCATCAAACTTCTCAGTTGAGGCTGCCACGGATGAAGAAAAAACGATTTCGAAGTGGGCACGGATGTACTGCCGCAGTTCGCTCGACTCCAGTGCCTTACTGTGCAAAAAATGCACTGCATCGGTGTCGTTGGCGTCGTTCAGGTAACGCTCAATCATCGTGTCGATGTCGTTGTATTCTCGGTTTTTCTCCATAATTTATTCTTGTATTGTTATGACAGTTAAATGACGCGTGTGGGTAGTGGAAAAACGCAATTTTTTTGCATTTTTCTTTATGATTTTTCGGAAATGGTTGGCTGTCATTGGATTATCATCGCAATGATTATCCAGCGGAGGTAGCCGTCGAGGTGAGAGTGGAGGTGGGCGATGGCGTTGCGGATGTGGTATTTCACGGTGTTGACCGAGATGCCGAGTTCGTCGGCAATTTCGGTGTACTTCAGTCCGTCAATGCGGCTTTTGCAGAACACGGTGCGGCATTCCGCCGGCAGTTGCTCTATGGCACTGCGGATTTGCTCTTCGAGTTCGCGCTCAATCAGCGTGCCGAGCGGGTTGCGCTCGTCGGTGAAAATGATGTCGACAAGTTCGAGTTCCTGCTGCAAGTCCATGCCCTCGGATTGTAGCGACAATCGGCGAAGCCTGTCCTTCAACGCATTGAGGCAGCGGTTGCGCACGGCGGCGAAAAGATATGAATGCAACGATGCTGTGATGTTGAGGCTTTCGCGGTTTGCCCAGATGTTGAAGATGATGTCGCCGACAATGCTTTCTGCTTCCGACCTGTCGTGGAGGATGCTGTTTGCGAAACGGCACATAGGCTCATATTCGTGGTCGAAGATAAAGCGGTAGGCTTTTTCGTCGCCATGTTTCAACAGAATTATGAGATTAGCGTCGTCAAGCATTGTCGATAGTTTGTAGATTAAGTCAGGCTCAATGTGTCAACTACACGTGCCAAAAATAAACATAATTTCTATCTTGTGCAAAAAAATGTTATTTTTCAGCGAAAAATTCCCATGATTTTCAATTTGGGCGGATTTGGCAGGCGGTTAGGCTTCGTGCTTGTGGCGGATGTCGGGGGCAAACAGGGTGAGAAGGACGCAGGCCAGAACGACTATTGCTGCATCGATGAGCACTGACGAGGTGAGGTAGAACAGGAGTGCGCTTGCCATTGCTGCCAGTGCAGCGGCGATGGTCTTTGCCGAGAAGTGCAACTTGAAATACCGTTTTGAGTCGTGCAGACGATAGGCGAGCAGCACGGCGTAGGTGGCAACCAAGGTGATGACCACGCCATAGATGCCGACAGTGTTTATCAACAAGAAGTTGAGCCCGATGTTGACCACCGCAGCGGCGATGACACCCGGCAGGGCGCGCTTCATTTCCTTGGAGCATTGATAACCCATTTCCAAAATGTTGGACAGGGCGCAGAGCACGGCAGCCAAGGAGATAGGGAACAGATAGACGATACCGCTGGTAAACTCGTGTCCCACGATGTAAGGGTAGACAATCTTCAGTCCGAAGGTGAAGCAGACGAGCACCATCGACATAAAGACGATAAACAGGTTTATCATCTTCGAGAAGAAACGGTCGCGGTCAGGACTGTTGTACTGCCGCAGAGCAGTTTCCTGCCATGCCTGGAAAATGATTGTGCCGATGATTTGGAGTATGCCGCCGAAGCGTGCCGCCACGGCGTAGATGCCGTTGTCGGAAAGCGAAAAATAGTGCTTGATGAAGAAGCGGTCGCTACTCGTGGTAAGCCACCAGAAAAACAATAACGGCAGCAGCGGAATGACATATCGCAATATGTCGTTTGTGATTTTTGCGTTGATAAGCGCAGGGCGGAAATATTTGCGCAAAAGACACTCTCGCCATTCGATATATGCCACGGCAAACAGGCGGGCAAAGATGTTGGCGAGGAAAATTCCAGTTATTCCCCAATCGAACCATACTACAAAAACCACGCTCAGCACGCCGATGGTGAAGGCGGATATGATGTTGCTGGTTACGAACGTCTTAGTGTCGCCCACGCCTCTTGCCATTTGCCCGAACACCTCAAGCAAGGAGATTGACACTAATAGACCGAACGACAGCCATAGGCAGCGGATGGGGTAGACGAACGATGTGATTGCTGCCAACACGAGAAATACCGACAAGGAGCGGCTGAGTAGCCGGATGGTGGCACTTACCACCTCCGTGCGATCCTTGTCTGTCTTGCAGTCGACAAGGAAGCGGAACGCCCCGTCGCGGAGTTGCAGGGATGCAAAACTTGAGAGTAGGAGCACCGTAGTGAGGCAAAGATCATAGTAACCGAATTCGGCTGAGTCTACAAAAAAGGTGTAGAGCGGAATCATCAGGAAGGTGATAAGTTTCGACCCGATGTTTCCGATGGCGTAGATGCCAACCGATTTCAGAAATTGTTTGCCGCGTTCCTCTGCCATATCTCTTTAACGGTTGTAGACGTCAATTATTTCCTTAAAATAGCGTTCGGCGCTGAAGCGCGGGATGGCGCGGGCTGAAATATCGCTATAGTCGAAGTTCGCCTCCCAGGCGTTGGCGATAGTGTTGGCAAGAAGGTCGACACTACCGCTGCGGTAGAGCAGTCCGTCGCCCGGCTGGATGAGTTCGGGGATGCCACCAATGCGGGCACCAACCACTGGTGTGCCAAGGCAGAGCGACTCGATGACGCTCAGTGGGTTGTTTTCGTAGCATTCCGACGGCATCACAGAGAAACGTGCCTCAGAGAGCAGTTGCCTTACCTGCTGCGCATTTTGATGACCGAGGAACTCGATGCTGTCGCATTTGCCGAACCGCGCCTTGAGGTCATCTGCCAGCGGTCCGTCGCCGGCAATTTTCAGCGGGATGCTGAACTGCACAGCGGCTTTGAGCAACGTTTCTACGCCTTTTTCTTTCGACAACCGACCAACATAGACGTAGTAGTCCTTGCGCTCGGTGCATACGCTGATGTCCTTGATTTTCGCAGGGTCTACAAAGTTGCACACCACATTGAGCCGCGCCTCGTCGAAGCCGCCCTTCTTCATCTTTGACGCCAAGAATGCACTTGGGCAGATAAACTGGTCGGTGGCGCGCTGCAATTTCTTCGCACTCCAGTGTTCTGCCTCCAGATATGCCAACAGGCTTGCTGCGCGACTGCCTTTCATGCAGCGGTTTGCCAGCACGTTGCGCTTGCTGCCGTCGATGCATTTTTCGCATGGTTTGCCGTTGAGCAGACAACTGTAGGATGGGCAGATGAGTTTGTAGTCGTGCAGAGTCCACACGGTTTTCGCTCCTGCCTTCTTCGCCATGTCGACAATGGCGGGCGAGAGGTAAGAGTGTATGTTGTTGAAATGCACCACATCAGGCTGGAAATCGCAGAGTATGCGGGCAAATGCCTGCTTCACGCCTGCTCCGCCGAAGATGCGGCTTGCCGCCTTCAACTTGTCGGTTATGCTGCCGTCGAAGGTCACCTCTGGTGCAAAATATCCGTTCCATTCGGTGTTAGTGTTTTCAGGGTATTGCATAGCGAAGACTGCCGTCTCGTGGCCGTGCTCCCGGAGCAGTTGCTCAAGAAGCATGGCACACACGCAGTCGCCGCCGCGCGGGTAATAGAACTTGTTTACAATCAGTATTTTCATTACAATTCTCTTATTCCATAAAGACATAGCCGCATGCCACTTCGAGGGCGTGCAACTCGTTGTCGAAGAGTGTGAAGTCGGCGCGCAAATCGTCGGCATTGACGCAGCCGATTATGCGGTCGGAGAGCGATGCGGCGGTTTGGAGCGCACTGTAGTCGCCAAACGAGTCGCCGGCAATGATTACCGCGTCGTGGCTCTGCTTCAGGGCATCTATTGATGCCTTTACGTTGTCGGAAGCGAACAGGTCGATGTCGCTTGCGCTGTCGGCTGAGAGTACCTCGATGCTGTTGGCGGCATTGCCTGGAACGTAGTCGGTGAGTGGCTTGATGTCGCTGATGCCGAGGCTGCGTGCCACCTCTCCGTTACCGCAAAGGTCGATTACGGCAACCGATTTCAGCGCTTTGCAGTAGGATTTCGCCAAGTCGGCTGCAAAGGCTGCTGTGTTTTCGCTGCCTTTCTTGCAGGCGATGCTGACCACCTTAACGTCGGCAGCCGAGAGCAGTCGGTCGCGGATGCGGCGGTAGCCTGTTTCGTCGTCCTCGCCGCTGATTTTGCCTAATACTTCTATGTTGGTGCTCTTTTTCAGGTCCTCGACGATGCGCAGACGCTTTGTGCGGATTGCACGGAGCGCGAAAATCATCAATGGAATTAGGATTGACAGGATGAGGGCGGCGCCGAAGACGATTGAGCCTTTTGGCCATACCTTCTTCACGTCGAAATATGCGTGGTCAATAATTCGTGCAATTTCTTTGTTGCCGAATTTGAGCACGTTGGACTCTCGCTGTTCGAGGAGGAACACGTACAGGTTGTTCTTGATTTCGGCATCGCGGTAGAGGTCAACATATTGGCGCTCGTGCGATGGAAGTTGGCGCAGGCGTGTGGCATACTTACCGTCCTCGCGTACGAAGTCGTTGTAGGCAATCTCTGCACTTTCCCTTGCTTTGCGCATTGTCTCGATTACGCCCGCGCGCATACCGTCGATTTGCTTGTTGAGGGTTTGCAACGCCTTGTTGTCAGCCTTTGCCGACATGTCGAGTTTCGTGCGCTCAAGGATGAGTTGGTTGTAGGATTCGATGGACTTTGCAGCACTCTCGTAGTCCTGACCGCTGGTTACCGGAATCATTGAATAGCGGTTTTTCGGGTCGTCGAGAAATTCGCAAATTATGTCGAAAATCGACAGCTGTGTTTGCAGTCCTACGATTGATGCCTTGTTCTTGGAAGTCTGCTCAAGGAGCACTTTGGCTTCGGCGGCGATGTCGGTAACATCGTTGGCAGTCTTGAATTCTTCAAGTTGCTTCTCGGAGTCGGACAACTGGTTAGTGATGGTGGCAAGACGGTCGTCGATAAAGGCGATTTCGCGGTTGGCTTTTGTCTGCTCCTCGCGAAGGCGGCGAGTGTTGAACGCTTCAATGAGCATGTTGAGCAAGTCCTTGCCGCGTTGCTTGTCTTCGTCTTGATAGCACAGAGCGATGTCGTTGGCTTTCAGCGACGGCACTTCTGGATAGTATATCTTCGACAAGTCTTCGCAAGTCTTGGCAGTGCCTTTCACTTCCACTTCAATGTCACGCTCCTGCCCGGCTTTGTAGAAGGCTGTGCGTGCGATGGTGAATGCGCCGAAGGGTAACTTTACAGTGGCTGGCAGCGTGAGCCCTTTCTTGTCGACAATGGTCGAGAAGAATTTGCCTTTCACCTTGACGTCGATTTTCTTGTCAGCGCGCAGTTTGATGCGGAATGTAGCACCGTCCTGCAGCGTGTCGAGGTCGATGGGGGTTGACAGTTCTACTGGCGATTTGCGGTAGAGCGACGGTTTGCGTATGCTGCCAGCGTCTTTGTAGGTGTACTGCAGCCCGAGGCGGTTGATGGCTTCGTTGAGCAGGCTGTGCGACTGTAGCACGACGAGTTCGTCGTCGACCGAGCCACCGCCGAAGCCGCCGATGGAGAATTGCTTCATCATTGAAACCATACTGCCGCTCATACCCGTATTCTTTTCCTGTTCCACTATGATGTCGGCGTGGAATTTGTATTCAGGGTTGTTCTTGAGCATGTAGACAGTCGCTATTGCCATCATTGCAATGAACGAAATGGCGAAATAGAGCCAATGCTTCTTGATTTCGTAGCGCATACGGCTGAAATCTACTGAGTTAGAACTTGTAGGCATATTCTGTTTTTTCTTTTTTGTTATCGTAAAATTCTGTAGCGGGGCGAGCCAACAGGGCTTTAGCCTCGGCTTTAGTAACACTCTTTGATTTGGCAGCGATAATACCCATCACAGCCATTAGCAATTCTCCCGATGCTTGGAGCACAGAGCAGCCAGCAGTGGCATCAATGGCAAGGAATGCAATCGCCATTACGCCGATGCCGAAAAGTTGGTAGTGGTGGGTGCGCATCACTATGCGGAATTTCCTCCATATCCACCAGCAGAAGGCGAAGAATAGGATAATGCCGATGATGCCGAACTGCGCCAGTTCGGGGTAGAATGTGTCGGCAATGAAGTCTCCATTGGTAGGCGACAGTCCCCACACTTTGTCGATACTGTATTCTTGGTAGAGTTGCGAATAATTCACGCCAGGTCCTGATGAATATGAGGCGTAGGATGCCAGTCCAGAGCCAAGAAAGAAATGGTCGCCGAGCACGAGAACCATACCACCGAAGAGCACTGGGCGCGCATAGGTTTCCATCACGTCGGGGTCGAATGTGTCGCCATTGCCGGTGATGTAGTAGTATTCTATCTTTTTCCACGCCACAAGTACTATCAGCGCAAACGCAAGTGCGCCGATTGCAATGT
>CAVAPE010000090.1:0-7290 GCA_963590405.1 Eubacterium sp. CAG:180 | reverse complement strand
GGTATAATTAGTCCCATAATTTCCTATTTTGCTACAAAGTTACAATTTTTATGTGTAATTGGAAAGCAGTCGCTTTGCAAAATGTGTAATATTCAAAATTTGTGCTTACAAAATGAAAAATTCATGTCGACATATATGTAAAATACATGCCGACATAAATTTATTTAGACCTTATTTGTCTTTAAAAGCGTTCCAACCTTGGGCTTTAAGCTCGATTTCGTTGTTGTCGTCACGTGTGACAAGCATACAGCCAAGTTCGGGTTTCGTAATGTGTCCGATAATCCTTATGCCGCTCATTTGCGAAATGCGCTCATGGTCAATCAATGGAACAGTGAAGAGCAATTCGTAGTCCTCACCTCCATTGAGTGCAGCTGTGACAAGATTCATATTTAATTCAGACGCCATTGTCGCAGTCTGGTAGTCTATAGGAATACGCTCCTCGTAGATTCGGCATCCCACATTGCTCTGATGACAAATGTGCATCAACTCTGACGAGAGACCGTCGGAAACGTCCATCATTGCCGTAGGCATAATGCCTAATTTGTCAAGTTCGGCAACGATATCTTTTCTCGCTTCTGGCTTCAACTGACGCTCAAGGAGATATTCCTTGCCCTCAAACTTCGGTTGGAAATCTGCAATTCCAGCAGAAGCTACACGTTCCCGTTCAAGCAACTGTAGCCCCATATAAGCAGCACCAAGGTCGCCCGAAACACATATCAAATCAGTGTCTTTTGCGCCGTTGCGGTAGGCAATTTTATCTTTGATGCCTTCACCTATACAAGTGATGCTGATGATAAGTCCAGTTACAGAAGCAGATGTGTCTCCTCCTATCAAATCAACACCATAAACATCGCAAGCGAGTTTAATTCCTTCATATAATTGCTGAATGTGTTCAACCGTAAAACGCTTGGAAACTCCTATTGAAACGGTGATTTGCTTAGGTTGGCCATTCATAGCATAGATGTCGGAGAAATTAACCACCGCCGATTTGTAGCCAAGATGCTTTAATGGAACGTAGGTCAAATCGAAATGTATGCCTTCAAGGAGTAGGTCGGTTGTGACCAATGTCTCTTTATCGCCGTATTCAAGAACCGCAGCGTCATCGCCGACTCCTTTAATTGAAGACGGATTCTTGAGAGTGATGGATTTGGTCAGGTTTTCAATGAGCCCGAACTCTCCAAGTGTGGCAATTTCTGTTTCAGCCATATTATGCTTTAAATTCATTGATTAAGCCCTTCATGATTGCAGTCATCTTAGGCTGTGCTTCAGCTGCTGCTTTCTGCACTTCTTCGTGTGAAACTTCAACTGGATCGTCCATGCCACCAAGGTCGGTAATTACGGAAATGGCGAAAACTTCCATGCCTCCATGGCGCGCTACAATAACCTCCGGCACTGTGCTCATACCTACGGCATCGCCGCCGATATATTTGAAATAACGATACTCGGCAGGTGTTTCAAATGTAGGACCTTGAGTGCCTACATAAACACCTTTTTGTACCTTGATGCCGTTTTCTTCAGCGACCTTCAGCGCATCGGCAATCAGACGCTTTGAGTAAGCCTCGCCCATATCTGGAAAACGCGGTCCGAGTTCTTCGTAGTTCTTGCCACGCAAAGGATGTTCTGGGAACAGGTTGATGTGGTCTGTGATAATCATAATGTCGCCAATCTTGAAGTCTGGATTCATACCACCTGCGGCATTCGACACGAATAGAGTCTTTACGCCCAAGGCTTTCATCACGCGCACGGGGAATGTTACCTGTTGCATGCAGTAGCCTTCGTAGAAATGGAAGCGGCCCTGCATAGCCATAACTCGCTTGTTGCCAAGATTGCCGAAGATAAGCTTGCCGCTGTGGCCTTCCACTGTCGATACAGGAAAATTGGGTATATCTTTATAATTCAACTCATCGGTGATGTCAATATGATTCACCAGTTCGCCTAATCCAGTGCCTAAAATGATGGCCGTTGTTGGAATGTCGTTGACTTTAGCCTTTATGAAGGCTGCGGTTTCTTTTATTTTCTCTAACATAGTAGTTTTATGATTAACTTTGATTAATATTGACTTGTTGTTGCTTCTCTTTTATTTTATTACGCAATTCGATTTCAAAATCTTCCTTGCCCAAAGGCATAAATTCTACGGCAATTGGCTGATAGAATACATGCTGTTTCAATTCATTCGGGAAATATGGGTTACTAGCCATTCGCACAGCGTCCTTTTCTGTGGTCATAATAAATTTGTAACGACCATGCAAATTGGCAAATGTTTCTGCAATATCTTCCAAATCTGATCTCGAGAACGAATGGTGGTCGGGATATTGCATAACTTTTACGACAGCCTCAAATGATTTAAGATATTTGACCAAAGGACGAGGATTTGCAATTCCCGTTATGGTCAAAATTGTGTCTTTGCTCGACAGCACATTCAGTACAGGAATGTATCTCGACTCATCAGGGAAAACTGGTGTCAACTCGCCATAATTGAATTTGCTGAAAAATATCTTCTGATAGGGATAAAGGTCTAGATTTTTTTTAACCAGAAGCAAATCCAATGGCTTGATTTCATCTGGACATTTCGTCACCACTACAAAATCTGCACGATTACGCACTGACTGATGGCTTTCACGAAGTCTACCAAGCGGCAACAGCCTATCGGTATAGAATGGGCGGTTGTATTCAGTCAGGACAATTGACAGAGACGGCTTGATATAGCGATGTTGGAACGCATCGTCCAAAATGACAAGATTAATTTCTGGGTGGTCGCTAAGCAATTGTTTGACTCCAGCAACGCGTTTTTCGCACACGGCAACCTGAACTGTGCCCTGAAATTTTTGGTATATCTGGAACGGCTCATCTCCGATATCGCTTGGCGATGAATTGTGAGTCGCAAGCACATATCCAGATGTACGACGCTTATAGCCACGGCTGACAATGCCAATGTTGTAGGATTGCTTAAGGATGGTGATGATAAACTCGGTGTGCGGCGTCTTTCCTGTGCCACCTACAGCAATGTTGCCAACAGAAATTACGGGCACATTAAATTCTTCCGATTTGAGAATATTCCAATCGAAAAATTTATTGCGTACATAGACTCCAGCTCCGTATAGATAGGATAGTGGAGTCAGTATCGCATTAGAGATAGTATGTAGGTTGGCAGATAAATTCATTAGTAAATATAAATTTCAGGCATTCTGCATTGAATGCGGTCTTGATGTAGAATCTGCTTAACTGAATTTACATATTTCATAAGTTCATAGTCGCATGAATTGCTCAAAGTGACCGAAGCGGAGTTTTGCAACGAATTGAAGAGCAAATTTACAAAATCTGGTTTGAATTCTGGATACACACGAGCTTCGTAATCCGACTTCAAGTTGGCTTTTTGTGCAACCCACTTGATAGCTTCGTTTAGCCCGCCAAATTCGTCAACAAGACCAATCTTTTTAGCAGAAACGCCATCCCAAACTCGACCTTTGGCGATGGCTTTAATCTGGTCTTTGGTTTTGTTTCTTCCGCTTGCGCATCGTGATACGAATAATTCATATCCGCGGTTAACGTTGCCTTGTATTGCATCGCGCTGCTTAGGGGTAAGAGGCTCAAACATTGACATATTTGAATTGGCTGCTGTTGAAACAAAATCAGTTGTCAAGCCCAATTTGTCGTTCGACAGTTTTTTAAGATTCGGGATAACGCCAAAGATACCTATTGAGCCAGTAATGGTCGATTTGTCGGCAAAAATTCTCTGGGCGCCGGATGAGATATAGTAGCCTCCCGATGCAGCGTAGTCGCCCATCGAAACTGCAAATGGTTTTTTCTTGCTTTTGAAGAATTCCAAAGCCTCCCATATTTGCTCAGATGCGAATGCGCTGCCACCAGGAGAGTTGACACGCAGAACGAGTCCTTTTACATCTTTATCGTTTGCCAATTTAATGATTTGTGGCACGAGTTCGCTTGAATTGATGTTGCCCTTTTTGCCTTCAACATTGATTTCACCTTCTGCATAAACAACGGCAATATGACCATTAGATGAAGAATCTAATGTTTCTGAGCCGGCGACTTGTGATGGAGTAACAAAATTAAGGTCGTCGTCTTCTGAAATACCGACCAATTTGCGAAGTTTTGACTCGAATTGATGCTCGTAGCACAACTCGTCAAGCAATTTTGCCTTTACGGCGCACTCTGCTTCCCGAAAGGCGAGAAGGCTATCTGCAAAGTTTTGGATTACATCTGACTTGATATTGCGTGAAGCAGAAATATCGTCGCTTATATTTCCCCAAATGTTGTTAAGAAATTCCTGTGTCTGGTATCTGCTTGCATTGCTCATTCCAGTAAGGAAATATGGTTCAACTGCGCTTTTGTAAGTGCCGACACGGATAATCTGCATTTCTACGCCCAACTTGTCTAAAAGCCCTTTGTAGAACATTGTTTCACTTGTCAAACCATGAATATCAAGTCCTCCAACAGGATTCATGTAGATTTTATTAGCTACAGATGCAACATAGTAGTCGCCCTGTGCAATTTCATCACCATAGGCATACACCCATTTGCCTGATTTCTTCTTGAACTCGGTTAATGCCTGTCGAATAGCAGAGGCGGTAGCCACACCCATACTGGCACCGTCACATTTGACATAGATACCCTTAATCTTGTTGTTGCCGGCTGCTATCTCAATAGCTTTGACGATTTGACAAAGATTCTCCCCATTGTCTCCTTTTGATTGGACAAGCTCTTTAAAGTCGATGTTGCGAGGTGTTTCTGAAATGTTGCCTGACAATTCAATGCGAAGAATCGAGTTGTCTTCAATTGCTGGCTCTGACGTCATAGTTACAGATGCCAACGATGAAACCATCGCAATGCCTGCGAAGAATATAAATATGCCAAATATAAAGAAGGCAATCCATGTACCAGTAAAGGCACCTAATAATGATGATACAAATTTATTCATATAATGATATTTTAATCAAATTTTTTCCTGCGGAAGATAAAGTTGCGACCCAAATATTTTTCCTTGACAATCTGGTTGTTGGCTAGCTCTTCCGAAGTGCCCTGAAAAAGAATTTTCCCTTCAAAAAGTAGGTATGCTCTATCCGTAATACTCAAAGTCTCAGGCGCATTGTGGTCGGTGATTAGAATACCGATATTTTTTTCTTTAAGTTTGTAGACAATGTATTGAATGTCTTCAACAGCAATAGGGTCAACACCCGCGAATGGCTCATCGAGCATTATGAACTTTGGGTTGATGGCAAGGCATCTGGCTATTTCCGTTCTCCGTCGCTCGCCGCCTGACAATTGGTTCCCTAAGTTTTTACGCACTTTCTGAAGTCGAAATTCAGAAATCAGACTTTCCAGCTTTTCTGCTTGATATTCTTTTGACGTATTTGTCATTTCAAGCACCGCCCGAATGTTGTTTTCTACGCTTAATTTGCGAAATACGGAAGCCTCTTGTGCAAGGTAGCCGACTCCATATTTAGCCCGCTTATATACTGGAAATCTTGTGATGTCTACATCATTCAGGTAGATATGGCCCTCGTATGGGGTAATCAGGCCAGTTGTCATATAGAAAGTCGTAGTCTTCCCGGCTCCATTCGGCCCAAGAAGTCCAACAATTTCACCTTGCTTCACATTGATTGAAACATGGTTGACGACAGTGCGTTGCCGATATTTCTTTACAAGATTGTCAGTGCGCAGAACCATTGGCCCTTCGCAATGAGTTAATTGCATTTCCATTTCGGCTTTTGCCTTCTTAATGGAATGATTCTTAATCTCAGACAATCTGTCTGTTATGATATGTGGTAATTTGACAGACATACAATTAACCTTTATGGGCGTTGATACGACCTTCAATATATTCTTTTAGAAGGGTAATTGCCACCACGTTGTTTCCTCCTTGAGGAATAATTAAGTCAGCATATTTTTTTGCAGGCTCGATATACTTGTTGTGCATCGGTTTCAGCACACGCTCATATCGCTCAACAACGAGTTCAGGAGTGCGTCCGCGCTCAATGCAGTCACGGTTTATCACGCGGATAAGTCTATCGTCTGCATCGGCATCGACAAACACCTTTATGTCCATCATATCGCGAAGACGTTTGTCGCTAAACACAAGGATTCCTTCAACAATTACAACATCGCGTGGTTGCATAGGCACCGTTTCGGGTTGACGTGTGCAAGTAAGGTAGGAATAGGTAGGAACCTCAATCCCCTTACCACTTTTTAATTCAGACAATTGGTCAATCAGCAACTCCCAATCGAATGCTGCTGGCTCGTCAAAATTGATTTTTTGACGTTCTTCCATTGGAATATGGCTGGAATCTTTATAATAAGAATCCTGCGGAAGTACTGATACCTCCCCAAGAGGAAGAGATTCCACAATTTTTTTCACTACAGTAGTTTTGCCCGAGCCTGTACCTCCGGCGATGCCAATTATAATCATAAGAAGTCGACTTTCTAAATATTGATACAAATATAGTTTAAAATTTAATATCCATAGCAATCATTTTAGTAATTAGTGGATAATAGAGTTTGATATAAATCAAAAATAGCTTCTTCCCGAACTTGCACATCTCAAAAAAATGCAAGCAAACCAATTCGGATGATACGTGTGGCTAACTCTATATGCTTGGGCTTTTCTTTCGCTATTAGCAACAGTCAATTACTCCCACAAGGCGATTTCAAGTACTCCGATGGTGACATGCCGAGTATCTGACGAAAAGTTCGGTTGAAATTGCTCGGTGCGCTGAAGCCAGTCATGTAGGCAATTTCTGCAATAGTACGCTTGCCGTCTGCCATCAGTTCCACGGCGCGAGTAATACGCTGGTAATTGAGGTAGGCGGAGAAACTGATATGCTCCTCGTGCAGAAGACGGTTAAGGGTACGCGGCGATAGTCCGGCTTGCTTTGCCACGCAGTCGATATGAAGTTCCTCGTCCAGATGCTTTGCCATGTAGTCCAATGCCGCCGCAAGACGTGGCTCCTTGGCAAACGAGAAGCCGTCGAGCTGCAATGTGTATTGGGGACATACCGACGGCAACTGGCGCAGGAACGACTGGGCGAAACGAAAAAGATCCCTGTCTGCCAACTCGCTGATTCGCTGCCGGTTCTCAGAGACGAAGCGCAGGTTGGTAGCCGCCCATTCGTTTACATTATATATAGCGAACTCGCGCCTTGCGTCCTTTTGGGAGAACGCAAGGGGTACGTATATGATGACGAGGGCTATCTTGCGGTTGTTGCTCGACAACGAGTGCGTCATCCCAGACGGAATCCAGCAAAGGTGGTGTTCCGGCACGAAATACTCTTTTTC
>CAVAPE010000089.1:0-7568 GCA_963590405.1 Eubacterium sp. CAG:180 | reverse complement strand
GGGCAACACGAAAACGACGACGTTGGTGATTTGGGTTGCCCTTACAGGGCGCAAATACGCAACCATCTATTACCCAGGGCGTTGCCCTGGGCTATGGTAGTGTAAGGCTTTCAGCCTATTCTCCCCTCGCCGACACTCCGTCATCGTCATCCGCCAACACACCGAAATCATCCCACGACACACACCCCGACGAAACACACCCCAACGACGAAACTCGGCGGTGCGGGGCGACAAAAAAGCGGGCTCGTGGGAGCCCGCTTTGTGCGATTGTGCGATTTGTGGATGGGGGTTAGAATGTCATTTCGCCCTGGTCGGCGTCTACCCAATCCTCAACTTCTGGCTCGAAGTAGATTGGCGAGAGCACTGGATTACCATCCTCGTCGTAGCCACCGCCGAACACGAGGGTGTAGATATAGCGCTTGCCCTGGAGCCATTCGATGCCGCCAAACGGCACATAGACTGTGGTGTAGGCATCAGCCGAACCGATGATGTACTGACCGTTTTGCTTGAGTTTCAACGAAATCTCAAGATAGCCGTTGTGGTTGTTGTCGGCTTCTGTGAGAGCCACTGGAGCGCCGACTGCTGTTGTCCATGCTGTTACAGTCTGCGGGATTACGAGCAGCGGACTTGCCATTGCTGAGAGTTCAACGGCTGTGTTGGTGGCTGTAACCGCTGTTTCGCTGGCGAGTTTTGCTGTGCGAGTTGCTGGGGTGCTGGATGTCCAAGAGCCAGTTTTAGCATAGTGCTCTTCGCTATCGGCGAGTTCTTGCGAGAAACTAAATTGACCCGTTGTGTTCACGTTGTGAACCTTCACGCTTGCCACCTCAACAGAGAGAGCAGCCTTCGAAGTTCTTGCCTTAAACACGATTTGCGAAAGGGCGTGGTGGAAAGTGAGTTTCACCTTCGACGAGTTGACGGTCTTGTCGTAACTAACTGCCGAAGCATACATCACGTCGTAGTTCTTTCCAGTGGCATCGGTAGCATATTCGTCAACGTCCTGATAATTGATCTTCTTGTCGCCTTCGCCAAATTTGCCATTGACTTCAGGATAAAGTTTGTAGCCGCCTGTTGTTCCAGCCTCTGCGGTGAAGAATGGGCTGAGAGCATAGAAGTCGAGTTTTGTGCCATCGCTTGGCCAGTAAGCCAAATCCTCAGAGTTGGCGTAATCCCAACTCGACTTGTCGGAGTTGTACTTGATTTTGATGCCCGAATTGTTTGTTCCCATAAACGGAGTGCCGTCGTTGCTTGTCAAACCAATCACGTCGAACGTAGTACCGGTAAAATTGGCTGAAGTGATAATGTCGGCACGTGTGCCAGAATTGTTGCTACCCACTGCGGCAAATGCGATGGCGTTAGCCTCAGTTTTGCCGTTTACTGATTCGATTTCTTCATTTGCGCATGAAGTCATTGCCAAGGCTGCTGCAGCCAAAAGCATGTAATTCGATTTTTTCATAACTTTCTTATTGTGTTGTTTTTTGATTTATATTCAGTTCGTTAAAGATTCAGTTCGTTAGAGATTCGTTTCCTCGTCGACGTCGGTCCAGTCTGAAGCGACAGGCTCGAAGGTAATCGGGTCGAGTATCAGTTTGCCGTCCTCGTCATATCCGCCGCCAAACACGAGGGTGTAGATGTAGCGCTTGCCCGGCAGCCAGCCTTCGCCGTTGCTGAAAGGCACATAGATGGTGCGGTAGTCAGTGTCGCTGCCAATCACGTAAGTGCCGTTCTGCTTTAGGCGCATAGAGATGGCGAGGTAGGTGTTCTTGTTTTCGTTGGCAGTGGAGATAGGCACTGCAGTGGTCGGGGTGGTGGTCCATGGCGACAACACTTGCGGAGCAACGATGAGCGGCTCCGACTCCTTCGACAGCCACACGGCATCTACGCCCGCCGAAACTGCGTCGGAAGCGAGGCTCGCCGTGAAGCCCTGATTAGTTGACACTGGCCAAACAGTATAGTCCGACAGTTGCAGGTCGCGGCAATAGTGCTCGTCGCCGTCCTTGAGCGTGGTCGGGAAAACGACCTTGCCCGAGAAGTGAGGATTGTAGAGCGTCACCTTGTTCACCTCCACGCTGAGCGACGACTTGGCAGTACGCGCCTTAAACACCAGTTGGGAGAAGATGTGGTGAAACGTAAGGCCCACCTTCTGGTCGGTGCGCACGTCCTTGGTGTAGTTGTGCGCCGAGGCATACATCACGTCGTAGTTCTTATAGTTATTGCCACCTTCATACTCATTGTCGAGGCTGAAGGTATAGTAGTTGGTCTTCTTCGGGCCGTGGATGTCGGAAAACAGTTGCAATGCTTCTCGAGGCGTAGACGGATTGATAGCCCAGAAGTCGAGTTTTGAGCCGTCGCTTGGCCAATAAGCCAGCGAGTCGGCAACGACATAGTTCCATTTCGTGCCGTCAAACTCCTGCTCAACGCCTTTCTGCACCTCAAAAGTGCCCACCTCGCTCTTACCCATAAACAGAGCGCCAGTCTCGGAGTTGAACGCATAAACATAGAATTTGGTGTCCTTCAGATTGCTCGCATCCGTGATGGTGGCACGCGTGTTCTGCGCGTTGCTACCCACGGCAGAGAATGTAATGGCATTAGCCTCCGTCTGCTGCCGTGCAGCGGAATCAATCTCTTCGTTCTGGCATCCTACAAAAGCCATGGACGAAGCCATAATCGGTATCAACAATAACTTTTTCATCTCAGTAATTCATTTATCTAATCTCAGTTAACAATTATTTCTTGGTTAATGTCCTCCCAGTTGTCAACATCCACGTCGAAACCAGCAGAACTGCCGCCACCGCCCTTTTTGTCGTCGATGGTTATATCAGTTGTTACAATAATGTGCACATCAGCCAAATGTCCCACAAGCGGCACCGCCCACACTTGGGAGGTGACGTCGGCTTCCACGGTCTGCACCTTGCCCGCCTCGTTCTGCACATAAAGCACAAAGCGGTTGGGCGTGCCTGCAGCAGGCGAATGACCGAAGGTGTAGAACCCTCCTTTTGCCACTCCGTCGACGAGCGTTGCCCGCGCCACAAGCAAACAGTCGTCGCTACCCGAGGGCAGTGCGTCGGCTGCCACGAGATGCTTCGCTGCCATGCCGCCAAGGGTGGCGCGCATGTCCACGATGCGCTCGGTGTGCTGCATGCCGCGCACCTCAAAGGTGTATTGGCACACGCGTTCCGTGGGATAGAACGTGATGACCTGTTCCTCGCCGAGTGCTGCCTTCACCACGATGTTGTCGAGGCTGGATGCTATGAGCCAGTCAGGGGTGTCGAACGCTGCCGAGCCGTCGGGGGCAGTCTTGCTGTCGGTCACGGCGGTGAAGCCGTCGAAGGTCGTGCCGGTGAAGTCGATATATTCGACATCAACGTTGTAGCACACAGCGCGATATCCGCCGTCGGGCACCTCTACCACTGCCGACCGTCCACCAGCAAAGTCGTAGACGATACTCTCGCCTCCGGCATCGGGATAAAGCACCACGCGCATACTCACTGGCGACTGCTTGCCCTCGGGCAAACGGCTGAAGTCGAAGGCTATGCGCAGTTTGGTCCAGTGCGGATGGCGGTAGCACAGTTCCTTGTGCTCACACGAGCAAAGGAGCGTGACGAGCATCAGTGTCCACAATATGTGTCGAAGCGTCTTCATCGCCGTCCTCCTTTCCTGTTTACGTTGCCCCTACCAATGAGCCACACGAGCGTGATTTCCAACTTCGTAGGACCAATCCAGTGGCGTTGCTTGGTGGATTGCCACACATAGCAACCCTCGTCGGGGATGTATTCCTTAAACTTGCCGCCCATATAACCCACGCCGAGCGAGAAGTCGATGTTTAGCCGACGCGCCACGGGTAGCGAATATCCGTAACTCACGCCGGCGGCGTAACTCCACTTGTCGGCGAGGTAGCCGCGGCCTCCGAGTTCGAAGTCGTAGGTGAGCATCTGTCCGTACACGCCGAGATGGTGTCCAGTCAAGGGTTTTGCCTTCGCAGCCTTGCCAAACCAGCGCCACACCTCAGCGTCGCCGCCGTAGATGCGCCAGTAGTTGTGGCGGTGGTCGCACTTGTACCATGCGTAGCCCCACATCGCCGTCAGCGACCACTGCTTGCCGAGGTAAGCCTCAAAGCCGCCGTTGGGCACTCCGAGAGCGTCGTAGAGCATATTGGTCTTGATGGCGAGATAGAACGGCTTTTTCTGCCGCTCCACCGCTGGCGTTGTCACCGCTGCGATTGGCTCCGACGGAAACTCGCAGTCAATGCCCGAAAGGGCTCGTGCTGTCTCCACAGGGGAGTCGAAAGCGATGGTGAGGCGCGCCGTGCGCAACCCATAGAAATAGGTATCGAAGAGGTAGGCGTAGAGCCGTCCGCCATCAGCCTCGCGGAGGCGTTTGAACGATGCGGTTTCGGCTTCGTCGGTCTCAGAAGCGGCGAGGCTCTGCAGCAGAGCGAGAGCGCCGTCGGTGGCGAGCACCACAGAGTCGGAGGCGCACTGGTAGGCAAGCCGCCCCCAGTCGCGCCCCGACATTTTGATGTCCACAGGTATATCAGTTTTGTCAACAAGCCGGCTGCCAACGTGGCGCACGAGCCATTGGGCGCGCTGCGCGGAGAGGCGTCGGTTGTAGGCGGCAGCGCCCTCTGGCGAAGCCGTGCCCTCAAGGGTCATGCCAACGATGTTGACACCACACTTGTTGCAATAGTCGAGAAAAAGGTCAAGTTTTTGGATAGCACTTACATTGTCGGCGACCGACAAATCGACGTCGACCTTGTTGCGTTGGAAAAGGAAAGAAAAATCCTCATTAGCGCCCATCATAGGGAGCGCTGGCAACACAACCAATAAGTAAGTTAAAACAATGTTCGTTACAAGTCTCATTATTGGCATTAAATAATGGCCTTATCTCAGTTCATTACAATTAGGATGTGCAAACTTATGTATAAAAATCCAAACAAAGCAATACCCCTCCCCTAAAAATTATCAAAATGCCGCATTTTTAACTTGTTTAATAGAAAAAAGTTAACGATGTTGCAGTTTTTAACATTTACTAAAGCACAATAGTATAAAAATTACAAGGAAAACGGCGGCGAGCGCAACAGCAGTCAGCGCACTTCGCCGCCGATAGGGGTTGGGCAAAATAGCACCTATTCCTTGCCTGCAAGCAGACGCCATACGCCAGCAGCCAATGCACCGCCAACAAACGGGCCTACGATGAACACCCACAACTGCGACAAAGCCTTGCCGCCTTCGAAGAGTGCCGGACCGATGGAGCGTGCTGGGTTGACCGACGTGCCGGTGTAGTGGATGCCTACCAAGTGGATAAGCACGAGCGAGAGACCAATGGCAAGACCAGCCCAGTTGTTTGTTGCGCCGTTGGTCTTGCTCGTTGCGCCGAGCACCACGAGAACGAAGATGAAGGTGAGCACGGTTTCGGCAAGCAAGCCGTTGAACACGCAATCAGAGGCGCAAGCGTTGGCACCAGTCTTGGTTCCCAAGGCAAGTCCTGGGTCGGTGGCTACCAAGCCATAGAGCACAGCCGCAGCGATAATAGCACCAATCACCTGAAATACCATATAGCCCACACAGTCCTTAGCGCTCATGCGCTTGCTCAGAAACACACCGAGGGTGATGGCTGGATTGATGTGGCAGCCGGAGATGCCGCCGATAGCGTAAGCCATAGCAACAACAGCAAGGCCGAAAGCGAGGGCTGTGCCGAGCACAGAAGCCGTGTCGACGCCGCAATTGAGGCTCACGGCAGCGCCGCAGCCGAGGAATGTAAGCACAAACGTGCCTACCATTTCAGCAAAATACTTTTTCATACTGTATGAATTTAGGTTATTAAATAGTGTTTCCTATTAAAACACATAAAGTTACAAAAATGTTCTTAATCGATAGAACAGGCACTGTTTCTTTAGAAAATTTTGTATCTTCGTATCAGAATTTGCCAACAACACAGAATGACGAAAGAAGAACTACTGGAAAGGCTCAAAGGCACAGAATGGGATGACTTTGAGGTTAAGGAAGCCGCTGGAGGTCTTCCCAAATCGGCATGGGAAACAGTAAGCGCATTTTCCAACACTAATGGAGGTGTGATAGTCTTTGGCGTTAGGGAAAGAAAATCCACAAATGGCTCAACATTCCAGATAGTCGGCGTCTCCAATGCCGAAAAGATGGAGCAAGACTTTGTCGGAACGCTCCGCTCCCGCAGCAAATTCAACAGTGTTGTGGCTTGCCATCCTATGAGATTTGAACTGGACGGCAAGATTGTTCTTGCATTTGAAATCCCCGTTTCCGCTCAAAAGCCTGTCGCAATAAAGAGTAGTGGCGATGTTTACATACGGACAGGCAGCGGCGACCAACTCGCCACCGATGCCGAGATTATGGCAATAGTCCGTGATGCAGCATTCGGGTCGCAGTCAGAAAAGGAGGTGACCGGTACAAGTTTCAACGACTTAAATCAGGAATCGATAGCATCATACAGAAGTTATCTGCGCGATTTCAACCATTCGTTGGCTTATTCAGAACTGGACGTTGAAAGTTTTTGCAAGAAACTCAACATAGTATCTTCTTCGGGTCGCCTCACCTATGGAAGTCTGCTGATGTTCGGCAAACGGGATTCTGTTCTGACTGCAATTCCGAACTTTTGGATTGACTATATGGAAGTGCCTGGGGCATCCTATTCCGATGCAGCACAACGCTATACATACAGAATGCCTGAGCAAGACAACATTTGGGACAGTTTCAATTTAATAATACGCCGTCTGCGCAATTTTGTTGATACGCCATACATTGAAGGACCCGACATCTTCGGCACGGAGGACAATTCCCAATTATTCTGTATCCGAGAAGGACTTGTCAATTTCTGCGCCCATTCTGATTATTTCGCCTCGGCGCACCCTACAATACGAGTGTTTTCCGACAGGATAGAAATGCAAAATCCAGGGCGATTCATTCTTGATGCCACTGAGTTCCGCACACGTTTGCTATCAATGCCGCGAAATCCAAGCATCATACGCTTTTTCAGGTATCCAAAATTGTCGGAAAATGCAGGTTACGGCATTGACAAGATTTTAAAATGGAAAAATCTTACAGGAAAAGATGTGCTGATTGAGAGTAACTTAATGATATCCACCATCATTTATCCCCTCAAAAATTCAAATTTATTCCCTCAAAGTGAAGGAATAAATGGCGGGATAAACGACGTTAATGGCGGAATAAATGGCGGGATAAATGGCGGTAATAGTGCGACAAATGACGTTAATGACGTTAATAATGACGTTAATGACGTTAATGACGTTAATGACGTTAATAATGACGTTAATGACGTTAATTTAGAGAAGAACCTTATAGAAATCCTGAAAGCAGGAAAGGGCTTGACAATATCAGAGATAGCCGCATCGCTCAACGTTTCAAAAAGTAAAGTTGACAGACTCATTGCTACATTGAAAAAGCGAGGAGTACTAAAGCGCATAGGCAGCAGCAAAACTGGCTACTGGAAAGTGAAAATCTAATTCTGCTTTCACCAATTACATCTCTCCCACCCCGATACCTAAATGTTGTGGTAGGGGGCGGGAGAATTACCACAAAATA
>CAVAPE010000088.1:0-7675 GCA_963590405.1 Eubacterium sp. CAG:180 | reverse complement strand
CGGAAATGAAAATTGAGCAAGCTCTTTTCATTTCTCTCGGCTTGCACTATCTTTGCAATCAGAATGATTGACAACACAATTTTTGACAATAAAAAGGTGGCATTCCATACTCTGGGATGCAAACTCAACTTTGCCGAGACTTCAACCATTGGCAAACTCCTCGCCGACCGGGGAGCACAACCGGTGCAGTCGGGCGAAACGCCTGACATCTGCGTGGTTAACACTTGTTCGGTGACGGAACTCGCCAACAAAAAATGCCGGCAGGAAATACGCAAACTGTCGCGCCGCTACCCCGATGCGGTGATGGTGGTGACGGGGTGCTACGCCCAACTCAACAGTGAGGAGGTGGCTGACATTGAGGGCGTGGACATCGTTGTGGGCAACGACCAAAAGGCGGAGATTGCCGACTTCGTGGACCGCTGGTTTGCCGACCACGAGAAACACGTGGAAATCACGGCATTGAAGGACATACGCCAATTCATACCGTCGTGCTCGCGCGGCGACCGCACACGCTTCTTCTTGAAAGTGCAGGACGGCTGCAACTACTATTGCAGTTACTGCACCATCCCACGTGCCCGCGGACGCAGCCGTAGCGGACTCATAGCCGACCTTGTGGCACAGGCGCGCCAGGCGGTGGCTGAGGGCGGCAAGGAGATTGTGCTTACGGGTGTGAACATCGGCGACTTTGGCTTCGACACGGGCGAACGGTTTATCGACCTACTCCGTGCGCTCGACGATGTTGAAGGCATCGAGCGCTACCGCATCTCCTCTATCGAGCCCGACCTGCTCACCGACGAGGCTATAGAGTTTGTCGCCGCATCGAAGCATTTCATGCCCCACTTCCACATACCGTTGCAGTCGGGTAGCGACGAGATGCTCAAACTAATGCGCCGCCACTACGACCGCCAACTCTTTGCCGACAAGGTTGCTGCCATCAAACGGCTCATCCCCGACGCCTTCATCGGCGTGGACCTCATCACGGGCATGCGCGGCGAGACGCAGGAGATTTTCGACGACTCGCGAGCGTTTGTCGATAGCCTCGACATCACCCGTCTGCACGTGTTCTCCTACTCCGAGCGCCCCGACACGATGGCACTCAAGATACCGCTCGTCGTTGACCAGCACACCAAGCATCTGCGCACACGCCGCATGATGGCTCTCTCCGACCGCAAACTCGCGGCATTCACGAAGAAATACCTCGGCACGGTGCGTCCCGTGCTCTTTGAGCATGCCGTGGACAACGACGGACTGATGAAGGGCTTCACCGACAACTATCTGCGCGTAGCCGTTCCTGCCAATCCAGCACTTGCCAACACCATAGCGCAAGTGCGCCTCGTGGAGCCGCTCGGTCACGATGATTTGATTAAAGCCGAAATCCTATGAACGCCAAACTGCAACGCATAGTCTATTCGCCGCTGTGGCTTCTGCTCCACGCCGCAGCATTGCTGCCGCTGAAGGTGCTCTATGTGCTTTCCGACGTGCTGGCATGGGCTGCGTCCGACATCATACGCTATCGTCGCCGTCTCATCGAGGCGAACCTCGAAGCGGCATTTCCCGAGAAGAGTGCCGCAGAGCGCCACGACATAATGCACCGCTTCTACCGCAACTTCACCGACGTGTTTGTCGAGACAGTCAAACTGCTGCACATCAGCGACAAAGAGATGCGTGAGCGCATGGTGTTTGAAGGCTGCGAACAGTTTGACAAGATAATCAAGGAGGGACGCTCCATCGGAGTGTACTGCTCGCATTTCGGCAACTGGGAGTGGATTACATCTATAACCCTCTGGGGCATCAACGCCTACAACGTGGAATATTCGCAAGTCTATCGCCCACTGCGCAACCCGTGGTTCGACCGCTTTTGGTTCGGGCTGCGCAAGCGGTTCCATTCCGTGTCAATTCCTAAGAACGGAGTGCTCCGCGCCCTGCTGTCGCTACGCCGTAGCGGAGGCATGTTTATCACTGGCTTCATCTCCGACCAGAAACCCAGCCACAACGACGGCGACCACAGCATAGACTTCCTGAACCAGTCCACGCCGTTTATCTCTGGCACCGAACTCCTGCTGCGCAAACTCAAGGCGGCGGCATTCTATGCCGACGTGGAGCGCACCAGCCGCGGGCATTATCATGCCACCATCCGCCCCATCGCCGACGACGTTTCCACAACCGCCGACAATGCCGTGACCGATGCCTATGCCCACATGCTCGAACAGACCATACGCCGCCAGCCCGACGCCTGGCTATGGTCGCACAACCGCTGGCGCCGGCAACTGCATTAAGACACTCATGACTATGAAACCTATAGGCATACTGATTCTCAACTGGAACGGTGCGGCGTTGCTGCGTCGCTACCTGCCGTCGGTGGTGGAATGCAACGACAACGACATCGCCGACATCGTGGTGGTGGACAACGGCAGCACCGACGCCTCGCGCAAGGTGCTCGAAGAGGAGTTTCCAAGTGTGAAGACGCTCTATTTCGACACCAACTACGGCTTCGCCGAGGGCTACAACCGCGCCATCCGCCAACTGGGCTACCGCTACAGCGTGCTCCTCAACAGCGACGTGGCAGCATCGCCCCACTGGGTGCGCCCGCTCTACGACTATCTGGAGCAGCACCCCGAAGCGGCAGCGTGCCAGCCCAAACTCATCAGCGACACGCGGCGCACCCATTTCGAGTATGCCGGCGCTTCGGGAGGCTTCCTCGACAAGCATGGCTACCCCTTCTGCCGCGGACGCATCTTCGACACCGTGGAGGAAGACCATGGACAGTATGACGACGTAACCGACATTTTCTGGGCCACCGGCGCAGCCCTCACCGTGCGCACCGACGACTATCTCGCCGTTGGAGGGCTCGACAAGGACTTCTTCGCCCACATGGAGGAAATCGACCTCTGCTGGAGGCTGCACCAACGCGGACGCGCCATCAGGGTAGTGCCGCAGAGCGTGGTCTATCACCTCGGCGGCGGCAGTCTGCCAGCATCCAACCCGAAGAAAACCTATCTCAACTTCCGCAACAACCTCTTTCTGCTCTACAAGAACCTGCCGCCGAAGGAAGGTCGCCGCATGCTCCTTGTGCGACGCCTCTACGACGCACTCGCATTCTTCGTCTTCGTAGCCAAATGCGATTTTGCCAACGCCCGCGCCATTCTGCGCGCCCACAGTGACTACCGCAAGCAGAAAAGCCGCTACGACAACGTGCGCCCCGACCGCAGCATCATGGGCGACTTCCCATGCTGCCGCCGCAACATCATCGTGGACTACAACCTGCGCCGTCTGCGCCGTTTCAGCGACCTGAAACAATAAAACGCACTGCCATAACGTTATTTACTTGTATGAAGAATGCCGTATATATCATAGCATGCCTGTTGCTGCTGGCAGCCGGCAGTTGCCGCACACCGAAACTGAGCGAAGCCGATGCGCAGTTCGACCGTGGCGAATACTACGATGCATCGGTTACCTACAAGAAGGTTTACAACAAACTCCGCAAAAAGGAGGAACGCCCGCAGCGCGGCGAGGTGGCTTTCAAGATGGGACGCTGCTACCGGCTGCTCAACATGTCGTCGCGCGCCGCAGCAGCATTCCAGAACGCCCTGCGCTACGAATATCCCGACAGCACCGCCCATCTGATGCTCGCACAGGCTCTACACGCCGATGGCAAATACACGGCAGCGCTGAAATCCTACGACCGCTATCTGGAGTTCTGCCCCAACGACACTCTCGCCATTATCGGCGAAGAGGGATGCCGCACGGCGCAGGACATCCGTGCCCGCGGCTCGCGCTACGAGGTGAAGCAGGCGAAACTTTTCAACTCGCGCCGTGCCGACTTCTGCCCGATGTTTCTCGGCTCTGATGCCGACCAGATCTACTACACTTCCACCACCGAGAAAGCCACTGGCGACAAGAAGAGCGAAATCACGGGCATGAAGAATGCCGACATCTTCTTCTCGAAGAAAAACGAGCGCGGCGAGTGGGAACGCCCAGCAGCGGTGGAAGGCGACCTCAACACCGAACTCGACGAGGGCATAGTGTCGTTCTCACCCGACGGACAGACAATGTACCTCACCAAGGCGCGCCGCGAACTCAATTCGCCCACCTCGGTGGAGATTTACACCTCTTCGCGCTCCGATGCCAAATGGAGCGCCCCAGTGAAGTTTGAAATCACTGCCGACACCCTGTCGACCTTCGGTCACCCTGCCGTGTCGGCCGACGGCGAATATCTCTACTTCGTCAGCGACATGCCCGGCGGCTATGGCGGCAAGGACATCTGGCGCATCTCCCTGAAGGAGCGCCAAGGCTCGCTGGTGAACCTCGGTCCAGACATCAACACCGCCGGCAACGACGATTTCCCCTACGTGCGCAGCGACGGCACACTCTATTTCGCATCCGACGGACACCCAGGCATGGGCGGTCTCGACCTCTTCAAGGCTACCGCCGTGGGCGACCCTGCGGAGATGCACTATGAGGTGACCAATATGGGCTACCCCATCAACTCTGCTGGCGACGACTTCGGCATCACCTTCGGCAAAGGCGAGGACGGATTTTTCTCGTCAAACCGCGGCGACGCGCGAGGCTACGACCATATCTACAGTTTCCAGTACGACCCTGTGAAAATCACCATCGAGGGTCTTGTCATGGACAAAGACGAGGAGGCGGTGAAAAACGCCGTGATACGCATCGTGGGCGACGACGGCTCCAACCAGAAGGCCGTGGCGCGCGACGACGGCTCGTTCCAGTTCTCGCTGCAGCGCGGCGTGAACTATGTGATGCTCGCCGGAGCAAAGGGCTATCTCAATCAGAAACAGGAATTTGCGTCCGACTCAACGATGGAGGATGCAAGTTATTGGGTGGAGTTCCGCTTGCCGTCGATCAACAAGCCTACGGTGGTTGAAAACATATTCTACGACTACGACAAGGCGGATCTACGCCCCGAGTCGAAAGCCGCCCTCGACGAACTCATCACCGTGCTTCGCGACAACCCAAACGTGACCATCGAAATGGCATCGCACACCGACCGCTGGGGCTCGGATGCCTACAACATGAACCTGTCGGATCGCCGCGCAAAGTCGGTGGTCGACTATCTGGTGGAACACGGCATCAGCCGCAACCGCTTGCAGCCCCACGGCTACGGCAAGACGAAGCCTAAGACGGTGACTAAGCGCATTGCGCGCCTCTATCCGCAATTCAACGAGGGTGATGTCCTCAACGAGGAATTTATCAGCAAACTTTCCGACGAGGACAAACAGGCTGCCGACCAGATTAACCGCCGCACCGAGTTTTCCGTACTGTCAGTAACCTACAACATGAAATGATGACAACCGACGACGAGCGATTTATGCGCATGGCCCTCGCCGAAGCGCAACAGGCATTTGCCGACGACGAAGTGCCTGTGGGCGCAGTGATCGTGTGCGGCAACCAAGTGATTGCCCGCGCCCACAACCTCACCGAGACACTCACCGACTGCACCGCCCATGCGGAGATGCAGGCCATCACCGCCGCAGCATCCTATCTCGGCGGCAAGTATCTGCCCGACTGCACGCTCTACGTCACTGTCGAGCCGTGCCTTATGTGTGCCGGAGCGTTGGCGTGGAGCCAGATTGGACGCATTGTCTACGGTGCTGCCGACGTGAAGCGCGGCTACCACACCTACTGCCCGCGCCCATTCCATCCAAAGACAAAAACAGAAGGCGGCATCCTCGCTGACGAGTGCGCCGCCCTTATGACTTCCTTCTTCCGCCGCAAGCGATAGCGGCAGCAGGCTATTTCTTCTTAGATTTCTTTGCTGGAGAGAGTATGCGGTGATATTCAGAAATATCACTGAGCACCTTTACTGCCGCATCAAGTCCCTTGTCGTTTTTGAGCGATTGGATTACGCGACCGCGCTGATAGTAGTAGCGACCAACAATCTCGTTGGCAAGGATGTCCTCAATGGCCTTACGGTTATTGTCGAGGTCCTGCGAAAGGTTGTGCTTAAGCAAGCCTTCGAGCACATCAAAAGCCTTCTTCGTCGAGTCGTTCATATAGCCCTCCACCTTGGCAGCATCGCGGAGCGACGCCAAGCCGGTTTCGCACACCTTGTCGTAGTTGAACTTCTTCGGGTCGATTGACTGCTTGAAGGCATTGAAGATGCTGTCGGTAATCACAAAATCCTCGACAGGACAGATGGTTGGATGTTCTGCGCGGTATTTGTTGGCGAAGTTGAATGCCCAGTTGTCCACATAGATGTTGTAGGTGAGGCGGCTCATCTTGTCCCATTCCACCTTCACATCAGGGGTGATGCCACCGCCGTCGCGCACCTCGCGGCCGTGAAGCGTGTGGAACACGTTAGTGAGGCTGTCGGGCGTGCGGAGCACATTGCCCTCTGCATCGCGGTGCGAGTAGTCGATGGCTTGTATCAGTCGTCCGCTGGGGATGTAGTATTTTGCGGTGGTCACCTTGAGCATATTGTCGAACGCCAGCGGTACAGTGCTCTGCACCAAGCCTTTGCCGAACGAGCGGCTACCCACGACCACTGCGCGGTCAAGATCCTGCATCGAACCAGTCACAATCTCCGATGCCGAAGCCGAGCCGCCGTCCACAAGGATGCAAAGCGGTATCTGCGTGTCGACAGGCTTTGCCGTGGTCTTATAGATTTTCTCGTCGGCCTTCAGGCGCCCTTTCGTGCGGATAATCTCAGTGTTTTTGTCCACAAAGAAGTTGGCAATCTTGATGGCGCTCTCCACCAGTCCGCCGCCGTTGCCGCGGAGGTCGAGAATGAGCGAGGTGATGCCCTTGTCGCGCTTCAGCGCGGTCAGTGCGTCGTGTAACTCGTCGGGCGATGTTTCGGTGAATTTGGTAAGTTGGATATAGCCGATGCCATTCGCCAGAGCCGTATAGTAAGGCACAGAAGGCATCTGGATTTTGCGGCGCACAATGTCGAACGACTTTATGCTGTCCTTGACATACGGGCGTTCAACAACCACATGCACCGTGGTGTTCGCCTGACCCTTCAGGTGGTCGCTCACCTTCTTGGTGTCCCAGCCTTTGGTGTCGAACGTGTCGATGCGCACAATCTTGTCGCCTGGCAGAAGTCCAGCGTTGGCTGCAGGGCTGCCCTCGTAAGGGTCGCTGATGAGCACACCGCCCGCCTTGCTCTGCATGATCACCGAGCCGATGCCGCCGTATTCGCCAGTGGTCGACATCGCCATAAAATCGTCGGCCTCGCTCGACGTGATATATTCAGTATAGGGGTCAAGTTCTTCGAGCATCGCGTCGATGGCGGTGGTCATAGCCTTGTCGGCGTCCACTGAGTCGACATAGCGCGCGTTGAGTTCCTTAAACACGGAGTTCATCACAGTGATGTTGCGCGCAATGGCAGCCTTGTCGTTTTTGGCAGTCGCTGCAATGAGCGAAGGCACTACCAGAGCCAGAAGAGCCGCCGCAACGAGATATCCTGATTTCAGTTTCATAATTTTCCTTTTTTCGAAATGCGACTGCTAAATTACTGCTTTTTACACAATTCCGTTGCAGAATGATGTCAAATTTATCGCTGTGCGAAAAAAATATCGATTTTTTTTAACGGAAATGTTGCACAATTAGAAACTTCGCACTACTTTTGCATCGCAAAACAAAAGCAACCCGCTTCAGTAGCTCAGTTGGTTAGAGCACCTGACTGTTAATCAGGGGGTCGTTGGTTCAAGCC
>CAVAPE010000087.1:0-7849 GCA_963590405.1 Eubacterium sp. CAG:180 | reverse complement strand
GGCAGTACGTGGCTGCTCACGAGGTCGAAATTGTCGTTAGGACCGTAGAGGTTGGTAGGCATTACAGCGATGTAGTTTGTGCCATACTGCAGATTGAAACTCTCACACATCTTCAAGCCCGCAATCTTTGCCAAGGCGTATGGCTCGTTGGTCCATTCAAGTGGCGATGTAAGCAACGCATCCTCTGGGATTGGCTGCGGAGCCTCGCGCGGGTAGATGCACGTGCTACCCAGGAACAGCAACTTCTTTACGCTGTGGCGGAAACTCTCGCCAATCACGTTCTGCTGGATTTGCAGGTTGCGCCAGATGAAGTCAGCGCGGTAGATGCTGTTTGCCATAATGCCTCCAACGAAAGCCGCAGCGAGGATAACATAGTCAGGCTTCTCTGCATCGAAAAATTCACGCACAGCCACGCCGTCGAGTAGGTCGAGTTCCTTGTGACTGCGTCCAACGAGGTTGGTATATCCCTTCTTCGTGAGATTGTTCCAAATTGCCGAGCCTACAAGTCCGCGGTGTCCGGCAACATATATTTTTGCGTCTTTTTCCATCATTTCCTAAATCATTCTTTCAGAGTCGTGACCATGCTTGCGGATCATCTCCATGTCGTGGTCCACCATAATGTTGACAAGTTCTTCAAACGAAGTCTTGCGCGGATTCCAGCCCAGTTGCGTGCGCGCCTTTGTTGGGTCGCCGAGCAACTGCTCCACCTCGCACGGGCGGAAATATTTTGGGTCTACCTCCACCAGCACGCGACCAGTGGCAGTGTCGATACCTTTCTCGTCAACGCCTTCGCCCTCCCAGCGCAGGTTGATGCCAGCGCGGGCAAAAGCCAACTCTGTGAAGTCGCGCACCGAATGGTCGTCGCCAGTAGCGATGACGAAATCATCCGGCTTGTCCTGTTGCAGAATGAGCCACATGCACTCCACATAGTCGCGTGCATAGCCCCAGTCGCGGCGCGCATTGAGGTTGCCGAGATAGAGTTTGTCCTGCAATCCGGCAGCGATACGAGCCACGGCAAGCGTAATCTTGCGCGTCACGAAGTTTTCACCGCGGCGCTCGCTCTCGTGGTTGAAGAGAATGCCGTTGACGGCGTACATGCCGTAACTTTCGCGGTAGTTCTTCGTAATCCAGAAGCCGTAGAGTTTTGCGCATCCGTAAGGGCTGCGGGGATAGAATGGCGTGGTTTCGCGTTGTGGAATTTCCTGCACCTTGCCGAACAGTTCCGAGGTGCTCGCCTGATAGATGCGCGTCTTCTTGTCGAGTCCGAGCATACGCACGGCTTCGAGGAGGCGCAATGTACCTACGGCATCGGTGTCGGCAGTGTATTCTGGCACTTCAAACGACACCTTGACGTGGCTCTGTGCAGCGAGGTTGTAGATTTCATCGGGTTGCAACTCCTGGATGATGCGGATGAGCGAACTGGAGTCGGTCATATCGCCATAATGCAGGTTAATCAGTCGGCGACGTTTCATGTCGCGCACCCATTCGTCGAAATAGAGGTGCTCGATGCGTCCTGTGTTGAACGACGAACTGCGGCGGATGATGCCGTGCACG
Source organism: Eubacterium sp. CAG:180 (assembly GCA_963590405.1). Classification (GTDB taxonomy): domain Bacteria; phylum Bacteroidota; class Bacteroidia; order Bacteroidales; family Muribaculaceae; genus Limisoma. The sequence continues at coordinate 6,295 of CAVAPE010000087.1, read as the reverse complement.
TCGTAGCCTTTGTCTAATAAAAATTCGGCAAGGAAGGAACCGTCTTGTCCTGTGATTCCCGTAATCAATGCCACTTTCTGCTTTTCAGCCATATCGTTGTTATTCGTTTAAAGTTTCTAAATATTCTGGTAATTCCGTCAGCGACGCAATCACCTTTTCCGCCGCCCATTCCGATGGTTTCCCCTGTTGCGGATGGATGTTGCGTCCATCGTCCTTCAGCATCACCGTGTGCCAGCCCATGCGGTTCGGGTGAAAGAAATCCTTCTCTGGGTTGTCGCCCACATAGACGCATTTTTCGCTTGGGTTGCGCTGCTCCACGAGCCTAAAATTGTGGTCGTCGAGTTTTGTGTGCCCAGTAGCCTCCGAAATCACTATGTCGTTAGGGTCGACGAAGCGCAATAGTCCGAGAGAGTCAATCTTGTTGCGTTGCGTCGCCGTCCTACCGTCGGTGATTATGCAGAGCCTGTGTCCCGATGCCTTCAACTGTTGGAGCACATTCGCCGTACTTTCGCCCAACCTGATGTTCGGACGGTGGAAGCGGTAGGTCGCCACTGCCTTGGCTATGTCGAAGCCGCTGGCATTCTTTGCCACGGCATCGAATGGGTTTTCTCCAGCCTCGAACGCCTCCGACATCAGCCCATAACTGACCGATGGCACAATAATTTCGGCATTGTTTACGGCAACAGCCTTGTAGCCCGACTTCACATAGTCGACCTCCTTGTAGAGCGTGTCGTCAAGGTCAAAGGCAATTACCATCAGTGTCTATTTGTTGAAAAACTCTTTAATCTTGTCCACTACGAAGCGTAAATCCTCAGTCGTAAGGTTAGAGCCGCTTGGCAGACACAGTCCCTTGTCGAACAGTGTCTCGCAGACCTTGCCGCCGTAGTAGGGCGCATCGCTATAGACAGGCTGCATGTGCATCGGTCGCCACAAGCGCCGTGTTTCCACACCAGCCTCAAGCATAAACTGACGCAATGCTTCCGGCTCTTTGCCCGTTGCAGGGTCGATGATGATTGTCGACAGCCAGAAATTCGAGTTGAAGTCCTCCGACGGGTTCTGCTGTACGCTCACGCCCACCACATCAGCCAATTCGGCGGTGTAGAATGCATGATTTCTGCGGCGAAGGTCAACATGCTCCTGCAGCACATCCATCTGTCCGCAACCAATGCCAGCGCACACGTTGCTCATGCGGTAGTTGTAGCCAATCACCTCGTGGTAGTAGTATGGTCGAGCCTCACGCGCCTGTGTGGCGTAGAATTTTATGCGGTCTGCCTCCTCCTTGCTGTGGCACACCAGTGCGCCACCGCCAGAGGTGGTGATGATTTTGTTGCCGTTGAAACTGAGGCTGCCGTATGCGCCGAATGTGCCGCACTTCTGCCCTTTGTATTCTGAGCCGAGTGCTTCGGCGGCATCCTCAAGCACAGGAATGCCGTATTTGTCGGCAATAGCCTTGATTTCTGAAATCTTGGCAGGCATGCCATAGAGATAAACGGGGATGATAGCCTTGGGATATTTGCCTGTCACCTTTTTGCGGTCCACGATGGCTTCTTCGAGAGCCTCCGGCGACATGTTCCACGAGTCAGGCTCGCTGTCGACAAACACTGGCTTCGCACCCTGATATGTGATAGGGTTAGCACTCGCCGCAAAGGTAAACGACTGGCAAATCACCTCATCTCCTTGTCCAACGCCGAGAGCCACAAGTCCGAGATGGATGGCAGCCGTACCGGCACTCAACGCCACCACATAAGGCGCATCGAGATACTTCTCCAAGCGGTGTTCAAACTCATCGACATTAGGACCGAGCGGCACAATCCATTCCGTTTGGAAAGCCTTCTCAACCCACTCACGTTCGGTACCTCCCATATGGACGTACGACAAAAATATACGAGGTTTCATTCTATCTGTTTTTTTCCTCTACAAAGGTAGTGCAAGCCTAAGAGATAAGCAAATTAGATGTGCATCAAGTCGCGGTAGATGTCGAGGGCTGCCTCCACTTGTTTGGCATCTACCACACATCCTGTTTCTACGTCGCCAACAGAGTGCAGAAGCGTGAAGTTGAGTTCGCCGTGTTCGCTTTTCTTGTCGTGGCGCATAAGGTCGATGAGGGCGGCATAGTCATCGCAGGTGATGTGGAATGCGCCGTAGTGCTGGCGGATATAGTCGGCAAGGCGGTAGAGTTCGGCTGAAGGGAAACCCTTCTCAGTGTGCGACAGAACTGCCTCCACAACCATTCCCCATGCCACAGCATATCCGTGGGGCACAGGCGCATTGCGGCGCATAGCCGTCGTTTCAAATGCGTGTCCGGCGGTGTGTCCGAGGTTGAGTGCGCGGCGCAATCCTTTTTCAAACGGGTCTTGTGCAACGATGTCGCGCTTCACGTTGACTGACTCTTCCACAAGGTCGAGCAATTCCTGTCCGTCGACCACATCAAAGTGATAGTCAAGCAGTTTGTTGTAGACCTTCTCGCCGCTGATGAGACCATGCTTTATCATCTCCGCATAGCCCGATTTAAGTTCGGATTCGGGCAGCGTTGCAAAATATTTTGTGGAAATCACCACTGCTTCCGCTTCGCGGAACACGCCGATTTCGTTTTTCAGTCCGTTGAAATTCACGCCCGTCTTTCCGCCCACGGCAGCATCCACGGCAGCGAGTAGTGTCGTCGGCACGTTGATGAAACGGATGCCGCGCTTGAAGCACGAAGCGGCAAAGCCACCGAGGTCGGTAACTACGCCGCCGCCCACGTTGACCATCACCGACTTGCGTGTGGCTCCGCCCTGTTGCAGGGCAGTCCACACCTCAACCATGCTGTCGAGGTTCTTGTTTACGTCGCCTGGTTTGATTACGATTTTCTGCCATTGCTCCGAAAGCGGTTCGATGGCTTTGTCCACGTTGCTGTCGGTGAGCATAAACACGTTGCGCGGCTCCATCGCCGACAAGGCGTCGTTGATGGCTTCGGCTATATTGTTGGTGAATATGATTTTCTGCATAGTTACTGTGGGTTAGTGGTTGTTGCGAAGTTCCAGCAAAAGTGGCAGCGCCTCAGCAAACGCCTTCATCGACGGATACACAATGTCGGCTCCGTTTTCCTTGAGGCTTTCAGCCGGCACAGGCCCGGTGGTAAGTCCTACGGTGAAGCATTGTGAAGCACTTCCTGCACGCACTCCGAGCGGCGCATTTTCAACCACGATGCAGTTTTGCGGCTCTGCCTGCGCCTTTTTCATGCCCATAATGTATGGCTCAGGATCGGGCTTGCCGTGTTTCACATCGTGGGCAGTGACCATCAGTTCCTTTGTGAAGATGCCGGGGTACTGGTTGTTAAGCCTCTCGAGCAACGTGGCTTGCCCCGAACCCGTGACGAGCACCCTCTGACAATGGTTGTCGCGAAGGGTCTGAAGCATCTTGTCGGCAGAGTCCATCGCCGACACCTCGCCGAGGGCGGTAAAGTAGGCTGCCTTCTTCGCATATATCTCCTTGCACTCCTCGTCGCTGAGGTCTTCACGTCCGTTGCAGCGTTTTTCCATCAGGCGTATTATTGCTGCACCCGTCATACCCTCATAGAGGAAAAACTCATTGTCGGCGAAAGTCCATCCGCGTTCTCCGCCCAGACGTTTCCATGCGAGCGAATGGTGGGGCATTGAGTCGTAGAGCACGCCGTCCATGTCGATGAGTGCTGTGGTGATAGGCGCAGGGGCGAAGCCAGTGCGCTTCAGGTAGTTGCTGATTGCTGTTTCTTCGTTTGTCATAATGTGTTTAGTTTTCTGGTTTGATAGCCTCCTTCGAGTAGATTGTTTCTTTCGTTCTCAAAGGTTTGCGGCTCTTGCGGCCTTTGCCGCTTACCGCCTGTTTCTCGGCAGGTGTAGCCACAGCCGTCGAGTCGGGCACTTCGATGATGCCCTCCTTGATGAGTTGCAGACTGTCGGCGGCAGTGAGATGGTCGTCGCCGTCGAGTTCTCCCATCTGTCGCCGACCGTTTGGCACAGGACCTTGACCGCGGCGGCGCTCTTCACGCAGCCCGGCTTCCGCACCGCGGCGGAACACCTCGTCCATTTGTTCGAGGAGGTTGCGCTTGGTCGTTTCCGTGATAGCCGACGATTGCGCCACTTCCTTCTCCTTCAACTTCGCCTTGCCCAGCCGGAACTTCATCTTGTCCTCCAGAATGTTGCCGCTGAGGTTGATGCCGAATTTAAACGGCAGAGGCGAGTCGAGCACAGAAATGTGGTATTTGTAGTTCGTGTCGAAGTCGTTCCACCCCGACACTGCAAGTTTGTAGCGGTCCATCCGCAGAATGAACGGATAAACGTCGAGTTGCGAATTGAGGGCTACCGCCTCCACCGACAGACTGTCAATCATGTTCCGTTCGCGGTTCTTGAATCGCAGCATCTTCGACAGTTGGCGGAACGTCTCAGTGTCGAGTAGCACGAGATTTTTGCCGCTGATGTTGAGTGCCGCATTCGTCTCTGGCAAAATCACGTTCATCAGAGTGTCTACCTTTGTCGTTGCAGCCAGTCGGGCGTTGATTACGCCGTCGATGCCGCGCATCATCGGCATTATTGAGTCAAGTCCCGGCATGATTTTCATCAGTCGTCCCACCTTGATGTCGTTGAGGTCGAGTAGCATTCCAAGCCCGATGTCGTTGCGGTTGGCGGTGGCGTAAATCATGTCAAGTTTCAGCGAACCGTCGTTGCTGTGGGCCGACAGGTCGCTCAATTTCAGCACACCGTTTTTCATTGCAATCGACGAGTGTAGGCGATGGAGCGCATAGTCGGCATAGAATGTCGTGTCGTTCATCAGGTCGATGTCCACCACGATGTTGCTCGGCACGAGGATGGCATAGTGCATTGTGTCGGTCTCTTCCGCTGCAGTGTTTTCGATTTTACTTTGCAGACGTTCTTCATTTTCTGTGCCGCTGAAGGTGAAAGAGGCTTTCTGTTCGGCGTTGTTGGCAAAATTGTTGCCTTTGTACATCGCCGCCATCAGTTCGTTGAGGTCGAGCATCGACGAGTGTGCCTGAAGCGATATGGTCAGCGGCTTGTTGCGCGAGCCGAGCAGAGTGTTGCGGATGTTGTCCACCTTACCACGGAAGCGGATGTCGCTTTTGCCTACGTTGTATTTGATGCTGTTCACATTGAGCGTCTTGGTGTTGAACGAGATGTCCACGTCGCGCAGTTGGTTGCGCAGAGGAAAATAGGGCGTGAACAGTCGTCCGCGGCTGGCGAGGATGGTGCCGCTTAGTTCCCAGTTGCGCACCAGTTTCTGCCATTGTCCGCTAAGTGCGAGGTCGGCGCGGAACGTGGTGTCGTTGGCTTCCTCCTCGGCGCGCTTTTTGTCGCGCTGCTTGCGGTAGAGTGCCATCAGCGAGTCTCGGCTGAGGGTGGGGTAGAGCCGTTGCATGGAGTCAAGCCGCGACTGCATGCGCGAACTCTGTTTCCTCACTCTCTTGTTGGCTTGCAGTTGGATTACTCCGTCGCGCAGACTTGTCATCATCGTCTTGTTCCAATAGCGTATGTTGTCGGCTTTGATGCCAAACGAGAGCACGGGTGTGCGTCCTTGACCTTCGTAGCGGCGGATTGATGCGTCGGTCTGCATGCCTGCCACGAGGATGCGCGACGAGTCGGGAAGGCTCAGCGTGGTGAGGCGACCCACCGAGATGCGTCCGCCAAGAGGGGTGATGCTGGTGGTGTCCATCAGGTCGTTGATTTTGCCACGGCTGCCCACTCCGGCTTTCAGTCCTGCCACCGTTACATAGCCTGCCGGGTCGGCGACGATGGCTGAGTCAATCTGCACTGATGCCATCAGCAGATTGTGGGTGATGTTGTCCTGCCCTTTGATTTTACTGTCGGTGCCGAACTTTAGCACGCTACGGTCGACAAACGCTTGCAGGGAGTCGGACGGCACGCTGTAGCGCACATTGCTCAGCGTGGCTGAGCCGTTGGCTTTGATGCGGTGGAATGTTGACACGGAGAAGTCACTCACGCGAAACTGCACGTCGGTGTTGAGCGTAAGCATTCCCGACAGGTCGAACGGCATCTCCTCGGGCACGAGCCTCAGTGCGCGAGCGAGGTCGAGACTGCCGTCGATTTGTGCCTTTACATCGGGGTCCGACACGAGTTTCGTGGCTGCGCCCTTGACTGCCAGACGGAGCCCGAAGCCGTCGAGCAGGATTTTGTTTACGGTCAGCACACTCGCATCGGGATTTTTGCCGTTGAAGTCGATTTTAGCGTCGGCGGCAACTTTGTCGATGCGTGCGTGGTGGACGTTGTTGGCAACGTAGCATTCTGGTATCTTCAACTCGGCG
>CAVAPE010000086.1:0-8371 GCA_963590405.1 Eubacterium sp. CAG:180 | reverse complement strand
AAATCATGGCAAAAATAATCGTAAAGAATCAAGCGATAAAGACTCTTTCTAAAAATGGAGTCGATTATATTTGTATCACAGATATAGCAAGACAAAAGAATCCTATAGAGCCCAAAGATGTGGTAAAGAACTGGTTACGTTCAAAAAACACCTTGGAATATCTTGGACTTTGGGAGCGTTTGAACAACCCTAATTTCAAAGGGGTCGAATTCGACCCCCTTTTGAAGGAAGCGGGGTCGAATGCGTTTACAATGAGTCCGACTCGCTGGGTGGAACTCACTAATGCTGCTGGTATAATTTGTAAAAGCGGAGCGAATGGAGGAACATACGCCCAAAAGGATATAGCCTTTAAATTTGCAAGTTGGGTCTCTGTGGAATTTGAATTGTACCTGATAAAGGAGTTTCAACGACTGAAAGAAGAGGAACAGAAACAGATTGGATGGTCTGCGAAACGCGAGTTGTCTAAGATAAACTACCGCATCCACACGGATGCTATCAAGGCAAATCTCATTCCTTCCGAGGTCACCCGTGAGCAAGCCGCCATGAAATATGCCGACGAGGCGGATGTACTCAACATTGCCATGTTCGGTATGACGGCAAGGCAATGGCGTGAGCAGAATCCTGATAAAAAAGGTAATATCCGTGATTATGCCAGTATCAATGAGTTAATCTGCCTCTCGAACATGGAGAATCTCAACGCTGTGTTTATCAACGACGGAATGGCTCAATCGGAAAGACTTATAAAACTCAATCAAATAGCCATTCAGCAGATGAGAATCCTTGAAGACACAAATGGAAGAAACTTATTGAAGTAAAGAGACAGCAATGGCACAAAAGAAATATACACAGACACAACAAGTGATAGACACTCTTCGCAAAACAGGAGGGTATGCTACTCTTGGCGATTTGTATCATCTTGTTGATACAAAATCATGGGCGACTAAGACACCCAATGAATCTATACGGAGAATTGTCCAAAAATCAAACGAGATATTCAAGATACAACCAGGTCTTTGGGCCTTGGAGGAATGTCGTGAAGAAGTGATGCTCAGATTTGATATCCAGCCGAAAGAAGAAAAGAGTGTTGAACAATTTACACATAGTTACTATCAAGGACTTATTGTCGAGATTGGTAATATGAAGCATTATTCAACCTATGTCCCTGCGCAAGACCAAAATCGTAAGTTTCTTGAAAAGCCATTAAAAGAAATTTGTGCAACAATCCAAATTCCCGATTTTTCATACGAGAACCTGACAGACAGGGCAAAGACGGTGGATGTCATTTGGTTCAATGAACGTAAAATGCCAAATAGTTTCTTCGAAGTTGAGCATTCTACTGACATACAAAACTCTGTCACAAAGTTTTGTGATCTACAAGACTTCCATAGTCGTTTTCTTATTGTTGCACCACAAAATCGCAAAGAACAGTTTGATAAAGTGATGAATAGGACTGCTTTCAAGGATGTAAAAGAGCGTGTTGCTTTCCATAGCTATGAGAGCATCTGTAAACAATATGAACTGATGTGTATGGCAAAAGCTGGTGAGGGATTTATCTAACAACGAACTCTGTTATTTAGATAATTTAAAAGAATTCACGAACAAATATGTTTTAAGACATACAATTATGTCAGAATACATTTTTTACACTACAGAAGGTTTTACGCAAGACTCAAATGGAAACGATGTGGGGAATTGTCAAGTTCTTGGTAGAGTCCTTGGAAGAAATGAAAAAGAAGCAAGAGGTAATCTCCTAAAAGAAAATCCTTGGATAGAAAAAGCGGGATTTGATATGGCAGCCCTTATAGCAAAGCAACTATTAACAGAAGAACAAAAGGCAGATATTAAAGCCGTTGTTGATTACCTTTGGGAAGATGAACATAAGCATTTTCAAGAATCGCATTATTCTAATGGACACATCTTTAGAATTTTAAAACGCTTAAAGAGTTCTTGTGAATGAGCTATTGGACAGTGGGAAAAATCATGTGGCAAACATCCGACCCAGAAGCCACTGCGCCTTCTGGCACGACTTGTCCTGGCATCTACCGATGTGGACGACTGGGTGTTTGACCCCTTCTGCGGAAGCGGCACAACTGGCATTGCTGCGAATTTGTGTGGTCGCCGTTTTGCTGGCATCGAACAGGAAGAAGAGTTTTGCGAAATGGCAAAGGGCAGACGCTTGAAACTTGACAATCTTGAAGTACGGGATAATTTGGTCAAGCATATTGACGACTTGCAGACAGCAGAAAAGTGTCGCGTTGTTTCTGAAGATGAAGCATTTTTCGGCAGAATGCCATTTTGATGTAGCGACAGTGTGGGTGGCATCCACAGCATCTCGGCATAACCTTCAAACAAGTTTATGGTTGTGCACTCGATTTTTCGTAACTTTGCAGGCGAAAGATTGTAAGTCGCTCCTTTATGACAAAAAATAATCCGCACATACTCGGCACTGCGCCTATCGGGAAACTCCTTGTGCAGTATTCTTTGCCGTCGATTATCGGCATGACCCTTACTTCCCTCTACAACATTATCGACAGTATCTTTATCGGTCATGGTGTGGGCCCTATGGCTATCTCCGGATTGGCTATCACGTTCCCGCTGATGAACCTGCTGATTGCGTTCTGCACGCTGGTGGGCGTGGGTGGCGCAACGATTTCGTCCATCCGCCTGGGGCAGCGCGACCACAAGGGCGCGGAAGAGATCGTAGGCAATGTGGCAGTCCTGTGCTTGGTGAATGCTTTCGTGTATGGCGGCATCACGGTGCTGTTTCTCGACGAGATACTCCGCTTCTTCGGCGCGAGCGACGCGACGCTACCTTATGCGCGCGACTTCATGCAGGTGATTCTGCTTGGCACCCCGGTGTCGTATATGATGATAGGTTTGAACAATGTGATGCGCGCCACGGGCTATCCGAAAAAGGCGATGCTGTCGTCGATGCTGTCGGTGGGCTGCAACATTGTGCTTGCCCCGATATTCATCTTCGTGCTCGGCTGGGGCATCCGCGGAGCGGCTCTTGCCACACTGCTCTCGCAGATGGCTGCGCTTGTGTGGGTGCTGCACCATTTCCTTGACAAGAACACCTACGTGCGCATTCATCGCCACACCTTGAAACTGCGTAAACGCATAGTGAAGCAGATTTTCAGCATCGGCATGTCACCGTTTATAATGAACATCTGCGCCTGCTGCATAGTGATTTTCATCAACCACCAGTTGCTCACCTACGGCAACGACTTCAGTGTCGGCGCTTTCGGCATCGTCAACCGCGTGCAAATGCTGTTTGTTATGATTGTGATGGGCATCGCCCAAGGCATGCAGCCGATTACCGGCTATAACTTCGGTGCCGGGCATATTGACCGAGCCCGTCGCAGCGTGAAACTTGGCGTGTTTGCAGGCTGCACCATTACCACTTTCGGCTTTGTGCTTGGCGTGTTTGCGCCGAAGATGCTCGTAGGATTGTTCACCGACAGTGACATCCTTGTGCAGTCAGCCGCCAACGCCCTGCGCATCAGCGTGTATGCCTTCCCGATTGTGGGAGCGCAGATTATCATCTGCCAGTTCTTCCAGTCGATAGGCAAGGCCGCCATCGCCATCTTCCTGTCGCTTTCCCGCCAGTTGGTGTTCCTGCTGCCGGGACTTGCCCTGTTGCCGCCGTGGCTCGGCGTTAACGGAGTGTGGGCGAGTATGCCAGTGAGCGACACCCTCGCCACGGTCATTGCTGTGGCAATGTTCCTTTATCAAGTTGGCAAGTTCCGTCGCCAACACAACCAACAAACGCTATGAAAAACAAAAGCAAGGGAGAAATAGTGCGCTTTGCCGTGGTCGGCACAAGCAATTTCGTGATTATCATGCTTGTAGCCAATCTCCTGGACAAGCATTGCGGTGTTAATTTCTATGTGGCGAATGCCATTGCCTATGTGTTCGCATTCGTAAACAATTTCTATTGGAACCGCGTGTGGGTGTTTAAGTCGGTCAGCAAAGCCGTGCGCCGCCAGTTTGTGTTGTTTCTCGTGGCTTACGCCGTGGCATATCTCGTGCAACTTGCCACCGTGGCATTGCTCAAGCAAGTGGTGGGTGTGGACGAGCGGCTTGCCAACTTCATCGGTCTGTTCCCCTTCGGAGCGACTAACTTCCTGATGAACAAATTCCTGACCTTTCAGCGATAGACAATCAAAAAAGCGCCCATTGAGGCGCTTTTTTGACTATTAGAACGGTGGGCGTCCACCTGGAGGTGGACCCATTGGGCGACGGTTCTGGTCGCCGCTTTTGCTGTCGCCCTTAGGCATGTCGGGCGGACGATTCCCGTCGGGACCGAAGCCGTCGTAGTTGATGTCCTTCTCCGTGGTGCCTTTCCCCAGACGCTGGAAGCGGTAGGAGAACGACAGCATGAAATAGCGCGTTATGGTGTTGAACTCGCGGTCCTCAATATAGTTCGCTGTGATGTTGCGCGACACGTTTTTCTTCTGTTGCAGCAGGTCGTAAGCCTTGACGGAGATCGTGGCTGACTTGTTTTTGAGAAACTCGTAGGAGAGCGACGCATTCCAGAGCCATTGGTTGTTGTCGTAGCCGTCAGCATAGCCGTTGGAGGCGCTGTAGGTGATGTCGGAGCCGATGGACAAGCCAAAAGGCGTGTAGTAGTTAGCGTTGAACGAGCCGCCATAGGTGTGGATGTCGCTGTTGGTAGACTGCAGGCTGTTGCGCGTTTGTTGGAAATTGTAGTACGGGCGCAACTCCACGTCGACAATGTCAGTGCGGAAAGCGATGCTCGGCGTTTCGCTCAGCATCAGCGTGCCGCTACGGTTCTCCTCGCCGTTGTTGTAGCCCACGGCGCGCGAGTAGCGTGCAAACACGTTGTTGGTCCATCGCCATCCGCGGTTGCCGATAGGGGAGGTGTACATCATCATTCCGTCAGCGTTCCACACACCATTCACGTTGTCGTAGGTAGTGGTCTGCTTACCCGTCGACGAGTCGTAGGTGGTCTTCGACACGATGCTGTTTTGCGTCACGTTGATGTTTCCGAATGCCATGATGCTACTCTGCTTCTGCTGGTTGAAGTTGTTGTAGCGGACGGATATGCGGTGGTTGAACGACGGCACCAGATTAGGATTACCAACCACGATGCGCGACGGGTTGCTCAAGTCGGGCACTGGCTGCAGTTGTGTCATCGACGGCGACGATGAGCGTCCGCGATAGTCGATGGCAAGCGAGTTGGTCTTCGACACCGTGTAGCGGAAGCGCAGATAAGGCGAGTAGTTCCACACCCAGCGCTCTGGAATGTCCTTCTCGCTGTTGATGAGGTTCTTGCTGCGCATCATCGTAGGGTCGACAGAGAAGCCCACGTTGAGGCGGTATTTCTTGCGGTTTTGCTTGAAGCCGATGCGCACCTGCTGCGTGAATTGGTCGTTGCGGAAACGGTTGCTCTGTTCCTCGTCGAGCACACCGTTCTCCTCCGCAAAAGATTTGGCAACAATGTGGTTGGTGACGATGCCATATTCGTCCTCAAGTATTTGCAGAGCCCTTGTAGGGTCGTAGTCGCGGTTGATGTCATAGACAAGTTTGTCGGCGTTGTTGAAATAGTAGTTCATGCGGTAGGAGAACGTCAGGAAACGCGCGTTCTTCACGTTGCCCAGCGGCTCAGTCCACGTCAGTCGCGCGCCGGCACGGCTCGTCCACTTGTGGTTGTCGGTCATCTGGTCGCGCACCTCGTCCTGCTCGGGATGCAGAAGGTAGCGGTTTACGGAGTAGGTAGTCTCGTCCTCCTTCGTGTTGCTGTATTTGTAGGTCACTTGCGTAGAGAACGAGCGTCCCGGATGCGAGCGGAACTTGTGGTTGTAGACCAGTTCGCCGCCGATGTCGTAACTCGTGCCGCTGCTTGTGAGCGTGTTCTGCGAAGTGTTGACCTTCGTTAGGTCTTCATCGCCAGCCGTCACTTCGGTGTTCGACACCTTGCTACTCTTGTTCACGCTCACCATAAACGATGGGCGGAAGTCGAGCGTGTTGAGCGAATCCACCTTCCATTGCAGGCGGAAATTGCCCGTAACGTTGTGTGTGCGGTCGAGCGCCTTGCTCCAGGCGTCCTCATAACTTGTGGAGTCGGTGAAAAAGTATTGGCGGCTGCTGCTCTGCGTGGTCTTTTGTCGGCTGTGCGACACCATCACGTCGCCCCCGGCGCGGAAAGTCTCCTCATTGCCCACGTTGAAATTGAAACCGATGTTCTGCGCATCGTTGATGCCGTCTGTGCCCCCAAAGCGGTTGAAGCGACCGCTACCCGGCATCGAGAACGACATCTCGTTGATGTTGTTGGCATCGGCGACGATGGAAAACTGGTTGTCGTTGACAAAGCGGTTAACCATCATGTTGCCGCTGTAGCGCCCGTTGGTGCCGTAGCCCACTGTGGCATTGCCAAACCAGCCCTGTTTCATACCCTTCTTCACCGTGAGGTTGATGACAGTCTCGTCCTCGCCGTCGTCCACGCCAGTGAGGCGCGCAAGGTCGCTCTTGCGGTCAATCACCTGCAGTTTGTCAACCATGTCGACAGGGATGTTGCGCGACGCCACTTTCGCATCGTCCGAGAAAAACTCCTTGCCGTCGACGAGGATTTTAGTCACCTCCTTGCCCTGCGCCGTAATCTTTCCATCGCTGCCCACTTCCACTCCTGGAAGGCGTTTCAGAAGGTCCTCCACTACCGCATTCGGCTGCGTCTTGTAGGAGTCGGCGTTGTATTCCACAGTATCCTGCATCACCTTCACCTCCGCGCGCACCGCCGTAACTTCAGTTTCGCGCAGCACCACGGTGTTCTCCTTCAGGGCAATCTTGCCCATGTCGACCGTCTCGTTGCCAACGCTAACAGGGATGCTCTTCGACTCGTAGCCCACATAGGTAATGCGCGCCACATATTTGCCGCGCGCCACGCCAGAGAGTCGAAACCGCCCATTGGAATCGCTCACCGTGCCGCTCAAGACGCTGTTGTCGCCCGCTGAGAGCAGTTGCACGGTGGCACTTATCAGCGGCGACTGGTCGCTCTTGTCGATGAGCGTGCCGCGGATGTCGGCGGCTGTAATCGAGGAGATTATAGTGATTAGAAAAAGGGACAGTGTAAGGATCCGTTTCTTCATATTAAAGTCATTTAGGTAAACAAATGTAGTTAAATGAGCCCAAAAATCAATTTCGGAATAGACAAAGTTGTTAAATGTGCGTATCTTTGCAATACATTTAATTTTTATTTAGAAATTTTGGAATGAAGGAATTCATAAAAATCCTGCGGCGCTTTGTCCCGCCCTACAAGAAATATCTGTTCCTCAACATTTTCTTCAATATCCTTGCAGCCGTTTTGACGCTGTTCTCCTTCGCGCTCATCATCCCGATACTCGAGATGCTGTTTGTGGGCGATAAGGGCGTGGCGTACCACTTTATGGAGTGGGGCTCGGGGTCGCTGAAGGATGTGGCAATCAACAACTTCTACTATTCAGCCTACTACTGCAAGATGCAACTCGGACCGTCGGTCACGCTGATGCTCCTCGCAGTGGCGCTCGTGGTGATGACCGGCTTCAAGACTGGCGCCACATATCTTAGTCTCTACTACCTAATCCCCATACGCTCGGGTATTGTGCGCGACATACGCAACTTTGTCTACGACAAGATTTTAACTCTGCCTATTGGCTTCTTCTCCAGCGAGAGGAAGGGCGACGTGATGGCAAGGATGTCGGGCGACGTGGCTGAGGTGGAAAACTCCATCATGGCTTCGCTCGACATGATGTTTAAGAACCCGATAATGATTGTGGTGTGCCTCGGCATGATGATTACCATTAGTTGGCAACTCACGCTCTTCGTGCTCGTGCTCCTGCCTATCGCCGGCTTGGTGATGGGACGCATTGGCAAGCGGTTGAAGCGCACTTCCCTCGTGGGGCAGCAGCAGTGGGGCACGCTGATGGCAACCATCGAGGAGACACTTGGTGGTTTGCGCATCATCAAGGCGTTCAACGCCGAACACAAGATGAGCCAACGATTCCACGGCGAGAATCATCAGTTTTTCAACACCTCAAACCGCATCAGCCGACGCCAGTCGCTCGCACACCCGATGAGTGAATTTCTCGGCACATTGACCATCGCCATCGTACTTTGGTTCGGCGGCACGCTCATCCTGTCGGGCAACAACATCATCGACGCGCCGACATTCATCTATTATATGGTGATTTTCTACAGCATCATCAACCCAGCCAAGGACCTCTCGAAGGCGGTCTACTCAGTGCAGAAAGGTTTGGCGTCGATGGAGCGTATCGACAAAATCCTGAGCGCCGACAATCCTATCAAGGACCCGGCGAGCCCAAAACCGTTGCCAAGCAACTGCTACGATATAGCCTACAACAATGTGCAGTTT
>CAVAPE010000085.1:0-8493 GCA_963590405.1 Eubacterium sp. CAG:180 | reverse complement strand
CGTCGCGAGAGTAACCGAATGTCATTTGCGTCAAGTCGTTTGTGCCGAAAGAGAAGAAGTCTGCATATTCAGCAATCTTGTCGGCAACAAGAGCAGCACGAGGCACCTCAATCATAGTACCGATCTTGTAGGCTACGGATGTGCCTCTTTCTTCAAACACCTTGTCGGCAGTGCGGCGGATGATGTCGCTTTGCATTTCAAGCTCTTTCACTACGCCTACCAACGGAACCATGATTTCTGGATGAACGTCGATGCCCTTCTCTTTGCAGTCGATAGCTGCCTCGATGATGGCACGAGCCTGCATCTCAGTGATTTCAGGGTAGGTGTTGCCCAAACGACAACCACGGTGACCAAGCATCGGGTTGAACTCTTCGAGAGCGTCGCATTTGCTCTTTACTTCCTCAACAGTAATGCCCATTTCGTTGGCAAGTTCCTTTTGAGTAGCAAGCTGATGCGGTACGAACTCATGCAAAGGTGGGTCGAGGAGACGGATTGTTACGCCGAGACCGTCCATTGCTTCGAAGATGCCGTGGAAGTCAGAACGTTGGATAGGAAGCAATTTGTCGAGCGCTGCGCGACGGCCTTCAGTGGTGTTGGCAAGAATCATCTCGCGCATAGCTTTGATGCGGTCGCCTTCGAAGAACATGTGCTCTGTGCGGCAGAGACCGATACCTTTAGCGCCGAATTTGCGGGCAACGAGGGCATCGCGAGGAGAGTCGGCATTTGTGCGGACATCAACTTTGGTGTATTTCTCTGCAAGGTTCATAATGGCAGCAAAGTCGCCTGAAAGTTCGGCGTCAACGGTTGGAACTTGTCCGTCGTAAACGTCGCCAGTAGAGCCATTGAGCGAAATCCAATCACCTTCTTTATATGTCTTGCCATTCATGATGACAGTTTTCTCTTTGTAGTCAACCTTGATTTCGCCGGCGCCCGATACGCAACACTTGCCCATACCGCGAGCCACAACGGCAGCGTGGGAAGTCATACCGCCACGAGCGGTCAAGATGCCTTGAGCCACCGACATACCGCGAAGGTCTTCAGGTGAAGTCTCGATGCGAACCATGATGACTTTTTTCTTCTGCTCAGCCCATGCTTCAGCATCGTCAGCGAAGAACACGATTTGACCAGTTGCAGCACCAGGAGATGCTGGAAGACCTTTGGCAACAGTTTTTGCACGCTTCAAGTCGTCTTTGTCAAATACAGGGTGGAGCAATTCGTCGAGTTTCTGAGGCTCCATGCGGCGAAGCACTGTCTTCTCGTCAATCTCGCCAGCGCGAAGGAGATCCATGGCAATTTTTACCATTGCAGCACCTGTACGCTTGCCGTTACGAGTTTGGAGCAACCAGAGTTTATTGTCTTGGATTGTAAACTCGAGGTCCTGCATGTCTTTGAAGTAGTCCTCAAGTTTTTGCTGAGTTTCGATGAGTTGTTTAGCGCACTCAGGCATAGACTCTTCCAATGAAGGATATTTGCTTGCGCGTTCTTCCTCGGAGATGCCTTGGAGAGCTGCCCAACGGCGCGAACCCTCGATTGTGATTTGTTGCGGAGTGCGAACACCAGCAACAACGTCCTCACCTTGAGCGTTGATGAGGTATTCACCGTTGAAGATGTCCTCGCCAGTAGCTGCATCGCGAGTGAAAGCCACGCCTGTTGCAGAAGTGTTGCCCATATTGCCGTAAACCATAGCTTGAACGTTGACAGCAGTACCCCATTCTTCTGGGATTTGGTTCATGCGGCGGTAAAGGATAGCGCGCTCGTTCATCCAGCTGTCAAACACAGCGTAGATAGCACCCCAAAGTTGCTCCCACGCTGATTCTGGGAAATCTTTGCCTGTGGATTTCTTTACGGCTGCCTTGAATTTCACAACGAGACCTTTGAGGTCGTCGACTGTCAATTCAGTATCGTGCTTAACGCCTTTCTCTTCTTTTACTTTCTCGAGAATTTCCTCAAATGGGTCAATATCTTGTTTTGACTTTGGCTTCATGCCGAGCACTACGTCGCCGTACATTTGGACAAAGCGACGATAGCTATCCCAGGCGAAGCGAGGATTGCCTGATTTCTTTGATAATGCTTCAACTACTGTATCGTTGATACCGAGGTTGAGCACAGTGTCCATCATACCCGGCATTGAAACGCGGGCACCAGAACGAACAGAAACAAGCAATGGGTTGACTGCATCGCCGAATTTGTTGCCTGTGAGATTTTCGATGTGTGCAACTGATTTCTTCACGTCGTCTTCCAAAATTTTCACCACAGCATCGCGGCCGAGAGTGTTATATTCTGTACAAACTTCAGTTGTGATAGTGAATCCTGGAGGTACGGGAACGCCGATAAGGTTCATCTCAGCGAGATTGGCGCCCTTGCCGCCAAGTAAGTTTTTCATATCGGCACGACCCTCTGCTTGTCCGTTGCCGAAAGTGTAAATCCGTTTCATCAATAAATGAAATTTAGTTTATAAATATTATAATTTAAAGTGATTGACAAATTGCGTCATTGCAAATATAATTAATATAACTAAAAATCTAAAATATTCCTTTGAAAATTTATTAATGTAGCGGCGCATTAAAGCCGTAAGCCAAAAAAAACGTACTTTTGCACTAAAATTTATATACATGGGTCGTAAACGAAAAGAATTGCCCGTTGTGGAGGGTGTTGAGATAACAGGTGTGGCTGCAGAGGGAAAAAGCATCGCCAGAATTAACGATATGGTGGTTTTTATACCTTATGGCGCTCCCGGCGATTTGGTAAACATAAAGCTTGACAAGAAGAAACGCAGTTATGCCGAGGCACATATCGTGGAGATGGTCAAGCCGTCGGATAGGAGAGAGCAGCCGAAGTGCGAGCATTTCGGCGTGTGCGGCGGTTGCAAGTGGCAGCACATACCTTATGAAGACCAATTGCGCTACAAGCGCGACCAAGTAGTTGATGCGCTTACCCGTATCGCAAAAGTTGACATCCCTGAGGTAAATCCAACTCTCGGTTCGCAAGATACATTCTTTTACAGAAACAAATTGGAATATACATTCTCCAATAAATGCTGGATAACGTTTGAGGACCTTCGCAGTGGAAAGGAAATAAAGGATCGCAATGCCCTCGGTTTCCATATTCCTGGCGCATTTGACAAAGTGCTTGACATAAAAAAATGTTGGCTTCAGGACGATTTGTCGAACCGTATACGTCTGTTTGTCCGCCAATACTCATTGGACAAGGGATATGAATTTTACGACATCAAAGCACAGCAAGGCTTTATGCGTACGCTCATGGTGCGCATAGCAAGCACTGGCGAAGTGATGCTTATCGTAGTTTTCGCACAAGATGACAAAGAGAAGATTGAGGACGTGATGAGTGCCATTGAAGCAGAATTTCCTCAAATCACCTCGCTGCTCTATGTGGTCAACCAAAAGGTCAACGACACAATAGGCGACCAAACGGTTGTGACTTATCGCGGACGCGACTACATAAATGAAGAAATGGAAGGACTTCAATTCAGGATAGGACCGAAGTCGTTCTACCAGACAAATTCACGTCAGGCGTATGAACTTTATAAGGTGGCGCGAAGAATGGCAAATTTAAAGTCAGACGATTTGGTTTACGACTTGTATACTGGCACTGGAACAATCGCCAATTTCGTGGCTCGGAAAGTGAAAAAGGTTATAGGTATTGAATATGTGCCTGAGGCCATTGAAGATGCTAAATTGAATTCAAAAGTCAATGGCATAGAGAATACGCTGTTTTATGCTGGCGACATGAAAGACGTGTTGACAGACGGATTTATCGCCGAACATGGTCGCCCGGATGTGATGATAATCGACCCACCACGTGCTGGTATGCATGAAGATGTGGTTAAGGTAATTCTTAATGCGAAGCCGGAAAGGATTGTCTATGTGAGCTGCAATCCTGCTACGCAAGCTCGCGATTTGGCATTGATGGATGAGTATTACAAAGTAGAGGAAGTGCAGCCGGTTGATATGTTCCCTCACACTCACCACGTTGAAAATGTTGTGAGATTGTCACGAAGATAGATTAGGGCAGACTTAGTTATTGCTTATTTTTCTTGCGAAGCCAATTATAGGCGCAGAGGCAGATAATTACAGAAATAAGTGAGCCGATGACGGTTGCCAGTCCCATAGGGTAGAGCGTGTCGGGAAAACGTACCGACGCAAGGTATGCCAAAGGTACACGCGCGGTTACTATGGAAATGAAATTGTGGGCAAATGAAATGGATGACAAGCCGCACGCTGTGAAAAATCCGCTAAAGCAGAAATGCACTCCAGCAAGAGCGCAATCCCAGGTGTAGCCTTGCAGGTATTCGCCGCCCATTTTGATTACCGTTGCGTCATTGGTAAAGATACTTACTGCCACGTCGGGGATGAATTGGAGTATGATTGACACAATGATGCCGAAACTTGCGGCAATGGTAATGGCGTATTTCATCGTGGCTTTGGCTCGATTCATCTGGTTCGCTCCGATGTTTTGTGCTGCCATTGCCGACACAGTGGCAAGCATAGCTGACGGAACGATAAATAGTAGTCCGATAAACTTTTCTACAATGCCGACAGCCGCAGCGTCATTCAGCCCTCGATTGTTAGCAATTACGGTAATAGCCAAAAAAGAAATTTGAATAAAGCCGTCCTGAAGTGCCACTGGAAATCCAATTTTCAGAATGGTTGACATAGTGCGTTTGTCAGGACGAAAATCACTTTTGCTAAGAGCCGGCAATAAATTCCGCTTTTTGATTGCAGCAAGTGCAAAGACTACGCTCAGCGCCTGCGAAAGGGTAGTGCCTAAAGCTGCGCCCATTGGACCAAGGTCGAATGCTCCGATGAAAAGGAAATCGAGTGCTATGTTGGCCGCGCAAGCAACCGCGACAAAGTACATAGGGCTTTTTGAATCTCCAAGACCGCGGAATATGGATGCAATGATGTTGTATGCAATGATGAATGGAATGCCGATAAAGCAAACTGCCAAATAGTCATTTGCGCCGGCTATTGCTTCTTGTGGTGTCTTGAGCCAGACTATAATGTCGCTTTTTAATGCCATAAGAATGATTGATAGGGCAATAGCAATGGCTAAGAACAGGACAGTGGTGTTGCCGATAATCTTGGCTGCTTTACGGCTGTCTTTGCCCCCGATGGCTCGTGCGATGCAGACTGTTGTGCCCATCGCCAAGCCGATAAGTATTACCGTAATCATATACATAACCTGTCCGCTATTGGAAACCGCAGTGGTGCTGTCGACATCACAGTAGCGACCGATGACAAAAAGGTCGGCTAAGCCATAAAGTATTTGAAGAAAGTAGGACAGCATATAAGGCACAGAAAATCTGCGGATATTGCCGAGAATACTGCCTTGTGTCAAATCATTCGAGTTCATTAAATGCGCGTAAGAAATAAGCAGGAGGAAAACATAATTGCCTTCCTCCTGCGATATTGTTGAATGGATCTTATTTATTATCCTTTGATAGCTGCAATGCCTGGAAGAACCTTGCCTTCGATAGCCTCAAGAAGAGCGCCACCACCAGTAGATACGTAAGATACTTTGTCAGCCAAGCCGAATTTGTTTACACAAGCTACAGAGTCGCCACCACCAACGAGTGAGAATGCTCCTTTTTCTGTTGCTTCAACAATGGCATCAGCAATGGCACGTGAGCCAGCGGTGAAGTTGTCAAATTCGAATACGCCGGCAGGACCGTTCCAAAGGATAGTCTTGGCGTCTTTGATAGCTTCAGCAAATGCTTTGCGAGTTTCTGGACCTGCATCCATACCTTCCCAACCTTCTGGGATATCGTTTGATGGGCAAATCTGAGTGTTGGCATCGTTGCTGAATTTGTCGGCAGCAACACAGTCAGTGCCGAGTACGAGATTTACACCTTTGTCTTTAGCTTTCTTGATGATTTCAAGAGCAAGATCAAGTTTGTCGTCCTCGCAGATTGAAACGCCGATCTTGCCACCTTGTGCTTTAGCGAAAGTATAGGTCATACCACCGCAAAGAATCAAGTTGTCAACTTTGTCCATCAAGTTCTCGATAATGCCAATCTTGGTAGATACTTTTGAACCACCCATAATTGCAGTGAAAGGACGCTTGATGTTGTTGAGTACATTCTCAACTGCAGTAACTTCTTTCTCCATCAAGTAGCCGAGCATCTTGTTGTCAGCGTCGAAGTAGTCAGCAACAACGGCAGTTGAAGCGTGGCGACGGTGAGCAGTACCGAATGCGTCGTTTACGTAGCAATCAGCATAACTTGCAAGTGTTTTTGCAAATTCTTTCTGACGCTCTTTCATTTCTTTCTTTGCTGCATCGTAAGCAGGGTCTTCTTTGTCAATGCCTACTGGTTTGCCTTCCTCTTCAGGATAGAAACGAAGGTTTTCGAGCAAGAGAACTTCGCCTGATTTCAAAGCGGCTGCTGCTTCTGCTGCTTTAGCGCAGTCAGGAGCAAATTTCACGTCAGTGCCGAGAGCTGCAGCAACAGCGTCTTTGATTTGGCTCAAAGACAATTTTGCATTGACTTTGCCTTTTGGTTTACCCATGTGCGACATAACGATAAGAGCACCGCCGTCGGCAAGGATTTTTTTCAATGTTGGGAGAGCGCCGCGAATACGAGTATCGTCGGTGATTTTGCCATTATCATCCAATGGCACGTTGAAGTCAACGCGCACAATCGCTTTTTTACCAGCGAAATTGTATTGATCGATTGTCATTTTATTGAAAATTAAAATGTTAATATTTCAGTTTTAAATTCGTCGTCAAAGTTAATTAAAGATTTCCTTATACGGAATTATTTCTTTATTAAAGTTTGTTGCCGAGCCTTTTGAAGTTATAAAATGCCTTTCTTGGCGAGCAACCCAGCCATTTGCTCTTGCAGTTCTTTTGCTTTTTGTCCAGCTACTTCTGCAAAATCTTCGCCCAGCGAAGCATAGATGATGCCGCGCGACGAGTTGACGAGCAGACCGCATTCATTGGTCATGCCGTAGCGTGCTACTTCTTCCAAACTGCCGCCTTGAGCACCGACGCCAGGTACCAGAAGGAAGTTGTTAGGAACGACCTTGCGCACATCTTCAAACATTTTGCCCTGAGTTGCACCAACGACAAACATAGTGTTGTCACAATTACCCCAAGAAGAAACTTTCTTCATGACATTTTGATACAAAGGAGTGCCCTCGGCATCTTCAGTAAGTTGGAAATCGTGAGAACCTTTGTTTGAGGTTAGTCCGAGAACAATTACCCATTTGCCTTCGTAGCCATAAAAAGGAGTGATGCTGTCTTCTCCCATATATGGAGCAACTGTAATGGCGTCAACGTCGAGATGCTCAAAGAAACTGCGAGCATACATAGCAGATGTGTTGCCGATGTCACCACGTTTTGCATCTGCAATAATAAACTGGTCGGGATAGTTCTGCTTTAGATAATGGATTGTTTGCTCCAATGCCTTCCATCCGTCAATGCCAAAACATTCATAGAATGCAAGGTTCGGTTTGTAGGCAACGCAATAGGGCGCAGTGGCGTCGATGATTGCTTTGTTGAATTCAAAAATGGCATCAGGATTACCATTGATGTGGTCAGGTAACTTTTTGATGTCTGTGTCAAGTCCGACACAAAGGAATGACTTCTTGCGACGGATGTTGTCAAACAATTCTTTTCTTGTCATAGTCTATCTGATTTACAATTCAGTTTCTTTCAGCTTCTCTGCATTTTCGGCAATAATCAGATTGTCGATGCAATCCTGAATGTCGCCGTCCATAAATGCCGAGAGGTTATAGATTGTATAGTTGATGCGGTGGTCGGTGATACGTCCCTGCGGATAGTTGTATGTGCGGATTTTTGCAGAACGGTCGCCTGTCGACACCATCGTTTTGCGTCGTGATGCGATGTCATCGACATATTTTTGATGCTCTTTGTCGTAGATGAATGTGCGCAAGCGGGCAAGGGCTCTTTCCTTGTTCTTTGGCTGGTCGCGGGTTTCAGTACATTCGATAAGGATTTCCTCAACGACGCCAGTGTTAGGGTTTTTCCAGTTGTAGCGCAAACGCACACCTGACTCGACTTTGTTCACGTTCTGACCACCTGCGCCACCGCTTCGGAATGTATCCCACTTGATTTCGCCTTCGTTGATTTCCACATCGAAAGGTTCTGCCTCGGGGAGCACGGCTACTGATGCCGCTGAAGTGTGTACACGCCCCTGTGTCTCAGTGGCTGGCACACGTTGTACGCGATGCACGCCTGATTCATATTTTAATGTTCCGTAGACTTTTTCTCCATTTACGGAGCAGATGATTTCCTTATAACCGCCTGCAGAGCCTTCGCTGAAACTCATAATCTCCATTTTCCAGCCTTTTGACTCGCAATATTTGGCATACATGCGGAATAAGTCGCCAGCAAAGATTGCTGCCTCGTCACCACCTGTTCCACCACGGATTTCAAGGATAACATTCTTGTCGTCCTCTGGGTCTTCTGGGATGAGAAGAAGCTTGATTTCCTCTTCCATCTTTGGCAATG
>CAVAPE010000084.1:3373-8544 GCA_963590405.1 Eubacterium sp. CAG:180 | reverse complement strand
ATGCAATACCCCCCCCCATTGGCGTTCCTTCGTAGATGCTGATGTTGAGTTGTTTTGAAACTATTTGTAGGGGCGAAAAGGGGATAACCTTGCTAACTTTGCCACAGTTGATAACCACTATTCAATCAAAGTTTAATCATTATAACAACCATAAAATTTGAAAGACTTATGAACTTTAGAAAAATCACACTTTTAATTGCCACTTTTATGATGCTCGCATTTTCGGCTTCTGCGGCAGTAAATTTGGCTGAAGGAAAGACTGGCTATGCGCCCTCCGGGACTACTCAGTTGGCACTGGACGGCGACAATGGCACACGTTGGGAGTCGGCACATGGTTCCGACAACCTCTGGTTCTATGTAGATTTAGGTGATGTTCTCTCTATTGACCATGTTAATATCTTTTGGGAAGGTGCTTACGCAAAGCACTACAAAATCCACGTTGCCAACGAGGTAACCGACGAAATGAAAACAAATCTCAACGACAATGACGCATCCAAGCATTTCGCATCGGGATGGACTGAAATGGCTGAGGTTAAAGAAACTCTTACTGCATTCCCTGCCAGAAAGGAAATTGCTCTCAGCGGCAGTGCCCGCTATGTGGCTATCGAACTTATTGAGCGCGGCGCCAATTATGGCTTCTCTTTCTATGAGTTTCAAGTTTACGACGAACCACAAGATGTTCCAGTGTTGACAAAAATCAATTTGACAGCCGACAAGACTAAAGGTGCTGTTAGCGACAATTACACATTTTCGCTGACCACCCTCGAACAATACGGCGCTAATTACACTCTTACTGCCGCTGAGGACGCTTCGAAGAGTTTTGTGAGCGACAACACCGCCGCTTCTTTCAACGGCACAGTGATGACCGTAACATCGCGCGGTACATATAATGTAAAGGTGAAAATAGGCGATGTCGAGTCGAACGAGGTTCAAGTTGAGGTTGTGGCTGAAGGCGAAAACCTTGCTCTCGGCAAGACCATCGTTTCCTACACCGACGGCTCAACCAATCCTGAAAATGCTGTCGATGGCAAGGACACAATGTGGATTACGCCAGAGCCATCGGATGCCACCAACCACGAATATGATGCTGAAATTGTCGTTGACCTCGGCAACAACTACGAAGTCAACGTAATTCACACTTGGTTTGAAGGCGCATCGTCTGCCGACTACACTGTTACATTCTCAACCGACGGCGAGACATTCTCCGAGCCTCTTGAAGCCTTCACTGTGACCAACGGCGCAGGTATGACCAACCGCCACGACTGGCTGATAAGCAACGATGCCGTTGCGGCGCGCTTTGTGAAATTCCACTCCACAAGAGCGGCTACTCAGTACGGCACGAAACTCCACGAAATCGAAGTTTACTCCAATGCAAAAACAGTACTTTCGAAAGTCGTGATTTCAGCCGACAAAGAGTGTTATCTTGTTGGTGATTTCACCTTCTCTGTTGCTGGCTACGACCAGTATGGCAACAAGTATGATCTTTCTGCCGACAACGGCACTTACACCGCAAGCGCTGGCACTATGAACGGCAATGTGCTGACAACAGAAACTGCTGATACTTATGAAGTGTACTACACCGCAGAAAACGGCGTGAAATCAAATACTATCAATGTCGTTGCTGTTGAGACAAAGGCCGACGAATATGACCTCGCACTCAACCAACCAGTCACTTATTCTGATGGTGAGCAGACTGGCGACTCCAACCCTACGGCTGTCAATGATGGTAATACCGGTTCGCTTATCGGCTTTGCTGAGCCAAGTGGTTCTGTTGACCACACCTACGACTGCTGGGTAGTGATTGAGTTGAAGAGAGAATTCACTATTGACTATGTGAAGACTTTATGGGAAGGCGCAAACTCTTGCCAGTACACTGTCGAGACATCGACCGACGGCGAGAACTTCACCATCCTTGGCTCCTACGACAAGCCTGCTAAACTCGAGGCACGCACCGATTACTTTGCTGGCAATGGCACCACTGCCAAATACATCAAAATCCACTCTACAAAGGCATCGACCCTATATGGCACGAAACTGCTGGAGGTATGGGTATATGATGTTAACGGCACATCTGGCGTCAAGGCTATTAAGACCAGCAGCAACATCTTCGTGGCTGGCAATAGTGTAGTCCTTCCTGAAGGCGTGACAGAAGCGGCAGTCTACAGTATCAATGGCGCATTGGTAGCCACAGCGACAGATGCCACAATCGACATCGCCAATCTCCAGGCTGGTGTGTATGTTGTCAAGGCTCTCAACGCCGACGGCACTTCAACGGTAGCAAAAATTGTAAAAAAGTAAGTTTTAAAGTTTGTTTTTAGTAATGAAGAGCCACTGCTATGGTAAAATGGCAGTGGCTTTTTCTCAAATTAGGCAAGAATGAAGAAACATCTGTTATGGCTCGCAGCCTTACCCTTGAGCGTAGCGGCGCAACAGCCCGTTGCCGTGGGCAGCGGCAGTTATGCAGCCTACACCCCTCTGTGCAAGTCGAAGACCGACGCCCACAGCGGCGACAAGAGCCGCTATATGGAAACGCGCCACATCTATATGGCTGACAGCAAGGCTGGCGAACCGATACCTACCAACGACTGGTGGACTAACTTGCTCGTAGACACCTATAGCGGCATCCTCTGGACCTATCCGCAGGTGGTCTGCGCCGAGGGCGACGGCATCTATGTGGCGCATCCGAGCCGCTGGAGCGACGACGGTTGCGAGATGAAGTACGACACGCGCATCACCGTGAAAGGCAAGAAGTTCCATCCTGCCGATGCCATTGCCGACGACTGGAGCGACTGGGGGCTGCGCATGCAACTCGCCGATGGAGAGAAGGTGATGGACGTGACGATGGTGCAGGGCTCACCCTTCACTTGGGTGGAGACCACAGGTCTTGATCTCGTGCTCGACCTCGGCGGCGGCACTGCCGACTGCTCGGTGGATGGCAGGGTAGTGGTGACTAACGGTTCCGACGTGTATGCCGTTTATGGCGCATCGGGCACCACCTTCAGCGAGACTGCCGACGGCATCGCCGTGGAGTTTGCTCCGTCGGGCGCGCATTACATCGCCGTTGCCGTACTCCCATCAGCCGACTGCGCCGACGACTTTGCGCAGTATGCGCCGGTGATTGTGCGCAACACCACCACGGAGTGGAACTACAACGAGCGCACGGCAATGATGACATCCACATGGACGCTCACCACCGAAAACCTCGATGGCGGCAGCAATACCGATGCACTTCAGGGTTTCTTGCCCCACCACTATAAGAAATCAAAAAACGACATCGCATTCCTCGACTACTCCTACGCCACTCCGCGCGGCAAGATGCGGATGGCTGCTGGCAAGTCGTTCTCGACGGCATATAAGTTTGACGGCTTTTTGCCTTGGTACGCAGCGCCGAAGGAGATGGCAGACCTTGCCAACCCCTACAACCGCGAGCGCATGCGCCAGATGATTGCCGACTATGCCACCAAGGGCAGTTTCGGAGCCGACACCTATTGGGGCGGCAAGGGACTGACGCAGATGGCTCTCTATATGACCTTTGCGCACGAGATGGGCGAGGACGACCTGTTTGAGCAGTGCCGTTCGCGTCTGCGTGAAAGTCTGGAGGACTGGCTCACCTACACGCCCGGCGAATCGCAACGCTTCTTTGCGCGCTACGACCGCTGGGGCGCACTCGTGGGCTACGACACAAGTTACGATAGCGACACCTTCAACGACCACCATTTCCATTATGGATATTTCACCTATGCTGGTGCGCTGCTTGCCCTCGTCGACGACGATTTCCGCGCGAAGTACGGCGAGATGCTCAAACTCATTGCTAAGGACTATGCCAACTGGGATCGCACCGACAAGCGTTTCCCGTGGCTACGCACCTTCAGCCCTTGGTCGGGACATTCCTATGCAGGCGGCCTCGGCAACACGGGCAACGGCAACGGTCAGGAGTCGACCTCGGAAGCCATGCAGGGCTGGGGCGGAGTGTATCTGCTCGGCGTGGCTCTCGGCGACAAGGAGATGCGCGATGCTGGCATCTTCGGCTGGGTAACGGAGTCGAAAGGCGTGGCGGAATACTGGTTTGACCGCGACAAGGAAAACATCGACCGCACGCTCTATAAGCATCCCTATTGCAGTAACCTCACCGCCGCTGGCATAGGCTGGTGGACATGGTTCTCGGGCGACCCCGTGTGGATGCACTCCATCCAGTGGATGCCCATCTCGCCGTGTCTCGACTATCTGAGTGAGGACCTCGACTTTGCCAAGTGGGACTACGAACAGATGTGGTCGTCGAAGGAAATCGGTGGCTGGACAACCACGACTTCCACCGAGTCGACACTCAGTCAGGAGAAGGGGCTCGGCAACGTAGTCTTGTCTTACTTGCAACGCTACGATCCCGACCAGGCGGCAAAGATAATGGATGAGATGTGGGATGCTAATATGGCTGTGGCGCGCGAAACCGACACCAACGGCATTTCCTACTTCATCATCCATAGCCACCGCAGTTATGGCGACCGCGATTTCGCCTGCACCGCCGACATCCCTACGGCATCGGCTTTCTGCAACGCCGACGGGGTATATACCTATGTGGCTTACAACCCCGACAAGACGGAGCGCACCGTGACTTTCTACCGCGACGGCGCGGCAGTGGCGCAGTTTAAGGCTCCGGCGCGGCAGATGACCGTCTACAGCGATGCCCCTGTGGCAACAAGTGTGGCAATCGACTGCCCTGCAACCATTGCTCCCTCCACGACTACAAAAGCCGTGGCAACGGTGCTTGACCAGTATGGCGCTACCTACGACGGCACAGTGACATGGACCGCAACCGGCGGCTGCACTGTCGATGCCGACGGCAATGTGACGGCTTCGGCAGAGAAAGGCACGGCAACGCTGACTGCTACCTATGGCTCGCTTACTGCCACCGCAGAGATTAGGGTAGACGAAGTGCCTGTTCTCACGTCGGCTGCTATCGTCCCGGCTACCGCCTACGCCATGGCAGGACAGACAGTGGAATTTTCGCTGCAAGCCCTTGACCAATACGGCGATGTCTATCCAACCGAAACGACGTGGACTATTGAGCGCGACGGCGCAACAGTGAAGAGCGATTCCATCCTCGACATCAACGAAATAGGCGTCTACACCGTGACGGCAACCACCGCCGAAGGCAAGACGTATAGCCATAAGAT
>CAVAPE010000084.1:0-3097 GCA_963590405.1 Eubacterium sp. CAG:180 | reverse complement strand
CAGCGGAGGCGGCGAGGAGTCGACCTCGGTAGGCGCAACGGCGCGCTATGTGCGCATCACTGGCCGCCAGAGAGCCACGTCCTACGGCATCTCGATGTGGGAACTGCAAGTGCTCGGCATCGACACCGATGCTGACCCGTCGTCGCTGATGGGCATAAGCATCGATGCCCCGACCAATATCGTCACCGCCGGCGACCAGGTGAACCTTTCGGCCAACGGCTTTGACTGGCAGGGTAATAAGGTGGCTGTCAGTGATGTAGTATGGACCGCTGACAGTGGCGAGGTTAGCGCCAATGGCGTGTTTACCCCTTCGGGCTACGGCACAGCCACTGTGACGGCAACAAGTGGCGACTTTACGGCCACGAAGCAGTTCGTCGTTGAGGAGAAAGTCGCTGCATCATCGGTAACCATCTCGCCAAGCGTGGCGCAGATTGTTGCAGGTGAGCAGATTGACTTCACTCTCGCCGCTACCGACCAGTTCTCGTGCGACTACGCCACCGACGGCTTCACGCTTTCCTGCACGGAGATGCCTGATGCCGTGAGCGGAACGACCTTCACTGGCACGAAAGCCGGCACCTACACCGTCGTGGCAAGCGACGGCACAGTCAGCGCGACGGCGAAGGTGACCGTAGGCACTTACGACGACACCAACCTCGCATTGGGCAAGAGCGTGTATGCCTCAAGTTATGAAAATTCGGGCACTGTGCCAGCCAATGCCGTCGATGGCGACTCGTCGACGCGCTGGGGTAGCGAATTTGCCGACAATCAGTATATTGTAGTCGACCTCGGCGCTGAGTATGTGCTCACGCGCGCAGAGATAGAATGGAACGCTGATGCCTATGCCACCGCCTACCGTGTGGAGGTGTCGACCGACGATGACGAGTGGATCGCCGTGGCAACGGAAAGTGCCTCTACGGGCGGCACACGCAGTCACTCATTCAAGGCAGCAGGTCGCTATGTGCGCATATACTGCCTCTCGCGCTACAACGCCTATGGCTCGTGCATCAACGAGTTGAAAGTCTACGGCTCGGCAAAGCGTATCGACCCGCAGCCAGCGGCGATAACGCTCACCGTGGACGATGGCAAGGCGGTGTTCGTCGGCTCGCCTGTGCAGATGACGGCGGTGGTCGAGGACCAGTATGGCATCGACTGCACGAAGGAGTTTGATGTGGAATGGAGCGTGGACGGCGATTGCGCCACTATCGACAGCGACGGCATCCTTACGCCTGTGGCTGTGGGACAATGCAGCGTCACGGCCGGTTGCGGCAACGTGACTGCGACGAAGACGCTGAGAGTGCTCAACACCGTCACCCTGTCGTCGCTCGCCATTGAGCCAGCGCTTGTAGAGATGGGGGCTGGCAGTAGCCATACGCTTGTCGTCGAGGGGCGTGACCAGTACGGCAACGCCGTGGACTGCAGCGACGCAGTGCTTACCCTTCCTGACGGCATCACCTACGCCGACGGAGCGGTGACGGCAACCACGGCTGGCAACTACACCGTTACGGCGCAGTTCGGCGGCCTGACGGCCAGCGGCAGCATCAATGTGGTTGATGCACTTACCGACAACATCGCCCTCAACAAGACCATTGAGGCAACCGCTGGCACATCGAGCATAAGCGCCGCCAACGACGGCAACGCTGAGACCCGTTGGATTGCCAACGATGCCGACGAGACTACGCCAGTGACCGTAACTCTCGACCTCGGCGCGGCATACCATCTGATGCGCAGCAATGTGATGTGGGAACGTGCGGCGGCAGCCGACTACACCATCGAGGGTTCGCTCGACGGCGAAAAATGGACGAAAATTCACTCCGAAAGCGGTTATTCCGACACTGGCGCCGCCCGCACCGATGCGGCTACGGTCGATGCCCTTGCGCGCTATGTGCGCCTGCAGATGACGCGTCGCGCAACGGCTTGGGCTTACTCCATCTACGAATGGCAACTCTTTGGGCGATTGCTCACTTCCACTGAGCCTTGCACTGTGGAGATTGCTGAAACTCCAGCGGAAATCATCGTGGGCAGCAAGGTGGCACTCGCAGCCACGGTGAAGAACTGCGACGGCGATGTGATTGACAGTCCGTTGACGTGGACCGCCACTGGCGGAACGATTGCCAGCGGCGAGTACAGTAGTGACATTACTGGTTCGTTTGTGATTACTGCCACGGCGGGACTTGCCACGGCGCAAGTGCCTATCACGGTGGCTTATCAAACATCGTCGGTAGAAACTGTTGCCGATGAAGCTTTTATCGCATGCGCCGACGGTACACTTACCGTCAAGGACAACGAACTTAACGCAGTGAGGGTCTACTCCCTTTCTGGCGCGTTGATGCTCAACGAGAGTGCCCACGGCTATTGGAGCAAGCCTCTGGCTCTGCCTAAGGGCGTATATGTGGTTGTGGCATGCACAGCCAATGGTACAACGGTAAAGAAGATTGTGATGTAGCGCAGAAGGCTATAGAAAGAAACCGCCGCCAATGCTGAAATTCAGCGCTTGGCGGCGGTTTTTGTGTGGTCCCACTTGGGCTTGAACCAAGGACCCCCTGATTATGAGTCAGATGCTCTAACCAACTGAGCTATAGGACCAGTAAAGAAGTCTCCCTCTTTAGCGAATGCAAAGATACGTCGAAGTTCTCATAATTGCAAATCTCAGCCTCGCTTTTTTTGAATGCCCAAAGCGGCAGTCGCTTGTATTAATCGATTAAAGAGCCGCTATTTTGCGGACTTTGGACAACCGCCGCATAAATGCGGCATCCTTTTTCGTCGACTGAATATTATAGCGCATCTGCATCCTCAGCAACGGTTCTGCGTTCACGCCCAACGCAGCCTCAAACAGCAGTGCTGTTTTTTCAGAAACAGGTCGGCGCGCATTCAGTATTTCGTTCAAAGCCGAATAGGCGATACCCATTTCCTCAGCCAGTTTGCGCTGGGATATGCCTCTGTATTCAATTTCATCCTTCAAGACTTCCCCGGGATGAGTAGGGAAAGCAGGCATCATATTGTTTGCAGTCATTTCGTTTCCCATAATTAGCCTATTTATAATGATTTGACAATTCAGTTATGTTGCAAATTGTTGCGATGACTTGCCCATTTTCGAATT
>CAVAPE010000083.1:0-8745 GCA_963590405.1 Eubacterium sp. CAG:180 | reverse complement strand
GTGCCGTGCTCCATAACGTGGTGGAGCAAGTCTAAATATTGTTTCATCTTATCTTGTCTTTTTTGAGTTATATTTTATATCGTGATTTTCTGTGAAAATAAAAATATCCTGAATTACAGCACCTTGCGCTATGTCGTGATTCCCTGTGAAAATAAAAGTCATGCATAAAACGGTAAATAGGCAACATATTTTCGAGAGTCGGAGTCTGGGTTTGCAGGCTTGATTAGACCATTTGCAACAGTATCTGAAATAATGTGAGAGGCCAGAGCACTTTTGTTTTTGTTCAATCCGAAACGCTCCCGTACTGATTGGTTGTTCATCGGCTCATTGTCAGCAAAGTTTAGACAGCAGTGCTGATAACAGGCTTCAATCCGTTCTTCTTTTGTCATGTCCGAAATTGGTTTCTGTGGGAATAAAGTTATGCGTGTAAAATTAGCGCCACTTTCTGCTTTATATGCTGGTAAAAGCATTTTCTCCATTGCTTCCACAGCTCTGTCAACGCCGCTTCCTCGACGTTCACATAGTCCTAATTGCAGCATTAACTGGGCCATTCGCTCATTCCTTGAATGGGGAGGAAGGTCAATTAGTCGTGTTACGTCGTTAAGAGAATACCCCGGATTGGTAATGACAAGCCTATTTCCGAAAATTTCAATCGTTATAGGCATTCCTCCTATTGCGAAATCTTGGTGAACAAGAGCATTTGCTATAAATTCACGGATTGCAACCATTGGGTAGGTTGGTATCAACTCTCTTGCTGCACCTTCGATATGTTCAGTGCCTGTGTTTTTCATTACGAAAGATATGATATTGTCAAGACCAGAAGCATATCCGTTATTTTCAGTTTGTTCAAACAATAGTTGCCGATTGTTGTTGCCTGTGTAACGTCTTATGGTTACACAACGGTCTTTTACGCTTTCAAAATCTCTTAAAGAATTAGCAAATAACAGTGCGCCTAAGTTGGTTATGCTATAGTTGTCGGTTTCTTGTCGACAGATTTCAAGCTCCTCCATGAATGCAAGAATGGCTTCAGTAGTAGATGGAATTTGCCGCCTATACAATTCAAAAAGTTTTTTGTAGTTGAGTAAGTTAAGAACCTCTTCGCTTGATAGACTGCGCTTCGCAATTCGTTCTTCAAATGCAATACCTTCCGAGTCTGCAATTGCGTGGCGGACCTGTTGCCTTGACATACGCACGGTGTGACCGACAGACCTGGTATAACAATTGTAGATATCTGCACCGCGTAGGTGCATTGGCTTCTCTCGGTATTCTGGAATATGGAAAAACAACAAAGCATATCCGTTGTATTCCATAACGGCATGTTCAAGTTGGACTGGACTGCACATCCTGTTTTGTGCGATATTGTCAAGACGTGTTACGATTTGCTCAATCTGTTCTTTTGTCATTTTGCAGAATGAAGCGTCATCGTTTATTCCAAAAACCAAGAACCCACCTCCTGTGATATTCGAGAATGCACAAATGTGTTGGGCAAGTCGCTCTTTGTCGTTCGACAGACCGCCTTTCCAGTCAATTCCATTCAATTCTTGGGGAATGGGTTTTAGGCTTTGTTCCAACAGGCGTATAGCCTTTTCTTTCCAATTCATCTGACTTGAGTTATATTCCTTCTATAAATATTGCTTTTTGGGGGGTGGCGGGGCAGGCGTATTCGCATTTGCCGCAGCCGATGCACTGACTGGCGTTGACCTGCGGTATGAGTGTTTCGCCGTACTCCCCCATGTCGATAGCCCCAAGGGGACATTTGCGCGAACAGAGACCGCAGTCAGCGCCGTCGGTCTGCGTCACGCAGTTGCGCAGCACGAAGGTGGCTTTACCCACGGCGTGGCGCTGCTTCTGGGCGAGCGGCAGCGGCTTGAGTGCGCCGTCGGGACAGACGGTGGTGCAGAGGTTGCACTCGTGCAGACAGTAGCCCTGACTGTAGTCGAGATGCGGCTGGAGCATGTGCAGCATTCCGTATTCCGTTGACGACGGGCGGATTATCGACTGCGGACATTTGCTCACACACAGGAGGCATCCCGTGCAGTGCTGCAGAAAACTCTCCCTTGACTCTGCTCCTGGCGGCACGACGGCTTTTTTGCGCGTCGGCGCTTTGCCCTGCTCCACAATAGTCACGGCATTTTCGGCTTTGGCGACGATGCCGCCGAGGGCAACGGCTCCTGCCAAGCCGAGGAAGCGGCGGCGGCTGTTGTCGATGCCTTTGTCAGGGGTGTATGCTGGTTTCGGTCGTTTCATTTGTCACACAGTCGTTTGGCGGCGCTTTCGCGAGCCTTGTCAATAATCAGTGATATGTGCGCCATCTGTTGCGGGATGGCGATGCCCTGCGGACACCGCGGCACGCACTTGCCGCAGCCGATGCAGAAAAATGCCGACTGCCGGCGGTCGAGCACCTTCATGCGCCGCGTGAATTCCTTGGCGCGGACGGCAAAGCCATCAGAAGTGGTGTCGCCGTAGGCGTTGGGAAGCATGTCGTTGTCGATGAGGGCGTTGTGAATCATGAAATTCTCCGGGATGTTGATGCCGTAGGGGCAGGGCAGACACTGCTTGCAGTCCACGCAGTGGATGCGCTGGTTTGCCACATACGACTGCAGCGCCTGTTGCCACACCTTCGCCTCTTCGTCGCTGAAGTTCAGCCCGAGCGACATGGCGATGATGTCCTCGCTGAGCGTTGCCGTGTCCGCGGGACTGTCGACGATGGCTGCCACGCCGTCAAGACACGCGGCGCGCAATGCCCAACTCGCTATGGGGCGGTCAGGGTATGCGCCGTAGAGCACGTCGGTGGCATCGCCGTTGAGTGCGCGCAGAAGTCCATCCTTAGTAGGATTGGTCACAAATACCCCCTTGCCGGCATCGGTAGCCGCAAGGATGGCGCCGCTTTGCGCCCCGTTCATGCGCAGGTCGTCGAGAGCGTTGTAGGGAAGGCGGAAGAAGTCGAAATCCGAAGATTCGAGCAATGTGTCGAGAAACTCCTCCTCGCCGATGAAGTCGATGCCGAGATGGCGGATTTTGCCTTCGGCTTTCATCTGTCGCAGATAGGCGAGTACGCCGCCTTGGAGATAAACCTCCGCGTATTTGTCCTCGTTGCCGATGGTTTGCAGACTGTAGTAGTCGATGTGGTCCGTGCGGAGCAACCGCAACTGCGCCTCGAAGACCGTGCGCGCCTCGGCAACGTTGTTGATGCTCCATGTGGGCATCGACGTGGACAGGCGGTAACTGTCGCGCTGCTGGCCAGCGAGTGCCTCGCCGAGCATCCGTTCGCCGTCACCGTCGCAGTATGCCCACGCCGTGTCGAACAGTGTTGCCCCAGCATCGGCGGCTTTGCGCACCATCGAGATGCACGCGTCAGCCATCTTGTCTCCAGTCTTGGGCATCGACATTGTTGATATGGCGATTGGCGGCAGACTGTCGGCAAGAGCATCGATGCGGCGGCTTGCTATGTGGGGCAACGCCTTGGGAATGGCCACATTGCCCTTGAGGCGCTGCGTGGCAGCATTGTTGCTGCGGCAACCAGCCAAGCCGCCCACAGCCGCTGCGGCAACCGCTACGGCACTGCGGCGAAACCATTCGCGTCGCGACATTATGTTGTTGTGCTTGTCCATCACGTCAAAGTTAAGCATTATCTGTGATTTAGCCAATCTGCGATGCCGATTTCTCGGCGATGGGGCTACAGATGCATCTCCATGCGTTTGGCAATGGATGCCGGCACGCGGAGGTAGCCCGAAGCCCATTCACCGCTCCATTCCGCCTCGTAGCGGATGTGGTAGCGCCCTGGGCGCAGGGGTTCGAAGGTAGGGAATTTCACGGTGCAGGTGTGCGGCTCCATGGCAGCAAGGCGGTCGACCACGCGCTTTTCGATGATTTTGATGTCGTGGTCGATGACCGTCACGGCGCAGTTGATTTGGCAGTCGGCAGAGTCCACAGCAACGCAGTGGCGTGTCCATTCGAGGCAGCCGTTAGTGTCGGTGGTGATTTCGAGACCTTTGTCGCCGTCGTCGTCACTGATTACGCCGCGGGCAAAGAAAGTTTGCGCCGCGCCCTTGTCGTTGGGGCGCATCATCAGCACAATGAGAGCCACCGCCACCGCAAAAGCGATGACGTAAAACTCCAGAGAACCGATAAACGCCGCCAGAAGTATTGTCGGCAACATTAGCAAGCGTCATTGGCGGTTATGCCATGCTCGTAGAGGTATTCTGGGGCAATGTCTGCTCCGTTGGTCCAGAATATAGTCTGGTCCAAACCAAATTGAACGAACTTGCTTTTGTCTTTCAATTCGCTGAATGCAGGATATTTCAAGAGCGGAGTCAAATCGACTTTTTTCTTTGCCCCGTCATTGAAAGTGCAGAGGAGGGTGTAGTCGCCCAAATAGTCAACGTCCTTTACAGTTAAAATCATAGCCTCTTATTTTATCGTTCAACTTTTTTAATGGTTTCTCCTCTTTGGGCTTTGTCCCAAAGTTTCATGATTTCTTCTTCGTTCTTGTCGATAAAGTCATTGATGAGATTTAGAGTTTTTGATCTGATGCGTCCTTCAACAATTCTGTCCTTTATCGTTATTGTGCAGTTGCCTTCACCGCTTCTTATGTGGATATGAGGCGGATTGTGGTCGAAAGCATATATATAAATCAGAATTCCTTGTATAACATATACTGCACCCATAGCCTATTATTTTTTGTGTAAAGATAGTGCTTTCTGATGGAATGTCAAGCGAGGAAATGGCAATGTGCTTACTATTTTGGGTGGAAAGTTGCATTTTTGGCAGATTTAACCCTATCTTTGTGACTGACTAAAAAACAATATGCTTATGAAAAAGTCTACAATTTTATTGTTGTTTGCCTTGGCTGCAACATCGGTCTATGCCGACGACTATGCAACCGACGGAACAGGAAAGTCCTACACCCTTGAGTCGCTGTCGGCTATCGAGGGTAGTGGTGTGACCAAAAGTGGCAAGGTCTACACTATGGCAAACAGTGTGACAATCTCGGCAGGCGACAAGTTCGCCATCGAGAGTGGTGCTACAATCAAGATGGGCGACGCTGTGGAGTTGCGCATCACTGGCGAGGCGACTATGAAGGTCGACGACAACAGTCGTGTGCTCGTCACTCGCAATGCCGACACCGACGAGCCTAAGGGCATCGTGATCGCAGGCGAAGGCGAACAGCCTGCCGCGTTCAACAACTTCGATTTTGAGTATGCTGGTCTGCGCAACCTCTCCGCTGCTGGTTTCAACGTGACCAACTGCACATTCCGCTACAACAACGGCAAGCAGACCTCGGTGGGCGCTCTCGGCCTCGGCACTAACGGCGCTTGCTTCATCATCACCGACTGTACGTTTGAATACAACACCGTGCCTGCTATCGGCGGCGCTGCCAATGCAGCCAACGGTGTGGCAATCTACAACAGTACGTTTACCGACAACAACACTGCCAACAGCAACAAGCCGCAAATCAACCTCACTGTGGGTGGCGACAACTACATCATCATCGAAAACAGCAAGATCATCGGCGCACAGCGCACGATGGTGGGTGGTATTGCCGTTGCCAACATGATAGGCATTGAAGGCGACAACAACGTCTATATGGAAGGCAACGAAATCCGCGACAACCGCTATGGCGTAACCTTCTACGGCGCATTGAACGCAACGATGTTGGAGAACAAGATTATCGACAACAAGTATGCTTCCAGCGCAATGACTGGCGGCGCAGGTATCTCTACCTACGCCTATGCTGGCAACCCTAACCTGATTGCTGCACACAACACTATCAGCGGCAACATGTGGGGCGTTTGCATAATCGGTGGCGAATCAATCAATTTCGGTAACATTGCCGACCCTAAGTCGGAAGACTACAACGAGGGTCACAACATCTTCTCCGACAACGGCAACGGCGGCGCTCTCTACGACATCTACAACAACTCCACACTTACTGTCTATGCACAGGCTAACAAGTGGGGCGTTGACGAGCAGACAGCCGAGAAGATTGAAACGGTAATCTATCACAAGGCTGACGACGCTACGAAGGGCGAGGTTATCTACACTCCAGCCTGGGACGGCGAAGGTGCAGTGGCTAAGGTTAATAGCGATGTGAAGGCATGCTACAGCAATGGCAAGGTCGTTGCCGACGGCGCGCAGATTGAGGTTTACAGCACAAGCGGCAAACTCGTTGCTAAGACTGTCAACGAAGCCGACCTCCGTGCATTCGCCAAAGGTGTGTATGTAGTAAAGGTCACTACTGCCGACGGCGCAGCAACAATGAAATGCATCAGATAACAGTCTGATTGACAATACAACAACAAAACGGGCTGGACACTGCGTCCAGCCCGTTTTATTGTTGGTTGATACTTGCGGCGGTCTACACGTTGAAGCGGAAGTGCATGATGTCGCCGTCCTGCACGATGTATTCCTTACCCTCGATGCCGATTTTGCCTGCCTCGCGGCACTGGCTCTCGCCTCCGAGAGTTATGTAGTCGTCGTATTTGATTACCTCGGCACGGATGAAGCCCTTCTCGAAGTCGGTGTGGATAACGCCGGCGCACTGCGGAGCCTTGCTGCCTTTGTGGTAGGTCCATGCGCGCACTTCAAGCGGTCCGGCGGTGAAATAGGTTTCGAGGTTGAGCAGGTGGAAGGCTGAGCGGATGAGGCGCGACACGCCCGACTCCTTCAAACCGATTTCTTCAAGAAACATCTGGCGCTCTTCGTAGGTCTCAAACTCTGCGATTTCCGATTCCGTCTGCGCTGCCACGATGAGGATTTCGGCATTCTCGTCCTTGGTGGCTTCACGCACCATTTCGACGTATTTGTTGCCGTCGACAGCCGATTTGTCGTCCACGTTGCACACGTAGAGCACTGGCTTGTTGGTGAGGAGGAAGAGGTCGTGGGCAGCGTGCTGCTCGTCCTTAGTGTCGAAGGTCACTGTGCGCGCTGGCTTGCCCTGGTCGAGAGCCTCCTTGAAGCGGCAGAGCACCTCGTATTGGATTTTGGCTTGCTTGTCGCCGCCCGTCTGTGCTTGTTTCTGCACGCGGGTGATGCGGCTTTCGATGGTTTCGAGGTCCTTCAACTGGAGTTCGTAGTCGATGATTTCCTTGTCGCGCACAGGGTTGACAGAGCCGTCGACGTGAACCACGTTAGGGTCGTCGAAGCAACGGAGCACATGGATGATGGCGTCCGTCTCGCGGATGTTGGCGAGGAATTTGTTGCCAAGACCTTCGCCCTTCGAAGCGCCTTTCACGAGGCCGGCGATGTCGACAATCTCGACGGTGGCAGGCACGATGCGCTGCGGGTTGACGATAGCGGCGAGTTTGTTGAGGCGGTCGTCGGGCACGCTAATTACGCCTACGTTAGGCTCGATGGTGCAAAAAGGGAAATTTGCCGACTGCGCCTTAGCGTTCGACAAGCAGTTGAAAAGGGTGGACTTACCAACGTTGGGAAGTCCGACAATACCACATTGTAAAGCCATATTATAATTTTATTTTTGTCAGAATTTCTGCAAAGTTACGAAAAATCGGGGGTATAACCTTCACGCGCGCTTGAAATGTTGCGCAGGGAAGCCTGCCGGCATCAAAGTTTCTCCCTTGGAAAGGCATCGATGAAACTGCCCGGGGTGATGTTCACGATGCTTGCGCCGCGGCTCTCGGCGTAGTCGCGGATGGTGTGGTAGGAGCGGAACGCCACGTAGAAACTGTAGACAATCTGGTGCAGCGGATAATTCATATACTCCGTGCTCACGCGCGTCTTCTCGCCGTCGGAGTCCTTGTAGAAATGCGGCTGGATGGACACCACGTGGTTGTCGTCGTCCACGCTGATGGTCTTCATCCACGAGTGGTCAGCCCCGGCGACGTAGATTTTGTGGAAACCCTTTGCCACGGCGAGCATTAGCGACGGGATGAGCACGTTGCGCGGGCGCGGCATGCCGAGCCCAAGGCGGTAGAGCCAGTGGCGCACGCAACGGTTGCCCTCCACAGGGGTGAGGTTGTAGCGCTCCACGGTGATGTTGGCTTTGCTCGTAACTTCGGCAGGCAACTTCGCCTTGACGGGCACCATCAGCGTCAACTGCCAGTCGGCAGCGGTGATGTTCTGCCATAGCGACGCCACGGCAGGGTTGCCCTGCGGGTTGAAGAAATGCGGGTCGGCGAGCACATAGTATTCCGGCTTCAGTTGGCTGAACAC
The DNA here is from genome assembly GCA_963590405.1 of Eubacterium sp. CAG:180. Lineage (GTDB taxonomy): Bacteria > Bacteroidota > Bacteroidia > Bacteroidales > Muribaculaceae > Limisoma. Next base: position 573 of record CAVAPE010000083.1, on the reverse strand, counting down.
CGGCGTGTTGGCAGCGAAATTCACAGCCAGCAGCCGTCTTTTTGCTAAAAATGCGGAATGCTCCGCAATGGTTTGGTTGAGCGACGGTCCGTTGCCCAGCACCACCAGTTCGTCGGCATCAGCCGCCGAGCGCGTTACGGTTGCCCTGCGCGATTTTATCAACACCTTGGCAATGCTTGCCAACGATTGCCCGACGGCACCTGCGGCAGCCGCCAATGATTCGAGTTTACCCATCTTGATGTATGATTAAAAAGAAGCGTGTGGCTGAAAGTAGTCACACGCTTTTGTTTTCGAATAAGAAGATATCTTATTTTACTTTTGCTGCCAATTCAGCACCTGCTTTGAATTTTACGACCTTCTTTGCAGGGATTGTGATCTTTTGTTTAGTAGTAGGGTTGATACCAGTTCTTTCGCCTTTTTCTACAACAGCGAATGTACCGAAGCCGATGAGGGCTACTTTGTCGTCCTTTGCTACTGCTTCTGAGATAGCCTCGAGAGTTGCGTCGAGAGCGCTTTTTGCTTGTGCTTTTGTCAATTCTGCTTTTTCAGCAATTGCATTGATTAATTCTGCCT
>CAVAPE010000082.1:6234-8761 GCA_963590405.1 Eubacterium sp. CAG:180 | reverse complement strand
TTTGTTTTGCTCTTCTCGCAGCTTATGCTATCTTTGCATACAAAAGAAAATTTTTATGAAATCAGATATAGAAATAGCCCGTAGCGTGGCGATGGAACGCATCGAAAAAGTAGCGGCGAAAGCCGGTATTAATCCCGATGATTTAGATCACTATGGCAAATACATCGCCAAACTGCCAATATCACTCATAGATGAAGAGAAAGTTAAAAAAAGCAAGTTGATTCTTGTCACAGCTATAACAGCTACGAAAGCCGGGATTGGCAAGACTACTGTTTCGGTTGGACTGGCTTTGGGTCTTAACCGCATTGGCAAAGATGCATCAGTCGCTCTGCGAGAGCCATCTCTGGGACCTTGCTTTGGTCTTAAAGGTGGTGCAGCAGGAGGCGGATACGCACAGGTTGTGCCTATGGAAAAAATCAACTTGCATTTCACGGGCGATTTCCATGCCATCACGTCAGCGCACAACATGATTGCTGCACTGCTTGACAACTACCTCTACCAACACGAGGCAGAGGGTTTTGCATTGAAAACTGTGCTTTGGAAACGAGTGCTTGACGTTAACGACCGCGCTCTTCGCGACATCGTGATTGGTCTCGGACCACGCACCAATGGTGTCACTCGTCAAACGGGCTTCGACATCACTGCTGCATCTGAATTGATGGCGATCGTGTGCCTTGCTAAAGACCTTAATGACCTCGAACGCCGAGTGGGCAATATTTTGCTCGGTTTCACATACGACGACAAACCATTTACCGTCAACGATATGGGCGTCGCTCCCGCCATTACAGTGCTGCTCAAAGCGGCAATCAAGCCAAACTTAGTGCAGACCATTGAGCACACTCCTGCCTTTATCCATGGCGGTCCATTCGCCAACATTGCACATGGATGTAACTCTATCGTCGCAACTAAAATGGCGATGTCGCACAGCGAATATGTTATCACAGAGGCTGGTTTCAGCGCAGACTTGGGTGCCGAAAAATTCTACGACATCAAATGCCGCAAGGCGAATCTCCAACCGAAATTGACAATTCTTGTTGCCACCGTGCAGGGTCTGAAAATTCAAGGCGGCATGGCTTACGAGAATATTACCGAAGAAGATGTTGATGCTCTCAAACGTGGCTTCGAAAATATGGACAAACACTTGCGCAACATCCAAAAATTCGGACAAACAGTTATCATCGCCATCAATCGCTATGCGAGTGATACCGATGCCGAGGTATCTGCCATCGAAAGCCACTGCAAGGAGTTGGGCGTTGGCTTCGCTATAAACAATGCGTTTGTTGAAGGTGGTGCTGGCGCAACAGATTTAGCACAACTTGTGGTAGACACCATTGAGAACAACCCTTCCGCACCTCTCAAATTGACTTATGACGACAACGACAGTGTGGAAGACAAGATCACTAAGGTCGCCAAGAATATCTATGGTGCATCGAAAATAACGTTTAATGCATCTGCCCGCCGTATGATTAAGACTATTGAGCGCATTGGCATGGGGCATTTCCCTGTGTGCATTGCTAAAACGCAATATTCTTTCTCTACTGACCCTAAGCGAATGGGTGCTGCCGATGGCTTCGAACTGGAAATCAACGACATTGTAATTAACAGTGGTGCAGAAATGATTGTAGCAATAGCAGGCGACATTCTTCGCATGCCAGGACTACCGAAAAGACCGAAAGCTATGGATATTAGAATTGTTGATGGTCATATCGATGGATTAAGTTAAAATCCGCTTGAAATAGGGCTTACATCATCTTCTCGACCGCATCGGCGAACTCATCATCAGCCATGCCGTACGGCAACCAATTGATTTTAAATCCGCGACGCTCCATGCCACGGAACCATGTCATCTGCCGCTTTGCGAACTGATGGATAGCAATTTCAAGTTGTGCGAACATCTCGTCATAGGAAAGTTGACCGACAACGTGCATTGTGACGAATTTATATTCCAAGCCATAATACATCAAGTCCTCAGCAGGAACGCCATTATCAATCAATCCGCGCACCTCGTCAATCATACCCTCATCCAAACGGGACTTAAGCCGTGCCGTTATGCGACTGCGGCGAGCCTCTCGATCAATGTCGACACCTATAACCAATGCGTTTTCTACTGGATGAGGCTGAGCCTGCTGAGCGAGGTCGGGATGCTCTTGATAAAACGTTTCTATTTCAATCGCCCTAATGGCACGTTTTTTCGTGTCGACATCAGTTGTGTTATGCAACGTTTTCATCGAGGCGAGCATCTTTGTCAATTCTTCAAGCGAATATGCTTCAAGCGATTGGCGCAAGGCTTTATTCTCTGGGACATCAGGCAATCGTACGCCCTTCAAATATGACTCGACGTACAGTCCGGTGCCGCCGCAAATCACAGGCATACGACCACGATTGCGTATATCCGTGACGGCTTTGTCACAATCTCTAAGATACTCATATAGGTTGTATTTATACCCAGCTGGACAAATGTCAACCAAATGATATGGCACATTGCCATATTCACAAAGGTCTTTGCCAGTGCCAATATCCATACCTC